>CAYYVH010000265.1:0-5856 GCA_964475075.1 uncultured Anaerolineales bacterium | reverse complement strand
GACAACCGACGTTGCCACTCATGGCAACGTCCTGTGCTCGCCCCTACGTCGGACCATGGAGCGGAGGCACCTCCGTGCGAAACGACCCGCATTCGGTTACTTCCAGCCGTAACCGCTCACCCCGTCCCGCGGGCAAGGCCGGTGTCCGAACCTGGAAACCACGGCCACAGGCAGGTTCGGGGGCCGTGCGCGCGTGATCGGATCGCCTCGGCGAAGGCCATGCAAAGCCGGCGAGGACGGGGCGGTGCCGAGCACCGCGAGGACGAGAGCGCGTGTCGTCCTCAACGAGTTCTTGTCCGGCTGAGGCCCGGAAAGTGGTGCTGATACCGACCTCTCCCCAACGCCGCCTTGGAGGCGGCAGAGAGGGCGAGAGATGTCGAAGGAGAGAGGGCCCGGTGAGGGCCCTGAGAACGGCGGCGTAGGGCCGCGATCCGACCATGAAGCCATTTCGTACGCAGCCGCATGTCAGCAAGACTAGTGCCGCGGCAAGTGCGACGACTCTCCGACCTATCAAGCGAGACCTAGGGGAGCGAGTGACTGTCGGCGGATCCTAGGGAACGGTAACGGTGAAATCTATAGCGCTCATGATCATGTTGTGCAACTGAATGACCGTGATGCGCCCCGTCTGAGTACCCGCAGGCACCGTCGCTGTGATCTGGGTGTCGCTGTCTACCGTAAACGTCGTGGCGGGAACTCCGTCGAAGCAAACGCCTTCAACGTCTCGCTCCTCGAATCCGGATCCAGTGAGAACTACCTCGGTGCCAACAGCGCCTGAGCTCGGAACGAATGAAGTGATCGAGTAGACCGTCGACGAGTCCGCCGGCAAGAGCTTCAAGTAGGATGTATCTTCGGAACTGGCGCTGGGAAGAAGCCAGACTTGCCATCCTCGAGTGGATGTGGACGTAGCCACGCTGGTGGGAATGGTCACCGTGGCCTCCGTGCTGCTCACAAGTGTTGCCACTGCCAAGTCGCTCTCGGTGTCCTTGGCTACGTCCCGGACGCGCACAGTCATCCCGAGCGTGAGGTTCAAGCCCTTCATGGTGATGGTCGTGGCCGCTGCCAGGGGAAGAGGGTTGTCGTAGACCAGCTCTAGAAGTTGCGGCTGATCGCCCATCACCACGGGCAGGTGATGATCATCTTCCTTCCCATCGAAGCGAACACTCAGGACTTCGTCTTCGACGAGCGCTCGTGAAAGCGTGATGGTGCCTTTGCCGTCGCTGCCGAGAACCACCGAGCCCAAGCTCGCCACGTCATCGTAGTTGGCGTCCACTTCCCATATCTCTGCCGTTGAACCGTTGGATCCGGTGCCACCGTCAACATCGATGGAGGTCTGGCCGGAGTAGGGCACGCCCCAGGTACTGGGCGCTAGCATCTGCCCAGGCTCATAGAAAAACGCTTCCGCGACGAGATCATCGTCCGCGTCGTACATGACGAACCTAGCCCCACCGACGAGCTGGGCGCCGCCGGCGTTGGGGCCATAGATCTCGCCGACAAGTCCTGTCATCTCGGGGGCGATGCTGCGAACGCCCAGCAGCTCGGGATGGGCGGAAGAGAGCGCAAATGCCGTGGAGCAAATCGTGTCAGGCCAGCCATCGTCATCGGTGTCTTCGGCGACCTGAATGTCCTGGCAACGCCGATCGAGGAAGTAGAGATGGCCGTCTTCTCCGCCCCACACGCCATCGGTAATGTACATCTTCGCCGTGCCGCTGTGGAAGAGCAAGGTCTCTGTGCTCTCGTCAGGGAGGCCATCGCTATCGGAGTCATGGTAGCGGTACAGAGAGGCAATGTCGGAGGCGTCTACAACGCTCACTACGAGATACGCAACGCTGTCGACTTCCCACTTGTCCGCCCAAAGAACCTTGCTGCCGGTGACGTTCACTTCCTGGGAAGTGCTGCTCAAATCGCCCTTAGAAACGCGCACACATGCGCTTCCGTCCGTAAGGAACATGAAGTCGTCGTCCGCCACCAGTCCGCTTGTTGACACCACGTCTGGCGGAGAGTTGAGTGCCACGCTGGATTGCTGAATCGATGGCGTTCCTGCCGGTCGGAAGACATCATCCTTGACCCCGCACGCCGCGAACATCGAAAAAGCGAGCGCCAAGGCACTAGTTGTAAGTCGCATCATTCTGTTCTCCCTCGTACACACGTCCCTCGGACTCTCTCTTACTTTGCCACCACCGCGGTGCAGGGCATGCGCATTGTGCGCGTCTTCATCCCGGCCGCAAGCGCTCGGCCGGGCGCTTGCGCGAACCGTGCGCGCCGGCTCTACCGGCCGGCGCCGTCCGAGGTCTTGGACGAGAGGTCGGCTGCGGAACCAATTGCCGAGCCTAGCGCCGGCGAGGAGGAGTTCGACGACTTGCTGCGCGAGCGCCGGCGTTCCCGGGCGCGGCTCCTGGCAAGCATCTGCGAGGTGGACCCGCTCGTCTGTCCGCGCTACGGCGACGAGCTGAAGGTGACGGCGGTGCTCACTGCTTCGCCAGCGTGATCGTTACGCTTTCGCTGCCCGTCGCGTTCTGGCCTGAGAGCTGGAACGTGCCCGTGGTCGAGAAGGTCCCCGTCACGGGGAAGTTGACGCAGCCCGCGCCGGGGCAGTTGTTCCAGAACCCGTCCAGGACGCACCCGCCATCCACGTTGCCGCCGAACGAAGGGCCCGGCGGCACCAACTGTGCGATGCCGTTCATCACGCTGACCTGGATCGGCCCACTGCTCGGTCCGATGGGGGAGTTGGCCGAGAACGTGCCGTCGTAGGTGCCGTCGCAGGGGCCTCCGCCGCCCGAGTCTCCGCCGCTCGAGTCCGCCTGCACGAGGACGGTGACCAGGCAGCAGTCCTGGTTGCCGATCAGATCCACGCCGCAGACGCCGAAGGTGTAGGTGCCTCCGCCGACGCCCTGGGTCGGGGTGCCGCGCAGCCGACCGCCCGTCCAGATCCCGAGGCCCGGCGGGCGCGTGCCGTTGCGGAGCGTATCCGGCGAGAAGTAGAAGGGTGGATGCAGGCCGATCATGTTGGCGATCTGCTCGTCGTACGCGACACCCTCCTGGGCGGGCGGCGGTTGTAGGCATGTGATCTGCGGCGGCGGCGACGTGACCTGGATGTGCGTGGGCATCAGGGCCTCGGCGCGCGGGTTCGCGCTGTCCCGCACGCGCAGCGTGAAGGGCGCGGAGATGAAGTGTGTCGTGCCCGCGGCGAGGAGTCTCTGCCCGGTGATCTGGCTGCCCACAAGTTCGAATCCCGCGGGCAGCGAGCCCGCGAAGACATCGAACTCATAGGGTGGCGTGCCTCCGGCGACCCCGAGGGCGACCGAGGCAGGCTGGCCGGAGATCCAGGCCGGCAAGGCGTTGACGGTGAATCGAAGCATGTCGCCGCTGGCCACACCAAGGGGAACGGGTGCTTGGGCGATCACGTGGCCGGCCAGCCGGTGGTTCGCCATCGTCCGGCCCGCGATCGTGTTGATGGCGTCCTGCAGGTCGGGCAGCAGGTTGGCGTCGATCATGCCATCCTGGGCATCGGAGGTCAGGGCTGCGGTGAGATCGACGGCCGACATGCCCATGCCGGCTGCGAGCTCGGCGATGCCCGCGACGACGATCCCGTACTGGCGCTCCTGCCGGGAGGCCACGTCCGTGGCATCGGCATCGGTGGGATCCGCCGGGAAGGTGCTCAGGATGTCGGGCAGACCGTACTGCTGCTCCACCCCGGTCGTCGCCGACTCGTAGGCCAGATCGAGCGGTGTGCCACTCGTCGCGAGCGACAGGATGCGCTTGGCTGCCATGGTGGTGAGCGGGGTGATGGCCAGCACGGTGATGTTGGAGGGGTCATCGCGAACTACGGCACACAGGCCTTGGGAGGGTGTCAGGTTCACAGTCTGGCCGGTGGCCTCGTCGACGTAGCTGCCCCCGCTCGTCTCCACGTAGATGTAGCCCGTCGGCGTTCCTTTGAGCGAGAGGAAGCTGAACTGGCCGCGACTGAAGGTCTGCGTCGCACCGAGCAGCGCGCCCAGGCTGCCGTCGGCCTTGAGCACGTGGACGGTCAGGTCCGCGAAGGCCAGATTGCCCTTGAACACGATGCCGTCGATGAGGACGGGGTCCGAGGCACCATTGACATCGCCACTTCCTCCGCCGCCGCAGGCGACGAGTACGAGGAGCAAGAGAGTTGAGATGAGCGCGTGCCGCATAGGTGCCTCCTGTCAAGGTCCTTCGGGCCAACTACAAGGCGACAGCGCGTGCGGTCCTTTGCGCACAATTCGGTGGGGACGCCGGAGTGAACAGAAGGGCCACTCCCGCCTGACAACCCGCTCTGTCGGCGCCGCCTCCTGCCGAGGCGCCCGAGGTAGGCCCAATCGAGATTTTGCGCGAAGGCTCTCGGCGCAAGTCGCCTTGAACCCGGCAGCGTGCACGCCGCACGTGAAGGGAGCCCAAGCCCATGCGCACGACCACAGGCCTCGCATTTCTCGTCCTCGCCTTCCTCTGCGGCTGTGGAGGCGGAGGCGGAGGCGGAGGGGGAAGCGGAGGCGGAAGTGGCGGTACGTCGGGCTCCGGTCTTCATCTGAAGGGCACCTTCAACGGAGGCACGCATACGGCGAGCGCCAAGGTCCGACCGGGAGGCACCAGCCCCGCCTCGGCCATCAACCCGGCGGACGTGGCCCAGATCATCGGCTTCGAGGTCGGCGGGGGGTGGTTCGTCGCGCCTGTCGTCAGTGGCGAGTTCGATGTCGAGGTCACCCCCGGCGAGCCGGTCGGCGTGATCTTCGCCGGTTCGGCCGGCGAGTTCCTCGGCTACTTGAGTCTCCCGAACGGGCTCGACTCCCTGCCGCTGACGGATGTGGATGCCGGCCTCGACGAGATCAACCTCGGCGTGCTCTCCTCGCAGGCCGGCATCGTCACGCCGTCGATCGATCCCACGACGGGACAACTCCAGTTGACGGCGGAGGAGCGCACCATCCTCGGCAGTGCGGACGACGCATTCAGCACGATCGTGCACAACCCCGACGCCAACGGCAACGGGGTCATCGACGTCCTCGAGAACGAGTTCTGGCGCATCGGGCTGCTGATCTGGGTCTCGGGGGGAAGCTTCCAGGGCGGCTTGACCTCCACGCCCTCGGGCGCGCCTACTTCGGCGGGCTGGCGGATGATGTTCAGTGCCGAAGGGCTCCCCCTGCCCGCCGCGGCAACCTTCACGGGGCCCCCCGTCTCGACCCTGAACACGACGCCGTCCGAGTTCCGCCAGACGTTCGGGGATAGTGCCCTCTACTCGACGCCGTTCATCCAGACGCCGACGCTGCCGCCGGGGGGCAGCTACGACATCACGCTGTCACCCAACATGCTGACGTTCGACCTGGCCGACCAGTCGACGGCGGCCGCCAGCCTCCTGCTGCCCGTGCCGACCGTGGACGTGGACGGCAGCGGCTTCGTCAATCGGATCTCATGGACGTACGCCCAGGGCGGAAACTCCAACGTGTCGCCCAAGGCTGTGATCGGTGGCCAGGTCCGTGTGCAGCTCGTGGGCACGGGGCCCACCTGCGGTCCCGTGTCGGGCCCCGGCTTCATCTACGACTCCGGGCCGCTCCCGGCCGATGCCGTCGAGCACGTGCTCAGCTGCCCGGGAACGATCCTCTGGAGCAACGTCACGCGCGTGTTCATCGCGTACCAGGACGTCTACCAGAACAACGTGGTCGTAGCCCACGAGAAGCCCTGATCAACCCCGCTCCACCCGACAGAACCGACCCTGCCCAGGAGGCCGACCATGTCCCGTCATGTCCATCTGTGGTGTCTTGCCCTCCTTACGCTGACCGCATGCGGACGCGGGGGCGGCGGGGGATCGAGCGGCGGGGGGGGGCGGGGGGCGCCCCGCTCGGGATGCGC
>CAYYVH010000264.1:0-5877 GCA_964475075.1 uncultured Anaerolineales bacterium | reverse complement strand
CCCTCGTCGCATCGAACCCCCCTGCCGGCGCATCGGCGCCCTCGGTTGCACGGTCCTATTTGTTGACTTCCGCACGTCCACTTCGTCGGCCAGGCTTTGGATGGGGAATCCGTCCGGGAGCTCCACCTCCGGCATTGGCTTGTCCAAGACGTACCTGGAGTGGTCTTCGCGGTAGTCCACCCAGTTCTCGTAGCCGCGAGATTGTGCGAGCTGCACGAGGGCCGAGTCATGCTCGTTGATGTAGCTGGCCCGTAAGCGTTCAAGGGGGTCCGATTCGGAGCCTGCAATGTCACCTGGCTGCTCGGTGTTGATCGATTGTGGTCGCTCTTGCTATGGCCATCTCCGCCACCTACACCACCTCTGGATGCCTGTGTGCTCGCTCTTGCTCGCTGTTGCTACCACCCCCGTGAACGCTTACGCTGGCCCGAATCAGCCGCCCCGTGCTCCGTGAGATGCCCTGGAAGTGCTCCTCCGCGTAGTCGAACATGTCGGCCTTGACACGCCCCAAAAGGGTCGGCCCAGGCCAGCGCCCGGCGGACGGGCTGTGGCTACGGCAGCGTGCGGAACAGCGTGTGCCGCACCATCAGCTCCAACAGCAACAGCGCCAACGCGGGGAACAGCACCCAGCCCGCCAGCTCCCGGTGGCGGGTGAAGACCTGCACCTCGACTTCGGACTTCTCCATTTCATTGATCTGCGCGTAGATCCGGCGCAGACCCGCGGTGTCCGTGGCCCTGAAATAGAGCGCGTCCGTCGTCTCGGCGATGCGCTGCAGCGCCTCTTCGTCGATCTCGCTCTCGATCAGCTGCGTCGTCCGGCCGAAGAAGGGGTCGTCGACGGGGAAGGGCACCTGGCCGGGCCGTCCCATGCCGATGGTGTAGACCTTGATGTCCAGCGCCTGGGCCGTCTGGGCGGCGGTGATGGGGTCGATCTGCCCGGCGTTGTTTACTCCGTCGGTCAGCAGGATGACCACGCGGCTACGGGCGTCGCTGTCCTGGAGCATGGACGCCGCCTGTGCTAGCCCCATGCCAACGGCGGTGCCGTCATCCAGCCCCAGATCGGGCGCCAGCGCCACCTCGGACAATAGCTCGCGCAGCGCGCGGTAATCGAGCGTGGGCGGGCATTGGCTGAACGCCTCCCGGCTGAATACGACCAGGCCGATGCGATCGTAGCGCCGCTCGGCAATGAACTCGTCGATGACTTGCTTGGCCGCCTCTAGCCGATTCTGTGGCTCGAAGTCCAGGGCGGCCATGCTGCCGGAGATGTCCACTGCGAGCACGATGTCCACGCCTTTGCCACGGATCACTTCCCACTCGCGACTCGCCTGTGGCCGTGCGGCGGCTACGATGAGCAACGCCAACGTGAGCACGCGCATAGCCGTGGGCAGCCGGCGCAGGCGTAGCCGGGCCGAACCTGGCAGGCCGCGCACCAGGCGCAGGTCCGAATACTGCAGCGTCGCCGGCCGCTCCCGCCGCCACAGCCAAGCGGCCAGCGGTGGGATGAGGAGCAGCGCCGGCAGGAGCCAGGGTTTCGCGAATCGTAGCATCGGCTTATGGGTCGCTGGTTGAATCCGTCGTGAGGTGGGATGCGCCCCCACCCCCGTCGTCGATTCCGGCGCTCGTCGTCGTGCGGGCCGGCTTGGTGATGTCGATGAGATGGCGCGCGTCGGCGACCGCGCCGCGAGCGCGCTCGATGGACGGGCGGAGCCGGGCGAACTTGACCAGGTCGGCTTCCCGCAGCAGGTCGTGCAGGTGCGTGACCGCGCCCCGCTGCATCCGCGAGCGGCGCAGCGCCCGCAGCAGCTCGCCGGTCGTACGGTCCACGGCCGGGATGCCGTACATACCCTCGACGTATGAGCGCACGCAGTCGGTCAAGAGCGTGTAGTGGTGCTTGAACTCGCCCTGGACGGGTAGGTCCAGGGCGGCGATGCGCACCAACTCGCCGTAGGCGATCTCCTCGGGCCGGCGATCGTCCACCCGTTCCGCCGTTTCCGCCTCGACACCACCGCGCCGCCACCGGCGCCGCAGCCACCGAGCAGCCAGTAGCAGGCCGCCGGCGGCGATCGCGCCAGCCACCAACCAGGGCCACTTCGGCGGCCCGGCGAGCGTTGCCTGCGGCTTCAGATCCCGCAGGCTCTCGTCGCCCGCGGCCAACACGCTGACGACGTCGACCCTCAGCGGCCCGACGGGCACCTCGTCGATCTCACCGTCGGCGTTCCGGGCGCGGATCACAAACGGCGGTGTCTCGTGCTCACCGGGCGACCAGAGCGTGACCGTGGCTTCGCGGACGGCGGTGACGGAGCCGTCGTCGTTCGTGCTCGGCTCGAGCAGCGCTTGGTCTCGAACCTCGAATGCCGCCCACTGCTGGGGTAGCTCCGGCAGGGTGACCTCGACGTCGTCCGGATAGACCACCCTCAGCCGCAGCGGGATCGGGTCGCCCACCGTCCAGCCCCCCTCGGGCGGTGGGCCAGCCTCCCAGGCCGCGGTGACCGGTTGGGCCGGTGCCTGTGCCCGGGCCCGGGCCGCCACGGACGCGAAGGTCATGCCGACGGCAACGACACCGAGGGCGGCGAAGACGGTCGTCCGCACGGGCCGGGCGGGAACGGCGTCGCAGGGCATCCTACCGCCTCCAGCGGCGAGCCCGGGCCCGGAAGAAGGCGAGCAGCGGCTCGACATAATCTTCGCCGACGGTGGTGTCGACGTGATCCACCTGAGCGCGCGTGAAGGCCGCATCGCGGGCGGCGCATCGGTCGGCGGCCTGCGCGGCGAAGGCCTCGCGCCAGCCCGAGTCTCCGCTGTCGATCCAACAGCGCGCCCCGGTCTCCGCATCCTCCAACGCCACCAGCCCCACGGGGGGCCACGTCGTCTCGCGCGGGTCGGTGACGGACACGGCAACCAGGTCGTGGCGGCGGTTGGTGATCAGGAGTGCGCGCTCGTAGGTCTTGATGACGTCCGGCCGGTCGTAGGGCAGCAGGAAGTCCGAGAGGATGAAGATGATCGCCCGGCGTTTGAGGCTGCGGTTGAGGTGATCCAGCGCCAGCGTGATGTCGGTGCCGCGCCCGGTGGGCTCGAACGCCAGCAACTCGCGGATGAGGCGCAGGACGTGCCGCCGCCCTTTCCGCGGCGGGATGTGCAGCTCGACCTGGTCGGTGAAGGCGAGCAGCCCTACCTTGTCGTTGTTCGTGATGGCCGAGAAGGCGAGCACGGCGCCCAGCTGGGCGGACAGCCCGCGCTTGAAGCGACTGGCCGTCCCGAAGGCGCCTGACCCGCTGGCATCGAAGGCCAGCATGACCGTCAGCTCGCGCTCCTCGACGTAGCGTTTCACGAACGGCTTGCCCATGCGTGCCGTCACATTCCAGTCGATGGTCCGTACCTCGTCGCCTGGCTGGTATTCGCGCACTTCATCGAACTCGATCCCGCGGCCCTTGAAGATGGCGTGGTACTCCCCGGCGAAGCTGTCGTTCACCAGGTGCCGCGTGCGGATCTCGATATGGCGGATGGCACGGATGAGTTCGGATGTCAGCATGCTGCTGCTCGAGGGTTATGTTACGGCACGTCAACCTGGTCCAGTATCTGCTGTACAACGTCGGCGGAACTGATGTCCTCCGCCTCGGCCTCGTACGTGACGATGACACGGTGCTGGAGCACATCGGTGGCCACCTGCTTCACGTCCTCGGGCGTCACGTACCCGCGTCCCTCGAGAAAGGCGTGGGCCTTTGCCGCGGCGACGAGGTAGATCGAGGCGCGGGGCGAACCGCCGTAGGCGATGAGCTGGCACAGGTCGGGCAGGCCGTGCTTCTCCGGCTCGCGCGAGGCAAACACCAGGTCGAGCACGTACTCCTGGATCTTGGCGTCCACGTAGATCTCGCGGGCCATCGCCCGGGCGTGGAGGATCTGCTCCGGGGAGACTACCGGCCGCACCGGCGGGAGCGGCTCGCCGGTCATGCGCTGCAGGATCACGCGCTCCTCGTCCCGCTCCGGGTAGGTGATCACGACCTTGAGCATGAAGCGGTCCACCTGTGCTTCCGGCAACGGGTAGGTTCCTTCCTGCTCGATGGGGTTCTGCGTCGCCAGGACCAGGAAGGGCTCGTCCAGCCGATAGGTCGTGTCGCCGATGGTCACCTGGCGCTCCTGCATCGCCTCGAGCAGGGCGCTCTGCACCTTCGGAGGGGCGCGGTTTATCTCGTCGGCCAGGATGAGGTTCGCGAAGACCGGCCCGCGGCGGGGGGTGAACTCGCCGCTGCGCGGGTTGTAGATCTGCGTGCCGACGACGTCGGCGGGAAGCAGGTCGGGCGTGAACTGGATTCGCTGGAAACTGGCCTGGATGGCCTCGGAGAGCGTCTTCACCGCCAGTGTCTTGGCCAGTCCGGGCACGCCCTCGATGAGGATGTGCCCATCGGCCAGCAGTCCGATGAGCTGCCGCCGGATGAGGCGGTCCTGCCCGACGATGACCTTCCCGATCTCCGCCAACAGGTCCTGAATGAACATGGCTTCCTGTTGGACCTTCTCGTTGATCGCTTGGATTTCAGGTTCCATTGCAGCCTCTTGTGGTTGGAATCGGACCCGAAATGCCCGCGGTGATGGGCTGGGGCATCACGGTACGTCGACCGCCCCGCCGGGCACCCAGCCCTGCAGGTCGCCCGGGAGGGAGATGCGCAGCCAGTCGTCGTGCTGCTCCATCACGCGAACCTCGGCTCCGACGTGCAGCGAGAATTCGGTCAGGTACTCCGTGCCGGGACCGCTGCGCGCCGCCACCTCCTCGGCCACGATCACGGCCGGTGGGCCGGCGCGTGCCTCCAGGACCCGGATCCCGACCGACAGCACCCCCGTCGCCAGCATCATCGCCACCACGGCGATGCCGTAGCGCAGCGCCTGGCGCGCGCGGGGCCAGAGAAGGGCGACCGCCACGAGTGCACACAGGAGCACCCACAGTCCCATCGCCACGGCGGCCGCCTCGTCCAGCGTCGTCGATTCCACCAGGGTGCGGCGGGCCAGAGCGACGAGGGCGCCGCCGTCATCGGCATCCAGCCGGTCGCGGGTCTGGGCGCGAGCCACCTGCAGGTTGCTCGCCACGTCGCCGTCGCGGGGCAGCAGCAACTGGGCCCGTCGGTAGTTCAGGATAGCCCGTCCCAAATCCCCCGCCTTGAAGTAGGCGTTGCCCAGGTTGTAGTAGAGCGTCCCGTCCTCGACGCCGCCGTCGGCCAACACCTGGTAGGCGGCCGCGGCCTCGGAGTACCGCCCTGCCTCGTAGAGCCGGTTGGCGTCCGCCATCTGCGCGCCGGAAGTCGTCCGCGGCGCACAGGCGGACAGCGCCACCACCATCAGCAGTGGGATCGCCAGGCGCTGCCGAGCGGAGCGGACGCGCGTCACGGCAGTGCCTTGTCCAGGTCGGAGACGATCGTCTCCGCTTCCGTCAAAAGGTCGGCGGACCCGCGCCCCGCAGCAACCGGGGCGAAGCGCCCGGAGTCGGCCCAGTCGAGGCACCCCAGGGCGCGATCGACCAGTGCGTCCCCAACGGAGTGCTCATCCAGGGACCGGCGCATGGCGTCGCGCGTCAGGCCCGCCGCGGGCTGGTTGAACTTGTCGCCCAAGTACTCGCTCAGGGCGCGAGCGACGGCGGCGTAGGCTCCGTCCTCGTCGCTCTCCACCAGCTTGCGCGCGTCCGACAGCCGCTTGCGGGCGACGCGCCGGGCCCGCCGCGCGCGGGCGACGGCGACATTGCGCGCCAGGTGTCGGCGGCGCCGGTCCCACAGCCAGGTGCCGACCACCGCCAGGAGCGGGAGGACCCACGCCACATGATAGAGCGGTCGCGCCAGGAGCGGTGTGCCACCCATCAGCAGGGCGGGAGGCGCGGGCTTGATGTGCCGGATGTCGCTTGCC
>CAYYVH010000263.1:0-5921 GCA_964475075.1 uncultured Anaerolineales bacterium | reverse complement strand
GCACCCAGACTGTGAGCGCAGCGGTGGTGTGAGAGTGTATGCTCTTGGGTTCGTCGGGCTTGGTCCTCTACGGGCGCGCGGCGCCCTTCTCCCGGGCCTTTCCTCCCCGCTGGGCGCCGCTCTTGGGCGCTGTGGGCCTGCTGGCGGTGGTGCTGCTGCGTCCGGCCTTTTTCCGGCGGCTGGTGGCCTTCGCCGCCCGGTTGCTCGGCCAGCCGGCACCGCCGTTGGATCTCACCGCGCGCGACCTCTTGGGCTGGTTCACGCGCGAGCTGGCGGTCCTGGCATTGTCGGGCGCGGCGCTCTATCTTGTGATGGGTGCCGTCAGCCCAGCGTCATCATTGCCGGATGCCCTGAGCGTTGCGGCGTGGACGATGGCAGTGGCGAACCTGCTGGCGTGGCTGCCGTTGACGGCCGTGTTCAAGGACGGGGGAATGGTCTTCTTGCTCAGGCCACTCTACGACTCGGCGGTCGTGGCCCTCGGGGTCGTCATCGCCTGGCGGATCTGGCTGACGCTGGTGGGCTTATCCTGGGCGGTGCTGGCCACGGCGGCCGTCCGGCTCGGTCGAGCTGACGGCGCCGCGTCCCCCCAGCCGGCGGACGGAGTTGCGGAGGAGGAAGCATGGACGAGCTGATGCGCGGGATGTTGGAGATCCGCCACGATGAAACGCCCGCCCAGGCGGCCTACGACGAGATCTATACGTACCACGGGATACGGAAGCCGGACCGTTTCGTCAACTGGCTGCTGGAGTTGGCGGCGTTGCGCCCGGGCATGCGCCTGCTGGACGTGGCTTGCGGGCAGGGGCAGCTGCCCCGTCTGGCTGAGGCCCGTGGCGCGGAGGCCCATGGTGTCGACTTCTCGCCGGTGGCTGTGCGCCTGGGAGGTCCGATGACTGGTCGTCTGCTGTTGGCGGTGGCCGATGGGGAGGTGTTACCCTACGCTGCCGGGAGCTTCGATCGCGTGACGAGCATCGGCAGCCTCGAGCACTACATCGATCCACGACGCGGCGTGGAGGAGATCGCACGGGTGCTCAAGGGCGATGGACTGGCGCTCGTGCTCCTGCCCAACAGCTTCGGGCTACGCTGGAACGTGCTCCACACCTGGCATCACGGCGACATCCACGATGACGGGCAGCCGCTGCAGCGCTACGGCACGCGACAGCAGTGGGTTCGGCTCCTGGCGGCGGGTGGCCTGGTGGTGGAGCGCGTTGTGGGCTACGAGGGCACGGTGGCCGGTCGGCTGGCGTGGCTGAGGGCGGTTCGTCACCCGAGCCGGTTGTTGATCCCGCTGGCGCGCTGGATGCCGGTGAACATGGCCAGCATGTTCATCTTCCTGTGCCGCCGCGCGGACGGCGGGTGACGTTCGGATGCGTGCCGAATCATCCCAGGCCATCGACCACCGTGAGAACGGATTAGTGGTGACCGACGGCCATACTTGTCGATTGAAGGAGAGAACGGCAATGACCCCATTGGCATTGAACCTACGTCGTGCCGCGGTGGGCACGGTGCTGCTCGTAGTGACGCTGCTCGCCGTGGGCTGCGGTCGGTTCCTGGGGCCGCACGAGCGCGGTCAGCGGTTCCTGGATCTGGGCGACTACGAGGCGGCGCGCCAGGTCTACACGGAGGCCATCGAGGCCGGGGACAACGTATCCGTAGCCTACGCCAACCGGTGTATCGCCAACGGGGCGCTGGGCGAGAACGAGGCGGCGGTGGCCGACTGCACGGAGTCGCTGCGTCTGGCGGGGGCGGAGCCCGACGATGAGCACTACAAACGCTGGGAGGTGCTCAACAACCGCGGGGTGGCCTACCTGGGCCAACGCAAGTATGACGAAGCGATGGCCGACTTCGATTCCGCCCTGGAGATGCAGCCGGAATATGCGGACGCGTATGCCAACCGCGGCCGGGCCCACTACGAGCGCGAGGAGTACGAGGCGGCCATAGCCGATCTCGACCAGGCCGTCGAGCATGACGGCGAGTTGGCGCAGGCGTACGGCAATCGAGGCCTGGCGTACGAGGGGCTGGGGGACGACGAGCTGGCCTCGGCAGATTACACTCGCGCGATCGAGCTCAGCCAGGACCCCCAGGCGTACTTCAACCGCGGCATGTTGCGCTACACGCTGGGCCAGTTCGACGACGCGTACGAGGACTTCAGGCTGGTGGTCGAGCACTCGGATACCGACAGCTACCTGGCTCACATGGCCCAGGTGCAAGTGGACCTGCTCGAGAACCGGCCAACGCCCGTGCCGTAGGGCCTCTGGCGACACTGTGGGTATTTGATTTGGAGAGCCGACAATTCGCCTGTTCGGTACCGTAACACGGTGTTAATCGACCGACGTTCCTATGGGTTATCACTGGCGTGTATCGACGTCAATCCTAAGTGCCTGCAGCACTACTGGAACCATGACGCATTCGCCACCATGCTCATTTCTAGCCCAGCGCGTTACTCCTTTGCGCTCCCCGGTGTCTGTAGTAGTGGGGAGTGCTGCTCTGCAAGATTGAGCAGGCCCTGTGATGTCCAGGTGTCCCTACCCGGGCAGGCGAAGGAGTGACCTGACGTCTGAAGCCTCGGGGACATAGCCTTGGCCGGCAAGCCTCAATGCCGGCGCGGTGTAGGGAAGGGCCAGAGGGTTGAACGCGAGCGAAGGACCGTACCGCCCGGCGGTATCGCCATGCGATTGATTCGGGGCTGACGACCGGACGCCGCAACCGCAAAGGGGGCGCCTCGCGAGGGGCGCCCCCATCGGTTTCTCCCACGCCTCGGGACCAGTTCCGTACCCGCTACTGGCAATCGCCGTCAGCTAGTTGGTCGGCGCCATCATATGTCCAAGTCTTCGCGAATAGATCCTTCATACTCACGTTGCCCGCCTGAGCGTCGACCATATAGTAGCCCCCATCGGCCTCCAAACCGCCGGTCGCATCCGGGATGAACTCAGGAAAAAAGACGTGGTGGCTGAATGGGTCAACGGACTGGAACGCGACGACCCAGACATACGAGAGAGGGTCTTGGCCGCTGATGCGTTGAATGCTGTCTTCGGCAATGCACCACTTCACCAGTCGCGCCAGGTGTTCTGACCATTCGATTTCTGGAGGAGTCAGCTGTTGAGCAATGGTCACGGCTTCCTGTTCGGAGATCAGTGGCTCGGCGAGCCTTGTTGCAGCAGTGGGTGATGCAGTCGGCGTCGGTGTTTGCCCGCGTGGCTCAGCCCTCGACGCGGGCGACGGCACGCCCGTATCCGACGGCCCACAAGCGGCGGCCGATCCCGCGAGCATGATAAGGACCATGGCTCTTCTGAACATGACGCACCCAACGATATGCCACCCGTCTGCCGCCCGCCACCCCGAACGGCCAAAGGCACGCGACCACCCCCGCCGCACCTTCGGCGCCAAAGCGCTACGAGGGGAATGCGGGGGCGCTCTGCGAGAGTGGGGCGCCCCAGCTCTTGGCTACGGGAACCTGCAGCTCTTCTGCCCGGGTAACGGACACGGCCGGGAGGGTATTTCCAGCGGCTCATGGGCAGGGCGATTCTAGCGACCGCCCTTGTTGGTCCGACGGAACTTCAGTATTTGGCCCCGCCGATCGGATGACGCGCGTGCGTCGGGATTCGAACTGCCTGTCATGGGTGTTACGGATGACCCAGCCTCCCGTGCTGCCATGTACCCCGGCGGTAGGCCGACCAGCTCCTCGATCAACGGGGCGCCCAGCATTGTGTCGTACTCCACCTCATCCTTGGTCAGTACTCCCTCCGACAGCAGCAGCGTCAGCACGCGGCCGGCAAGCCGTGGATACTCGGGTTCGATCTCGTCGTCGTACGGCTCCTTTTTACGATAGCCTCGGCCGCTGTAGAGCGCCCAGAGCCGCTGGGCCTGGTCTCGGGAAACCAACCGAAGATCCGCAGACCGATAGATCATGGCGCCGACCGACACCTTCCAGGTGGGTTTCATCGTCACCAAAAGGTCCAAGTTTGGCACAGTGACAAACCGGGAGAACTCCTCGGCGGGAAGAAGAAGAGCACCTGCGAAGCGATTGGCCTGTCGTTCAAGAAGCTTATGGATCTCCGGTCGCCGCGCTGCGTTCGCGGGTACTGAGGCGTGGAGCACCATGTGGCCCAGTTCATGCGCTAGGTCGAATCGGGATCTACACGCGGAATCCTTGTCGCTACCCAAGATGAAGACTGGTCGCGCCAACTGCGGGCTCCACTCGGAGAACGCATCCAATGCATGATGCCCCAAGCTGGAGCGGATGACCAGGCCGCCGTTGTTTTCCACCAACCAGACGAGGTTGCTAATCGGCCGGTCGCCAAGCCCCCAATGACGCCGTGCTGCGGTTGCAGCCTTCTCGATGGTTCGCTCATTGATATCCAACGGGTCACTGGATACACCCACGTTCGGGAAGTTGACCGCAGGCAGCTGCACGAATTCGGCGAGGTAGGCCACTAGGCCCTGTAACCACTCGAAGCGTCGGTCTGCACGGCGACGGGCTGTCTTGGTGGCAGGACTGAACAACCGTCGATAGAACACGGTGCCGCGTGGTTGGACACGCGGCGGTTCCAGGAAGAACCGCGGGTTCACCCCAAGCACCTCGGCCAACCTCGGTAGCCGATTCGGTCGCGGCGTATCGCGACCCCTCTCATATTGCGACACTGCCTGGCGAGTGACGCCTAGTAGGTCCGCCAGGGCGGCCTGCGTCAATCCGCAAGCCTCTCTAGCCTCCTGGAGCCTTTCGAGCCTGAATCCGGGAGTCCCCGGCTTCATCAGCTACTCCTTTCCTTCTCTGCACGGGGGTGCACCCTCTCCTTGGCGGCATCCGCAAGCTCCACGAATAAATCGTCGGCGATCTCCTCCAGCTCGATACTATATCCGCGGGCGGCCAAGGCCAGCAAGTCGAACCTCGCCATGTATCCGGTCTGGTTCGAGCTGGGGAATACGAGGTGGATGAAACCAGGGCGTTCGCTTGAGACAGGGTCGGGGCCGTGGATGATCATGCCGTAGAACCGCGGCTCCGCACTCGATACCCCGTCACCATCGTCGCCAAACATCGATAGCTGGGTCCAGCCGGAATACCTGTCGCGGAATTCGGCCTGTCGCACCGTCTTGCGGGGAGAGTCCACTGCGGACTGCGTGAGCACGAGCCGACCGCATGTCACCCGAACATAGAAGCAGTTCGCGGCGTCGTTGGGAAATGACCGGCACTCGACGCCGTGGCTAGGGGCGACCTCCAGCAAACTGCGCTCGATCTCGACACGGCGCTGGAGGGGGTAATGGTCGTGAGTCTGATCTGGACCGTATCTCTTGCAGAAATCGTGAGCGAACTGGTAGGCACGGCTGATTTCTTCCACCACCGCTCGCAAGAGCGAAATCCGGAATGTGGGCGCACGTTCCGGCACTATCCGACTGGGATCAGTGCGGCCGAGCAAACCGACCGCCTGCAAGCCGCGGCTGCGATGCTGTGGGCATTAGGGCTTTCCGTGCGAGTAGCGACGGCGGTGCTGGCGTTGTTTCAGGCCCCCATCTGCCATCAAACGGTGTGGCGTGATGGCATTGCGTTGGCCCAACAGCTGGCGTGTCGGCGACGAGTGGGACGGGTGCGGGTGTTGGGCGTGGACGGGAGCGGGGCGCGCATCGGCGGCCGGTCGAGCGGGATCGTCGTGGCGGTGGACATGGGTACCGGTGACCCGGTGGTGATGGTCGAGCTCGACGAGCGGAACCCCGAGGCCGTGCTCGATTGGCTGGCCCCCCTAGTGGAGCAGCTTGGTGTCGAGGTGATCGTCACTGATGACCTCAACCTCTACGGGCCCATGGCCAAGATGCTCGACGTCGACCGTCAGCTCTGCACGTTCCATGTCAAGTCACTCACCCGGGCGCAGGGCGCCCAGGAGATTTCGGGTAGAAACTGGTTCCCAGAGGGGCCAGTTTCTTAGGAGCCC
>CAYYVH010000262.1:4015-5973 GCA_964475075.1 uncultured Anaerolineales bacterium | reverse complement strand
TAAAAGCGAGGTGTGCGCGACGCGCCGCACCCCGTCGCGGGTAGAGGCGCCCCCGGGGGGGGCGACCCCCCGCCAGTCGTCGCCGGGGGCGAGGGTGTCGAACACGCCCGTGATCGCGGCCTCCACATCGTCCTGAACGTCTGCCAGCACGTAGCCGGGGGCCAGGGTGAGCACGGCCGACACGTTGATCGTGATCGCCGCGGCCCACTCCCAATAGACGGTCTGGGAGATCCCGGCGCCGTCGGTGACGGTGGCCGACTGCGAGCCCATCTGCTTGATCCCTGCCGTCGACCGCTCATAGAGCACCGTCGCCGCTGCGCTCTTCTGGGCATCGGTCAGGGTGGACGGGTAGAGAATCACTGCGACGCTGTAGGGGTCCAGGGCGACGCCTTCCACGAGCACGGCCAGGGCCGTCGGGTTCTGGACCACGATCGCGGCCTGGATGCCGTCCAGGGCCAGCAGGGCGGCGCGGATCGACGGAACCGAGGTGCTGCCCGAGGCGGCAAGGCTCTCCAGACGACGGGCGCGCAGGGCGCTGTCGCTCTCCTGGTTCTCGCCGGGGGTGGCCGCGGCGGCGTTGGTGACGCTGTCCCAGCCGTCCCGAGGGGTCACGATCGTGGTCAGGTCCGCGGGGTCCGCAGTGATCGGGCCCGTCTCGGTGCAGGTCGCCACCACATCGATCGAGCCGGCCGCGGTGAACACCACGTCCTCGCTGATCTCCCACTGCGATCGGCCCTCTGGCCCGCCTCCCTGCACCAGGTCGCCCTGATACACGGTGGTCGCCTTGCTCGCTGTCAGGGACAGGGTGACGCTGCTTGCGCTGGCGTCGCGGCGGTAGACGCCCACCAGGCTGGACAAGTGATCCAGGTAGACGCCCGTGGCCGTCTCGACAGCCCGCTGATCGTCGCTGTCCTGCAAAGTCTCGGCGAGATCCCCGAGCCCGTCTGCGCAGCCGTTGACAAGCGCCGAGAGCACGGTGGTGGCGTCCCAGGGGATGCTCAGGCCCAGCTCGGCCTCGATCGCCTCGCGCATCTGAGCCACGTAGTCCGAGGCCCGCGGTACGCTCAGGCCGGTGCTGCTGTCCAAGTACGATGCCACGGGGACCTCCTGCTGTGCAGGGTAGCGCGTAGGCGATCGGGGGGCGATCGTTTCGCTTGCGATGCTGGGAGGGCTGCGCTATACCTGCTGTGTAGCAAGGAGCGACACCATGAACGCCGAACTCACCGCACCACAAGCCGCCGCCCTCAACAAGATCGCCGCAACCGGCGACACGGGCTTGCTCCAACACGAAATCGAGCACACCGCAAAGGGCCCTCGCAAAGGGCGCGTGAACGTCAACAGCAAGGTGCTGCGCTCACTTGTCACCGCGGGCCACGTCGAGAGGATTGATGCCGGTGATCGATACATCGAGAGACCGCGCGCCACTTACTTGAAGGCGCGCAACATCACCGTGTATCGCTACCGTCTTGCTCAGGCGGTGGCCAAGTGAGCCCCGAGGAGTTGAATGCCTCGGACGCCCGGATCGCCGGGGCGTGCCTGCGCATGAGCACCTACTGCATGGACAACGAGATCGGGCCGTGGGTGGTTGTTGGGGCGCTAACCGAACTGGACTCTAAGTCCTATCTGTTGCACTTGTACCGAGCCTATCGCTCGCAGTTCATCACCGAGTGCCAGGCTCTCAGCGAGCCCGAGCGGGCGATCTGCGCGGCCCGTCTCCTGAGTCGTGCAGCGGAACACCTGCGCTTAGGCGATTGACCTGACCCCGCCGCTGGCCAGCACGTAGGGCACGCCCCCGGCGGCCCGCGTGATCTCGGCGGTGAACTCCTCGTCATCGGAGGTCAGGATCCGCGTCGTGATGCTCCAAGCGTCTGCGGTGTCGCCCTGGGTCCGGGTGTACTCGACAATCGAGAGCACGCCGGGCACGCTCAGGATCGTCGCCTTGATCGCCGCGTCCATCG
>CAYYVH010000262.1:0-3915 GCA_964475075.1 uncultured Anaerolineales bacterium | reverse complement strand
ATCGAGAGCACGCCGGGCACGCTCAGGATCGTCGCCTTGATCGCCGCGTCCATCGTGTCGAGCGGGGCGGGCCGGGTCTGCATCCAGTCGAGCCAGGGCAGGCCCTTGCGGGTGTCCAGCAGGTACTCGGTGCGGTGCAGGCGCAGGGCGAAGGCAACGCGCTGGGCCACCAGTTCAACGCCGGAGACAAGCCCCGGCTGGAGGGGCAGATCGCCGTCGGCGGTCAGGGCCATGTCATAGGCAACGGGCATCGGATCTCCTGGGCTCAGGGTAGCGCGTAGACGATCGGGGGGCGATCGTTTCCTTGCTACTCCTGAACCGTTGCGCTATAAAGACTGTGTAGCAAGGAGCCACACCGTGAACAACCAAACCGAAACCATCAGCAACATCAGCAACGCCGCAACCGAGGAGGACTTCAACAAGTGGGCCATCGCCAAGGCCCAGAAGGAGCAAGACGAGGCGCGCGCCGCTTTTGAGGCCAACCCCTGCGACTTCACGCTGTTTGTCCTGAACAAGAAGCTGGGCGCCCTGTCCGACGCCATGGGCCTCCCCCCCCACCCAATTGAGGCCGCCGGGCTCGTGTGAGCCCCGCGGGCGCGGCCCGTTATTCCGCCTTGGTCTTGGTCGCGCCGGTCGAGGCCGGCCAGCCTGTGCCGACGAGGGCCGTCAGCAGGGCCTTGAGTGCGGCGCCGCCGTCACCGGGCACCGGCACCCAGGCGGTCAGTGCGGCCTCCAGGCTGGTCAACTGCGCATCAACCACGGGCCCAAGAGCTACGGCCTGCGAGGCGCTGCTACTGCCCAGGCGCACCTCGGAGCCTTGGACCACGATCGCCCCACTGGCCGTGTCGGCGGCCCCCCGCGTGCTCACCGGGAGCACCATCGCATCCGAGAGGGCGAACCGCCGCAGGTCCTGGGGCACCGTGTCGGTGTTGCCCTCGGCCTGCCATTCGTCGATCGAGCGCTCAGCTACCAGCACCAGCACCTCGTCGCCGGGGCTCAACGGCCACGCGATCGAGAAGCCGCCCGAGGAGGACGCCGGGAACAGCACGGGGCAGCCGGGAATGATCGGGTGCTGCTCCTGGGCCACCGACCCGTCGGCGTCGCGGTAGGCGTGCCGGATGGCTGGCCGCACGTCGGCGCGCTGGGTAGCCGAGTCGTAGGCGGTCACCACGCCGGGGATGCAGGTTCGCACACGCGCGACCTCGGCGCGGGCCAGGCGTTGCAGGGCGTCGAGTTCATCGAATGACACAGGGCCTCCTCGGGGTCAGGGTAGCGCGGGGGGATCGTGTAGGCGATCGTCTGCTTGACCCTCGTGGGGGCACTCGCTATACTGTTTGTGTAGCAAGGAGAGAACATGCCCAACACCGACGCCATCACAAGCCCCGGCCCTTTCAACCTCCGCAGCGGCTACGTCCTGCGGGCGCGCATCACCGACACCGAGGGCGACAAGGCCGCCGACGTGTTCGAGAACGGCGAAGTGATCTTCGGCCGCGTCGAGCGTGACGGCTCGTTTGTCTGCGCCCACAGCAAGCCCTCCAAGGGCTACAAGACCCCCAAGGGAGCGGCCCGCGCCGCTGCCCGGTGGGTCGCCAACTGAACCCCAGCACCCCGGCCCTCGCCCCTTGCTATCAAGCGGGGCCGGGGGGCTTTGGGGCAAGGAGCCGAGCATGAGCAAGACCGTACTGGACACAACCGAGGTTGAGATCGAGCACAAGGGCGACACGCTGACCCTGGAGATCGAGATCACCCGCTGGCCCACCAAGGGCGGGCGGGAGTGCCCCGGAGACGAGCCGGAGTGGCGCGCAAGCGCTGTCACCGGCGGGGCCGATGATCACTGGTTCAAGGTGATGGCCCTGGCCGCGCTGCTGCCCAAGATCGCCGAGGAGCACGAGGACACGATCCACACCGCCGTGTGCGACTACTGCACCGAGGTGGGGCGATGACCCCAAGCCGAGCATTGGCTGCCTTACAGCAGTCCCTCAAGGTAGCCGCCGAGCGAATGCAGGCCCACGAGGGTGCGTGCCCGCAGTGCCAGATGGCACTCGACGACTACGGTGGAGACCTCTGCGAAGACGGCCGGGAGTTGTTCGACGAGGTCAAGAGCGATCTGCGGCGCATCAAAGACGAGGCCGATGCGCTTATTGATGAACTGTCCAAGACGGTGGAGATCATCGAGTCCGCTCAGTACGCCACGGGCAAGCGATGAGGCCGCGCTGGGTAATGTCTGCGCAGGCGCTCACCGTTCTTCGGGGTATGGCGCGCGAACGGCGCGCACGTCGACTGGCGCAGGCGCAACCCGACGGGCTGGGCGGCTTTGCTGTTGAGGCTGGCTCAGCGTGGGTGGTTCAACTCGGGAGCGAGAGCATCGCCGTGGCCGACTGCCCGTGCTCAGGTGTAGGGCTTGCCCGTGACGGTCACATACCAGGGCGTCGCGTGGGTGTCGCCGGCGAACACGACCTGGTCGGCCACGTAGGTGCCCCGCACGATCTCGCTCTCGACGGTGAACAGATCCCGCGGCCGTAGCTGGGGGGCGATCAGTGCGGTCACTTCCACGCCGTCGTCTGTCCGAGCCGGCGTGTTGATCATGCCCGTGCTCGGGCTCAGGAGCACGCTGGAGCGCGTTGCGGCTCCGCCTCGGGGCGAGAGGACGATCACGCCGTCTCGCAGGCTCCAGTCGGCGCCTGCGCTGTCCGTGAGGGTGTCGAGCAGGTCGCGCAGGGGCCCCGCGTAGGTGATCCCCTGGGTGAGTTCG
Source organism: uncultured Anaerolineales bacterium (assembly GCA_964475075.1). Taxonomy (GTDB): domain Bacteria; phylum Chloroflexota; class Anaerolineae; order Epilineales; family Epilineaceae; genus CAYYVH01. The sequence goes on along the minus strand of CAYYVH010000262.1, from coordinate 1,163 downwards.
GCGCCGAGATCCACCCCTGCCCCGATGCTGGCGGCGAGGCCCGCGGCGCCCAAAGCGCGATCGAGCACCGTCTGGAGCGTGATCGCCGTGCTGCTGACCACCTCAACCCGAGCCGTTCGCCAGGTCTTGCCCCCGTCCTCGGCCTCGATCCGCGTGACCCGGTCAGGCCCCTGTCGGCGCGTCTCGACCTTGATCGGCTCTCCGGTGAAGACCTGCAAGGGATTGCCGTCGTACCCGGCCAGGAGGCGCAGGGTGGCATCGGGATCGTGCAGCAGGCCGACGCTGTCGGGGTTCAGGTTGAACACCTCGATCGTGGCCTTGCTCGGGGTGCTTGCCCGCGTGTGCTCGACTTGGAACACCGTGCGCAGCCCCGAGACTGAGCGGCCGGCCTTGCCTGCGGGGCCAAACTCAAGCGTGCAGGCGCGGCGAGGCTGCGTCATCAGACCACCACGATCAGGTCGCTGGCGGCCGCCTTGGGCAACTCGTCGGGGCCGTACCAGACAAGCCGCAGGGCGCCGCCCAGGTCTTCGCGCACGTATGGGTCCGGCCCGCGCACGTAGAGCGCCCCACCGGGGCCCTGAGCGCGCCAAGGGCCCAACCGTAGAGCGGGGCTCGCACCCGGCACGACGCGCAGCCCTGAGACAACCGCCACGCCCTCGGCGGTTTCGAGATCCAGATACCAGGACGCGGGCCGCTCGCGCCAGGTCAGGCGCACGCCGTAGCGGGTGGTCCCAAGCTGCACGACCTTGAGATCGGCCGGCTTTTCGTGGCTGAACGGCAGGACAACGGGCATCAGACCCCCAACAGGCTGGAGAGCGCACTGCGCTCAGCGGCTGCGGCCGTCGCACTGGCTTGCTCGTCTTCGGTGGCGCTGGCCGTGCCGCTGTCGGTCGCGCTTGCCAGCCCAGGCGAGGCCGCGATCGCCTCGGGCACCTCGATGCTGCTGGCCTGGACCGTGATCACCGCCTGGAGCGTACAGCCGAACACGACTTTCTCGATCTGCGTCTCCTCGTGGGCGTAGTCCACCAGGGCCAGATCGGTGAAGTCGCCGAAGCGGTCAGAGAGGAAGGTCAGGGCCTCGGCTCTGCTGTTGTCGAGACAGGCCCGCGCCTGCTGCATTCGGGCTGCGCGCGACGAGGCCGTGTCTGTATCGTCCCTGGCCG
>CAYYVH010000261.1:0-6006 GCA_964475075.1 uncultured Anaerolineales bacterium | reverse complement strand
CACGGTGACACCGACGCGGTCGCGGCGCGGCGGCAGGGGCCTCCCGCCGAGCACGACGCGGAGCTCCGCCGCGCAGAGGTGGGCGAAGGAGCCGCTCGGCGGGGCCGGCTCGGGCCGCGCATCCACCACGAAGCCATCGCCCACCAGCTGCGGCAGCGCCGTGTCCGGCCGGATGGTCCAGCGACCATCCTCGAAGCCGGGGTCATCCGGCGGGATGTCCAGGTGGATCTCGGCCGGGCCGTCATGCTCGTTGGCGATGTTGATTGCCTCGCGCAGCGTGCAGTCGCCCTGGTCAAGTTGATCGCAGCCTCCGTCGTCGTGATCGGCTGTCGTATTGACGACCCATTCCGCGGGCGGCCCCTCTTCGACGTAGAAGATGTTGCCATCGTACGCTTTGGGCTCCACCCCCGTGAAGTGGATGGATCCGTCTTCCCGCACCTCACCACCGCTCGCCGACTCCGCACCGATTACGCGGTATCGTACGTCGGTCATCACCAGCAGGTACTCGGTCTGCACCTCCGCCGACTCGTCATCCGCCAGGGCGAACTGACCCTGTTCGTCGGAGATGGCGCTACCGATCTTCTCCCATTTGTCGCTCGGCTTGGTCCACAGGCTCAGGTGTACATCGGGCCAGCACTTGATTAGGGGCTGACCCGGCGGGCACACCTTGCCCAAAACGACGACCGTAGCCCGCTTCGGTGTGGAGAATTCGGAGGTGTCGCCGTTCTTGGTCAGCGTCGCCGTCACCCAGCTCATCCATGGCACCGCTCCCGTCCACGACCACGTGCCGTCGGTAAGAGTCGTGACCTTGCCGAGCGGCGTTTTGCCCTCTGCCGGTTGGGTCGCCGAGTGAGACGGGTTGCCGAAGACCTCCACAATGCAGCCACCGCACTTAGGGCTCGTGGTGCCCGTAACCTGGCCGGTCGTGATGAACGTCAGGACCGGCGGCGACAGTCGCGAGTTGAGGATTCCCTTTCCCACGTTGTCGAAGATGCTGTTCCAGGTCACCACGTTCGGGCCCGGAAGCCCGCCGTAGGCGCTGAAGGCCACGCCGTAGAGCTTGTTGAAGGCTATGACGTTGCCTGGGCCGATGGTATTGCCGGAGGCCTGCTGCTGCAGGCGGACGCCCGCGCCCTGGTTCGGCAGCGACTGCGCACTGCTGGCCGTGACGCCGATGCGATTGTTGGCCACCACGTTGCTACCGGTTCCCTGGCCGGCGATGACGATCCCCGGCCCGCCGTTGCCGGAGACGATGTTGCGGACGGACGCGTCAGTGGCACCACCGATGGTGTTGTTGTGTGCGCCACCGTCGATGATGATGCCGGCCTTGGTGTTGGGAACGGCGCCGGGGGCGGCGCTGCCGATCCAGTTGGACACCAGGGTGTTGTGATGGGCCGCGGCCGTTCCGCTCGGGCCGCTCGTGATGTAGACACCGATCGAGTTGCCGTTGATCGTGTTCGTGGCGACGCGGTTCTGATACGCGCCGTTCCATATCTTGACGCCCTCCCCCAGGTGGTACGACTTCGTCGCCGGATTGCCCTGGATGTTGTTACACCAGACGGTGTTGTGATGGGACTTCGTGCCGGCGATGCTCACCGCGGGGTAGTAGTCGCTACCGTAGATGTTCAGGTAGACGAGCGAGCCGTTGGCCCCGCTTGCCACGAAGCCGCCGCTCGTGAACTTGCTGAAGTTGATCACGAGCTTGCCCGAAGCCCAACAGGGCGGGGCGGGGCCCTGCGCGAGCGCGTGCGCCTGGCTGCGGCTTTCCTCCGGCCCACGGCCATCGATGGCCGTCCCGTCGTCTTCCATGGCTGGCAGGTCACTCTCCGGAGCGATGGTCCATAAGCCGGTGTCGGGGTCGTAGCCGGGGTCGTCGGCCGGGATGTCGAAGAGGATCGTGTCCGGCCCTTCCCGCTCGTTGGCCTCGCGCATCGCTTCCCGCAGGGTGCAGTCGCCTTGCTCCAACGGCTGGCACCGCCCATCGCCATGATCGGCCGTCGTGTTGACGACCCACGTCGTGGCCTCGCCGGGCGGCGTCGCCGTCGCCGTGGGCGGTCGGATGGGAGTCGGCGTCGCCGTGAAGGTGGGGGTGTTGGTCGCGGGCGCCGTTCGGGTGCCAGTCGGCGTCGGCGTGGGTGTGGTTGTCGGTGTCCAGGTGCCGGTCGGCGTCGGCGTGTCCTCGACCGTAGGCGTCAACGTAGGCACCCCGCAGGCTTTCAAGCTGACGTCGTCCAATAGGAATGTGCTGGGCACCTCGCCGTCGGTGTGCACCAGGAAGGTCACGGCGATTTCCTGGCCCGCGAAGTCCGTCAGGTCCAACACGTCCGGCTGCCACACTCCGCGCGGGTCCACCGCCCGATGCGTGCGCAGGTGTTCGACCTGCTCGTTGCCGTACTGCACGACTACGTCGAGGTAGTCGAACGGCTGCTCCGTTTCGCTCTCGACAATCCACCAGTACTCCAGCCGAACCGGCTCTGCTCCGGCCGGAATGCCCACCCCCTGCCACAGCTCCCCGTCGGCGTTGTCCGCGTTGCCCAACATGGCACCGTGAGCGCTGCTGCGCCCCGACCCGAGCCCCACCGCGCCGTCCCGCCCCCAAGGCGGCAGGTCGCCCGTTTCGAAGTCACCGTTCTCCACGAGCTCCTGGCAATCGGGCGGAAGGGTGCCCGTGGGAGTCGGCGAGGCCGTGGGTGTGTCCGACGCGCGGATCGTGGTCGCCGTCGGTGTGTCCTCTGCCAGGCGCTGGTCCCAGAACGCGCTGCCGCCGTAGTGGCCCGTCGGGATGTCCAGATACGAGATAACGTTGAGGTTCTTGACGTAGCCCGGCGGCTCGGCCTCGGCACCGGAGGAATAGGTGTCGGGCGGGTCCAACTCGATGAGGTGGAAATACGGATAGGGGCGGCCCGTCGGTTCCCATTCCAGGTCGAACTGGCCGGCCTCATTCGTCTCGCCGCGGGTCAGGAGGGTTTTGGGGCCGTTCTCGGGCCATTCGTCCTCGTCGCCGTATAGCTCGATCGTGATGCCTCCGACAGGCCTGCTCCGGTCGGGTGGGTGGCCCTCGAATACATGCCCGCTGAAGGCATACGGCCCGGCCGCGGGCAGCTCGTAGGTCACCTCGAGCCGCGGCGGGTTCTCGCCGTGCTCGCGGCTCTCGTACACCCGACTGAAGACCGTTTCGTCGGCCGGCCCGCGCAACTCCAGCCCGTAGTGCGGCACGTTGTGCCACGCCCGAACGATTGGAGTGATATCGATGCTCCGGTAGCCCGGCACCAGGTCCGCCGGCCACCTGATAGTCGGCCCTCCCGTCGCCGGCCGGTTGTTCCACGTGACCTGGGACTCGACCCAATCCTCGATCACGACGGACAGGTCCAGGTCGACCGGGTCAGCGCCCTGCCCGCCCTCTTGGAATAAGTACAAGCTGGCCCCGATGATGTTGGCCTCCGGTGGCACGGCCGCGGCCAGGTTGAAGCGAATCAGGGCCCGCCGCACCTGGCGGGACGAGAGGTACTGCACGTCCAGCGTGTCCGCGGCACCGAAGTTCGCGTCGGCGAAGATCATATCGATGCTGGCGTCGGACACGGCGGGCAGGTTGACGGTGGTCTGGTGCGGTGTGTTGGGATGGCCAGTTGCCCGAACCGAATCCACGGGCTGACCGGCCGACATCACCCCGATTCCGCCCGCCACCACCACTGCCACGAGGGTCCGCACGGCAGAGAGCCTCGCTCCCTGCCCAACGGCGTTCCCGAACAGACGCCCGACGTTAGTCGCTGCGATGAGGGGTGTCATCTCGTCCTCCTTGGGCTGCACTTTCGAGCCGCATTACCAGGTGGCCCCAGCAGGTGGCCCTCGAGGCCCGCTGCCGTGATCCGCTAGAGCACATCGGTCCGGGGTGGGATGGACATCGCGTGCTGGCTAGCCCCCCGTCTTGAGTCTGGTCGCCTCTACGGCCGGGCGCACCTGGGATTCTACCACGCAAGTCAACACTGGTGCTCCGTCACACGGATTCGTGTTGGTCGAACCCAGACGACATATCGACCTCGCCGCTGCGTCCGAAATGGGGGAGCGCCAGGGAAAGACGGATAGGGAGCTGGCGTAGTAGTCAGAGACGTTAGGCGTCAAGCGGATCCGGATTGTCCCCGGCCAACCGCTCCAACTCACCCGTCACGATGCGGCCCGCCGGGTGACGCCGCGTGAAGCGCACGAAGAGCCAGCACGCGGTCAACGCGGGCAGGAGTTGCGTGCCAGGGATGAGCGCCTCAGCCGCACTGCGCACGGCCGATCGAAGGCCAAAAAATGGCGCCCGAGGCGGGGAGTTTCTTGAGAGAGAGGATCATGTATGCACATGTTGGCCGGCCAGACTGTTGCTTCGCCGTGCCTACGAAGCTATGATTCCGAACAACCGCCTGGGACACACGTTACTCAAGCGCAGGTGGCAGACCTGCGATCGGCAAGACGCCGGCCGGCTACATGGCGCCCCTACAGTCGAGCACGGCGCAGAACTGCTTGATCGGGAGGTACCTGATGGGCACGCACGTGACGAGACAAGAGCTGTTGTCACGCATCACCATTGACCCGAACGTCTGCTTCGGAAAGCCGACCATTCGTGGTCATCGGATCTGGGTGTCGCTCATCCTCGACCTCCTAGCCAGCGGTATGACCGCGGCAGAGATTCTGGACGACTACCCGGGTCTCGTGGAGGCCGACATTCTGGCCTGCATAGCCTACGGTGCGGAGATGGCCCGCGAACGCTACTTCGAGGTGCCTATCCCCGTGTCCTGAGGTGCGAGGATGGACCTGAAACTGGACGAGAACCTCGGCCGTCGGGCGCAAGAGAAACTGCGGCAGGCCGGGCACTCGGCGGTCTCAGTCGTGGACCAAGGCCTGACTTCAGCTTCCGACCGGGCGATCATCCGAGCTTGCCGGGCCGAGCGCCGTTGCCTGGTTACACTGGATCTCGATTTCGCGAATCCCCTGCAGTTCGATCCTACCGAGTTCGCGGGCATCGTCGTGCTGCGCCCGCCGCCAAGGACGACACCGGGCGATCTCGATCACCTGATCGACGTCCTCACGCAGGGCCTCCTGCAGCGTGCCGTGCTCGGAAAGCTCTGGATCGTACAGCCGGGCCGCATTCGCGAATACCAGCCGCCCGATTCATAGGTAGCGAATCGGCGACCACGCAGCCCCGACAGTTCGTGGCCTAGCCTGGACATCTTGCGGCGGCTCAGACCTCCATCACTCATCGCCGTTCATTCCCAATTTCAAAATATGCAATCGCCTGTCCCCTCGGTTCGTCATACGCGACGGGAACCTGTGGGTCGCAGATCACAACCCCGAGTTCGAGGGCAATCTCCGGCTCCTGGCGTACGACGCCGGCTCGATCCAGAGGAGCGCAAGGCGCTCAAGGGCATTCGCTGGTTGCCCGTGCGCAATCGCGAGACCCTCTCGCCGGAACAGGACGCCAAGCCACAGGCCGCGCTCGACGCCTGCTCCGCGCTGAGGGAGGTCTACCTGCTCAAGGAGGAGTTCCGCACCATCTTCGAGAAGCTCCATGATCCCGAGCGAGCCGAGCGCTTCCTAAGTGCCTGGAAGAAGAGCCGCCTTTTTTGGCCCTTCGACAGCAACTCAGAGCAGTCTGTCGCACACGTGTCCCAATCGTGGCGCCCACCCTCATGCGTGGCGCGCGCAATGGCCGGTAGACTGACCGGGGGCCACCCACCGATCGCGGGATCCGGCGGCGCCGGCTCCTGCGCGACCTGACCCGGATCGCTGCAGCCACCACCACGTTCGTCCGTGCCACGCTCGCCGAGCCGGACCTTTCACAGGGGACTATCGTCCTGTCCATCCAGACCCACGGCTCGCTTGTGAACTGGCAGGGGCACATCCACGCCCTGGTCAGTGGCGGACCACGGCCGAAAAACGGGCGACCTGGCGGGCGCCCCTATACCAATCGATCCACCAAGACGAAGTCTTGTGAGGTACTGATCCTCGCCGCCGTCCTCCCCACGG
>CAYYVH010000260.1:0-6028 GCA_964475075.1 uncultured Anaerolineales bacterium | reverse complement strand
CCGGCCTTCGCGTGTTTGTGCGCGCGCGTGACAGCGACGCTCGAGAACCGGGCCGCCCCGCGCAGGCCGGAGGTGCCGACCGTGGTGCCTGCCGCCAGGTCGTAGTTGGCAAGTCGCCGCAGTGCGGCCACGAGCAGGTTGTGCTCACCCCAAGTGGCGATGTCGACGTTTGGCAGGAGGCTGGTGTTCGTGATCACACTCGCAAGCGTGCCGTCGGCCTCCCACACTTGCACGCGCCGGTTGCCGCTGTCGAGGATTGCCATTCGGCCGTCGGGCCAGACGTCGACGCCCTTTGGTGCATCGAGCTCCCCGAACGCCGAGCCGCTGCCCCCCAACGTTCCGAGACGAATCCCGTCGCTCCCGAGGATAACGATCTGGTCGCCGTCGATGTCGGCCACGAACACCGTTCCGTCACCGCTCACCGCGACGTCCCACGGCCGGCCCACGCCACCCCAGGCGGTGACGGGACGCCCGTCCTTCTCGAAGAGCTGCAGGCGCATGTTACCCGTGTCCGCCACGATCAACCTGTCGCCGAGGATGGCGATGCCGTGCGGCTGCTCCAACTGCCCGAGTGCCGGGCCCGGTCCGCCCCAGGTTTCCGCGAACCGGTCGTCGCGGAATACGTGGATCTGACCGCGGCCGGTGTCCACGACGTACACCGTGCCGCCCTCATCGACGGTGGTGCCGCCGGGATCCAGAATAAAGCCGGCCGGGCTCAAGCCGGCGGGCTTCTCCCAGGTGTCAATCAGGGAGTAGGCCTCGCGTTGCTGCGCGGACACCGCGGGCGGGGGGGCGCCGAGGAAGCGTACCGCGGTGATGGCGGCCAGGAGGATGAGTGCGGCGTCAAGAAGGGCGGAGATGTGTCTGGGCATGTCGGCCAGCCTTCTGGAAGTGGGAAGCGGGCAGCGGGCACCACCGTAATCCGGCGTCCCATGATAGCAGACTCTTGGTGCTGGCACCTGCCGAATCACGTGAGGGGCAGGGCAATCGCGGGCTCCAGCGGTGGCAGCGGTTGAAACCGCCCCGCAGGCGCGACTTCAGTCGCTGCCCACTCTCGTGCCGAGAACGCGACTGACCTGGTGTGAGGGGAGTCCATCATCATGCTTGTAATCACATGTCCGATTCCATACAATTGGGCGCCTGCGGCACGGGTAGCCGCGGCTGGGTCCATCTGGAAAACGCCGGTGGAAGATGTTCACGGGTTCGCGGCGACCCGGTGGGACGCCCTGACAGCGTGCTGGATGGGCCGCGGGAGGCGCAGGTCGGCCGTGCTTGGGGCCTCGCACGGTGTTGACTGTAGCTTCATCGGTTCTTCACGGTACCTTCAAGTGGCCGTGATCGGGATGGCCCAGAATGAACACAATGGCAACCGATAAGGGGGAGTGCTTTGACAATCAGGATCGACCAACGTTTTCTCATCGGCCTGCTGGGGGTTCTGGCCTTGGGTGGTGCGCTGGCTATCGGCATGTACGTGGGCGGTGAGCCGGCGCCGACGGCCACACCCACCGCCGCCGTTTCGTTCAGCCAGACGCAACCGCAACAGGTGCCAGAATTCTCCATACCGACTTCCATCCCGGCCAACGCCCTCGCCGCCGAGCCGCGTATCGGTATCGAAGAGGCCAAGGCCCAGCTCGGTCAGCCCGGCGTCATCTTCGTGGACGTGCGGGATCCGGCGTCCTACGCGGCCGGCCACATTGAGGGGGCGATCAACGTTCCCGAGGCCGAGATGGAGTCCCGGTTGGCCGAGCTGCCAAGGGACCAGGACCTGATCCTCTATTGCGCCTGACCGGCTGAGCAGGAGAGTGCCCGTGCGGCATTCACACTCACCGGCCTGGGCTACACTCGGGTGAAGGTGATCCTCGGCGGCTGGTTGGCCTGGGATGCCGCCGGCTACCCTACGGAGTGAGGGGGCCGCTTGCGGCCCGCCCCCCCAGGGGCGAGATCAGTCGCTGCCTCATGTTCAGTTGCATGACAGCTTATTGGAGTGCCCAACAATTACGTCGATCCGTCGCGAGCCCGAGTACCGGGACTCCGGTCATCGGCCGCGAGGGGCTCGGAAGCACGGCGCCGCCCCTTCAGCCGCAGCGGAAAGCCGAGACTCGAACCGCCGTGGTTGGCTGTTACAGACCCGGGCCTCCGTAGTTGGCCTGTGCCGGACCGAGGACGTCGAGTAGTGCACCGGCGCCGATGATTGCGATCAGTCGAGGCGTTCTGTACATGCGCCGGAAGACCTCGGTGGCGCTGGCCGCACCTGCTACCGCTTCGCCGGTGCTGTGTCCGTCAGAGGTGGATGTCGCTTCACGGGGCTGCCTTGTGTGTTTCACTGCCACGCCTCCTGTGCGAAGTCGGGTGCTGGTCCCGGCGGAATCGGTAGTGGGATTGGCCTCACGCGCGCCGGTGGGACCTCCACCGGACCGTGGCGCGTCACGTTCCCCATCGTGTCCACGTCCTCCAGCCAATAGCGCGTCGCGCTGAGCGGCGCCGACCAGTCGGTGAAGCGGTACTCCGCGCCACCCATCTCACCGGCCGAGGAGCGCGGCGGAATCAAGCGAGGTGTGAGGTTGACGAACTGACTGTCTGGCTCCTCTCCCTCTTCATGCGTGTCGGATAGTATGCTGGCCCAGGGCGACCCGCCGGGTCGCCCCCAACGGGGCGGCTGGGCACTGCCTGACGGTGACTGCGGAACTGGCGTGTCACGGCCGCCCGTCGGGATTACGTGCGTGGCGCCCAAATAGACACCGACCGCCGACTCGCGCGCCAGGCCCTGTAGGCACGCGCCCGTACAGCCTAGCATACGTGTGCCGAGAACGCGACGCACGATTCGTCACTAAACCGTCACTTCCCGCTTCGCGATCGTCTCCAGGAACTGCCGCGCAATCCCCGCCACGTCCGCGTCAGTCGGGATTCCCACCCACGGGTCGCCGGGCCGCACCAGGTTGGCGACGGCGATGTTCGCTCCGTTGAAGATCGCGCTGCGGGCTTCCTTGAGGTCCACGCCGCCGGCCGCCGAGATGATCAGGTCGAACTTGCTGCGCAGGCGGTTGACATGGCGGTACTGGATCACCTTGCCGCGCGTGCCCTCCTCGTCGCGCCCCCGATGCAGCACGACCACGTCCGGGGGGCGCTTCAGCCGCATGATCACCTTGAGCGGGTCCTTCACACCGACCATGTCGACCTCGCCCACCGCTCCGTCCGCGATCTTGATGTCGGCCACGATCTGCCCGGGCCATTTTCGGCGGATCGCCCCGATTCCTCCCATGTGCATGTGTCAGTGCTCGTACATCAAGTTGATCCACGATAGGCCTCCCACTGAGTTGCGGAAAGCAGGCGACCAAACGATGAGGGCACAATGGGCGGCAGTGGCCGTCGTTGGCTCCTGTTGGCCCGATGCCTGCCACCGTGTTATCCTGCCGGCCCAATTGTGGGAGGTGCTTATGGACGTTGGTGAGCTGTGCCAGAAGCAGAGACAGGTGGTTCTCGATGGCGACGCGCGGCATGCGGCCGACCTGGCCCGCGAGGCCGTCAGTTCGAAGGTGGATCTCAGAGCCTGTATCGACCATGGCTACGTGGCCGGCATTCAAGAGGTGGGCCGGTTGTGGGAGGAAGGCGAGTACTTCCTGCCGGAGCTGATGCAGAGCGCCGAGGCGATGAAGGCCGCGATGGATGTGCTGCGGCCTGAGCTGTTGAAGGCTGGGGGGTCAGACGGAGCCGGCCCCATGATCGTGATCGGCACCGTCCAGGGCGACATACATGACATCGGAAAGACACTGGTGGCTACCTTCCTGGAGGCCAACGGCTTCAACGTGATCGACCTTGGCCGGGACGTGCCCCTGAGCGAATTCGTCGACGTCGCCGACCGCGAGGGTGCCCGGCTCATCGGCCTGTCAGCGCTGCTTACGACAACGATGCCGGGCCAAGCGCGGGTTATCGAGATCTTGGCCGAGAAGGGCCTCAGGTCGAAGGTCTCGGTCATGGTGGGGGGGGCGCCGGTGACGCGAGCCTACGCCGAGTCGATCGGCGCCGACGGGTTTGCCGCCAACGCCGTGCAGGCAGTCGCGGAAGCACGGCGGTTGACGGGGGCGAGCACGTGAGGATGCCGATCGATTCGCTCCTGCGCGACCGCGTGGTGCTCCTCGACGGAGCTGTGGGTTCCGCGCTTGTCGAGAAGGGGCTCGAGATCGGGCAGAGCCCGGAGTTGTGGAACGTCGAGCGACCGGATGAGGTGCGGCAGGTCCACGCTGCCCACATTGCCGCCGGGAGCGATGTGGTGCAGACGAACACCTTTGGTGGGAACCCCTTCGCCCTCGCGCGGCATGGTCTCGAAGGTCGGACCGAAGAGGTCAACAAGGCTGCTGCCAGGGTCGCGCGACAGGCGGCCGGGCCGAACCGTCTTGTGGCCGGCGATATCGGGCCTTCCGGCCTCCTGCTCGCGCCGGTCGGGGACGCCGAGCCGGCCGAGCTCGAGGAGGGCTTCGGCCGACAGGCCGCGGCGCTCGCGGCGGGCGGGGTGGACTACATCAGCGTCGAGACGATGATGGACCTGAACGAGGCCCTCTGTGCCCTGCGCGGGGCCTTGGCCGCCACGGACCTACCCGTTGCGGTGTGCCTCACCTTCGACCGGAAGCGGTCGGGTTTCTTCACCATGATGGGTAATAGCCCGGACGAGTGCATGCGTGCCTTGGAGGGGGAGGGATCCACTGCCGCGGGCGCGAATTGTTCGATTGGCAGTGATGCCATGACGGCGTTGTGCCCGCAGCTTGTTGCAGCATCAGCACTGCCCGTGGTCGTCAAGCCCAACGCCGGCCTTCCCGAGATCGTGGGCGGCCGCGCCGTCTACCGCCAGGATCCGGCCGACTTCGCTCGAGACATGGCCGCCATGGTTCAGCTCGGGGCGCGCGCCGTGGGGGGCTGTTGTGGCACCGACGCTCGCTTCATCGCCGCCCTGAAGGGGGAGCTCGACTCCATTGCCGCGGCGGGCGGGACACAGAGCGCCCCCGACGGCGCTGCGGGATGAGCGTAGGATGACCGAGCACCGCCGGATCGAGACCTTTCGGATCGAGATCCCCCGAGGTTTCGCTTACCGCCTGCTGGGGTTCAAGAAGACGGGCCGCCGCCCGCGCGGCTCGGTGATGTCGATGATCGACCAGGAGTTCGCCACTGCGGCGGAGCTCGTCGACCCCAGAGCCGTGATGCGCCTCGGCCACGGCGGGCTGCCAGGTTCGGACTTCGTCGAGCCGGACATGCCGCTTGTCGCGGTGGTCTGCACCATCGGAGCGGCGCTCGAGGAGCGCGTGAGCGAGCTGTCCGAACGGGGTGAGGCGGCGCGTGCGGCGATTCTGGACGCGATCGGCTCCGCGGCGGCCGAGGAGGTGGCCGATAGGAGCAACCGCTTGATCTGCGAGATGGCGGCGCCCACCGACTACCGACCCGATGCCCGCCGTAGCCCCGGGTATGGCGACTGGGATATCCGCGAGCAAGCGGCGATCTTCAGCTTCCTCGAGCCCGAGGACATCGGCGTCGGCTTGAACGAGCACTGCATGATGGTGCCCCGCAAGTCCGTGTCATTCGCCGTGCCGCTGGAGGGCGGCACGCCGGGCCAAGGACCGGGCAACCGATGCTCTCGCTGCGGCGCCGCCGATTGCCCCTACCGCCGATTATTACCGGTCCCGTTGCGCTTTCGACCAACCTGACTGATAGCTGATAGCCCAAGACACAACAGCCGAACGACCTATGGACTGCCTGATAACTGATAGCCGATAGCCCAAGACACAACAGCCGATCACTTCTGCAACGACCTAACAGGAAACTGACCAATGAGCGACGTGTTGAGACCTACCGCGCGTTTCCTCGCTGAACACACAGTCCAGGATATCGTTGCTGAGGCGAAGCGCATCCTGGACGAGATCGGTGTCTTCGTCGAGCACGACAGGGCGGTGGCCCTGCTCGCCGGCGCGGGGGCACGCGCGGGCGACGACGGCCGAGTGCGCATCGATCCCGGCCTCGTCGATCGAGCGCTCGCGACTGCGCC
>CAYYVH010000259.1:0-6045 GCA_964475075.1 uncultured Anaerolineales bacterium | reverse complement strand
GGCGCCCTTGGTCAGCGATAGCGCTCGTGATCGCCTGCCGCACCCACCAGGTGGCGTAGGTGGAGAACTTGTAGCCGCGGCGCCACTCGAACTTGTCGACCGCCTTCATCAGGCCCAGGTTGCCCTCCTGGATCAGGTCCAAGAAGGGCACTCCCTGGTTCATGTATTTCTTGGCCATGGCGATGACCAGCCGGCTGTTGGCCTTCGTCAGGTGGTGCCGCGCCGCCTCGCCGTCGGCGACCAGCGACGGGATCGCCGCCTGACTTTCGAGTGTCGTGCGATCCGACGTATCCATCGCAGCCTGGTGTCCGAGCTCGATACGCTGCGCCAAATCCACTTCCTGCTCGGCGGTCAGCAGCGGTATGTTGCCGACCTCACGCAAGTATAGGCTGACAGTATCGTCGGATTCGATATCGCTCAGATCGAAGAAATGCAGCTGGCGATGCACCGGAAGGACGGCGCCGGCATCGTCCAGCCGTACGCCGGCTTCTTCCAACCGCGTCAGCAGCTCGGCCAGGAGCGCCGGCTGGTCCTCGGCCTCCGGCCAGATGAACAACAGGTCATCCCGTGTAAGCCCCCCGTTCGATGCCGCCAACTCACGTAGCTGGCACAAGAGATCCGGGGGGCAAGCGCCAACGGACTTATCAACCTCCGCTAACCGCAGCACGTTCACTCCTCCAACACCGCGAACCGCAATGCCCTTGCCGAAGGGTCACAGAAAAAGGGCGACCGCCCCCCAGCAGCTACGACGATCGCCCTCAATACGTCCTATTCAACCTCTGACCACCCAACGTGGGGCGGACAATGGTCACCTGCGTCCCATCCGGAACCGCATGCGCCGCACCGGCGGGGCGCATCCGAAGGACGCCCCTCCGGTGCCAATCGGACCAAAGCACGGTCCGGATTCTAACATACAACCTCAAGCCGTGTCAAGCTTCTTTATGTCAATTGCACAGGTAGGAGCTACACTAGGTAGTCGATTAGCAAGCGCGCGCGGTGCGCTTCACGCAGTCGGTCCAAGGCCTCGTTCTCGATCTGGCGGATGCGTTCGCGGGTCAGACCGAACTTCTCGCCTACCTCCTTGAGGGTGTAGGCATGGCCATCTACCAGCCCGTAGCGCAACTCCAGCACCCGCTGCTCGCGCTGCGACAGGCCGGTCAGAACCTGCTCGATGTGCTCGTGCAGCAAGACATGCACCACGTCATCGGCCGGCTGTCCGAGCTCGCCGTCCTCGACGAACTCTCCCAGCTCGGACTCCTGGTCCTCGCCTACCGGCTTCTCCAAGGACAGCGGGCGACGGGAGGTTTCAATGATGCGTTCCACCTGGTGAATCGAGAGCCCCATCTCGGCTGCCAGCTCGGGAACGGAAGGTTCGCGGCCGAACTCCTGCTCGAGGCGACGGCTGGTCTGGTACAAGCGCCGGATCCGGTCGCCCATGTGGACCGGTACGCGGATGGTGCGGCCCTGATCCGCCAGGGCACGGGTGATGGCCTGGCGCACCCACCAGGTGGCATAGGTAGAGAACTTGTGCCCGCGGCGCCAGTCGAACTTGTCGGCCGCTTTCATCAGGCCCAGGTTCCCCTCCTGGATGAGATCCAGGAACGGAACCCCCTGGTTCATGTAGCGCTTGGCCATGGCGATGACGAGCCGACTGTTGGCCTCCACCAAGTGCTTGCGCGCGTCGTGCCCATCCCGCACCCGCTGCTGCAGATCCGCCCGCCGCTTGGTGCCCAGCCGCGCGCCGGATTTGTCCAGCCTCTGCCGCGCCGCCGTGCCGCGCTCGATGTGCTGCGACAGATGCACTTCCTCCGCCGCCGTGAGAAGGGGAATGCGGCTGACCTCCCGCAAGTAAAGGCTAATCGTGTCGTCGACCTCGACGCCCTCTTGCCTGACCGGCGGTCCGGCCGCCCGGTCCGAAGGCCGGGCGGCGGCGCGGGTCGGGCGCACCGACACGCCAGACTCCTCGAGGAGAGCGTATACGTCCTCGAGCTGCCCGATGTCCTCCTCCACGTGGGGGAGGATCTCGAGCACGTCGTCGTAGGTCACGAACCCCTGGCGCCGGCCGCGCACCAGAAGCTGCGCCGTGGCTTGGGTCAGGTCTGACACCATCCCGTCACTCCATATGCGCTGCCAGTATACGAGACTAATGCCGGGCGCGCAACACAGTAGCACACTATTCACGAAACGCCCGGACCGATCCGTCCAGCCAAAGGCCTTAAGCGCGCCGGACACATATAACTTGACAGCCTTCCACTCAAGAAACTATAATGACCCACGTTCAATAAAACGCCTGCGCGCCGGCTACGATACGGCCCGTTGCGGCGCCGGAACGCCTAAGTTGGGAGGGCTTTAATGGCCAAAACGGTAGGAATCGATCTTGGCACGACGAACTCAGTAGTCTCCGTGATCGAAAGCGGGGAACCGACAGTCATCGCCAACGCCGAGGGTGGTCGCACCACCCCGTCGGTCGTCGGCTTTACCAAGGGCGGCGAGCGCGTCGTTGGCGCCGCGGCCAAACGCCAGGCGGCGGTGAACCCCGAGAACACGGTCTTCAGCGTCAAGCGCCTGATGGGCCGCCGCTACGACGATCCCGAGGTGCAGCGCGCCAAGCATGTTCTGCCGTACGAGATCGTGGAAGGATCGGCGAGCGACGCCCGAGTGCGCATTCCGCAGGTGAACAAGGCTTTCACCCCGCAGGAGATCTCGGCCATGATTCTGGAGAAGCTCAAGCGCGACGCCGAGGCGTACCTGGGCGAGCCGGTGGACAGCGCTGTCATCACGGTACCGGCTTACTTCAACGACAGCCAGCGGCAGGCCACCAAGGACGCGGGCAAGATCGCGGGGCTCGAGGTCAAGCGGATCATCAACGAACCGACTGCCGCGGCGCTGACCTACGGGCTCGACAAGGGGGAGGACGAGACCGTCCTGGTGTTCGACCTCGGCGGCGGCACCTTCGACGTTTCGATCCTCGACGTTGGCGAGGGCGTAGTAGAGGTCCGGGCCACGGCCGGCGACACCTTCTTGGGTGGGGACGACTGGGACCAACGGATACTGGAATGGGTTGCGGATGAGTTCAAGAAACACCAGGGAATCGATCTGCGCCAGGACCGCCAGGCCGTGCAGCGTCTCCGGGAGGCAGCCGAGAAGGCGAAGGTCGAGCTCTCCGAGCTCCAGGAGACGGAGATCAACCTGCCGTTCATCACCGCTGACGCCTCGGGCCCGAAGCACCTCCAGATGAAGCTGTCCCGGGCCAGGCTCGAGCAGCTGACGGACGATTTGGTCGATCGCCTGAAGGGACCCTTCGGCCACGCACTGGAGGACGCCAAGCTTAAGACGGGTGACATCGACGAGGTGATCTTGGTCGGTGGCGCCACCCGCATGCCCATGGTGCAGAAGCTCATCAGCGAACTGGCGGGAAAGACGCCGCACAAGGGCGTGAATCCGGACGAGGTGGTGGCCGTCGGCGCGGCGCTGCAGGCAGGCGTGCTGGCCGGCGAGGTGCGCGACGTCGTGTTGTTGGACGTCACGCCGCTCTCCCTCGGCATCGAGACGCTGGGCATGGTCATGACCGTGCTTATCGACCGCAACACGACCATCCCCACACGCAAGAGCGAGGTCTTCTCGACGGCGGAGGACAACCAGACGGCGGTGGACGTCCACGTGTTGCAGGGCGAGCGCCCCATGGCCCGGGACAACATGACCCTCGGCCGGTTCCGGCTCGAGGGCATCCCCCCGGCCCCACGCGGCGTGCCGCAGATCGAGGTGACGTTCGACATCGACGCCAACGGCATCCTGAACGTCAAGGCACACGACAGGGCAACGGGTCGCGAGCAGGAGATCCGCATCACGGCCAGCACGAACCTGGACAAGAGGGAGGTCGAGAAGCTGGTGCACGAGGCGGAGTCCAACCGCGCCGAGGACGAGCGCAAGCGCGAGCAGGTGGAGCTTCGCAACCGCGCCGACGCCCTGTCATATCAGGCCGAGAAGACGCTGCGCGACGCGGCTGAGGTCGACGAGTCCCTGCGGAGCAACGTGGAGGCGCGCGTCAAGGAAGTACGCGAGGCCACCGAGGCTGACGACGAGAATCGCATCCGGACGACGGTTTCCGGGCTGGAGCAGGCGCTGCATGAGCTCTCCACAGCGATGTATGCCGCCCAAGCGGCCGGTGAACCCGGCGGCGACGGCGCCGGGAGCCCCGACGCCGAGGGAGAAGAGCCGGAAGACGTGGTGGAGGGCGAGTTCCGTGAGACGTAACCACGCGCGCCGCACGCGTTCCCCACGCGTAGAGTGGGCGGGGTCTCCCCGCCCACTCGCGAACACCGCCGCCGTGATGACCAGCGGGGTCAATAACCCATGACGAAGCCTGCCGAGCAGCACCCCGAGGAGACGACAGGCCTCGAATCGCTGGGCGGGGCCGAGACGGAGACCGAGGCGGCCGGAAGCTCGTCGGAGGCCGCCACGGGCGGAGTGGACCAGGCGGTCGTCGAGGCGTTCGAGGTCGAGTTGGCCGAAGCCCACCGGCAGGCGGACGAGAACTGGGACCGCTACCTGCGGGCCGAGGCCGAGCTGGACAATGTCCGCAAGCGCGCCGAGCGCCGGCAGCGGGCAGCCGTGGCGGAGCGGCGGCGCGAGCTGCTGTCGTTCATCCTGGACGTGGTGGACAACCTCGAACGCGCCCTCACCTTCGGCGAGAGTGACCCGCAAGCGCTGCTGGAGGGAGTCGAGACGACGTACCGCGAGCTGAGCCGTGGACTGGCGCGCGAGGGCGTCGAGGTCGTCCGGTCAATGGACGAGCCATTCGATCCCGCGGTGCACGAGGCGGTGGCCGTCGTGCCCCTGCCGGCCGCTGAGGAGGAGCGCGTCGTGGCCGTGGACAGGCCGGGCTACACACTCAACGGGGAGCTATTGAGGCCGGCCCGCGTAGTGGTGGGGAAGCCGACCGATGCCGAAGAAGCCGAGCATGAAACGGGCGATCCGGACTAGTGGCGCGGCGCGCCTGCTGGCAGGGGAACCGCGGCGTCGCGGGGTCCGGGTGATGCGCTTCCAGGAATACTACGAGGCGCTCATCACGAGCGAGGCGGCCAGCGACGAACCGGTGTATGTCATCAGCGTCGCGGCCGAGATGGTTGGGGTGCACGCCCAGACACTGCGGCACTACGAGCGCGTGGGCCTGATCGCCCCTGCACGCTCGGATGGCAACATCCGGCTGTACTCCCAACGGGACGTAGAGCGACTGTCCTCTATCGTGCATCTGACCCACGAACTGGGTCTCAATCTGGCCGGCGTAGAGGCGATCCTCAGCATGCGCCACCGTATCGCTGAGCTGCAGCGGAAGGTCGAGGCACTGGAGTCGGAGCGGCGAAGCTGGCGCGGCTACCTGCTGGAGGACGGCGGTACCGGCAGGGCTTGAGCGACCGCGCCCCACCCCCGTTGCGCTCGCACGTGTCACTGCGCCGTGATCCTGACCACGTGTACGTTATCCGTCACGGCAACGTAGGCACAGGTCCCGTGCCGCCCATCACCGTATCGATGGCCTGTTGGATCCGATCGCGCTCCGAGGCCGGCGCGAGCTGCATGGCCTGCATCAGGATCTCCAGGGCCTCCTGGTGCCCGCCCGTTTCCCAGTGCAGCAGCCCCAGGTTGAACAGCAGGCCCCAGTTGTCGGGCTCCTCCTGGGAGGCCTGCTGGTAGTAGTTGAGTGCCGCCGATAGATCATCCCGCTCGCGGGCCACGTCAGCCAGGGCGACCAGCAGCGCCGCCCCGCCCAGGCCCATCCGCAGCGCCTTCTCGAGGTGCTGCTGCGCCGCATCCAACTGCGCGGGCGCGGCGCCCTGGATGAGGATCGCGTTGTTGGTCGGGCCGGCCCGCTTGATCAGATGAAAGATCTCTTGCATCGCGGGCGACTCGCCCACAATTTCAGTCGAGCTTTGGCTGCGCTTGAGCACGGCACGCAACTGCTTGTTCTCCTTCCGGAGTTGTCCCCGCTCGTATGCCTTAACGATGATGCTTTCCAGATCCGCCAAACGAAAAGGTTTGGTCAGATAA
>CAYYVH010000258.1:0-6057 GCA_964475075.1 uncultured Anaerolineales bacterium | reverse complement strand
ATGCTCTCTATTTCGAGAACGACCTTTCCCGGTCCCTGTCCTTGCTCCACGTCGTGGATCTGGAAACCGCGGAGCGCGTGTTCACCACGGAAGTCTCGTTTTACGGAGCGCGGCACGTCGTCCCCGTCAGCGTGAGCCCCGTGCCCGCCGCGTACGTCGTGTCCGTGTCGACGTCCGGCCGGCACGTGATCGTCCCGTCCGCCGTGACCCCGGCAAGGTACTCCCCCGCAGGGCACGCGCCGCTCAGCGGCGCCTGCACCGCCGTCGGGTCCACGCTGAACGTCGTCCCCGTCAGTGTCAGCCCCGAGCCCGCCATGTACTCCGTGCCCGTGTCGGGCCGGCACGTGATCGTCCCGTCCGCGGCGATGGCGGCGAGGCACTCACCGTCAGGGCACGCGGCGCTCGGCGGTCGCCGCACCATCCCGCTGAGAGACGCCCCACCGTATCCCGGTCCTCCTCCCCTCCGTGCTGCGGGCGTGCCTGAAGAGGCACGCCCGCAGCGCTTTACGGCGACGGCGTCACCAGGCCAGCGAGGATTCCGGCGGCGGTCTGCCGTTCGGTGACGCCAGGGGCGGACGGGGCAATCTGGCCCGAAACCTCCAGCCGGAGTATCCTTGTTGGCGCACCGTGCTCAGGTGCAGCATGATTCACCCGACACCTGGCAACGGACGTCCTGACCATGCCCCCCAACTGGCACAAGCACACGGAGGCCCTGCGTCAGCGGATCGGAGGAACGCTGGGCGTGGCGCTTCTTTTCCTGCTGCTGCCGCTGGTGCTCTACGCGCCGGTGACGATCGGTGGCCGCACCCTCGTCCCGTACGACGCGCTCGTCGGCGATCCAGTGTTCCAGCCGCTCCTGGCCGAGCGTGGCATTGGGGCGCCGCAGAACGGGCTCCTGGCCGACCTCGTGTTCCAGAACGTCGTCTGGAAGAAGTACCTGGCCGACGCCGGGCACGACGGCGAGGTCCCGCTCTGGAATCGCTACATCCTCGGCGGGCTGCCGTTCCTGGCGTCCGGCCAGCACTCCGGCTTCTACCCCACGACGGTTCTGTTCCTTTGGATGTCCGCCGAACGGGCCTTCGGCTGGAACGCAGTGCTTACGTTGTGGTTGGCGGCGATGGCCATGTATGTTCTGGGACGGACCCTTGGGCTGGGCCGGTTCGCCTCAACGCTCATGGGCTTGGCATGGTCGCTCAGCTCCCTCTTCGTGGTCAACACCGTCTTCCCCATGATCCAGGCCGCCATGTCATGGACCCCCTTGATCCTTGCCGGCATCGAGGGGTGTGCCGGTGTCGCGGCCCGACAGGCGGAGGGGACAATCCTGCCGCGAGGCCGTGCCACGGCTTGGGTGCTCACCATCGGCGTGGCCACCGCCCTCACCGCCCTGGCGGGCCATGTGGAGATCCTCTATTACAGCGCGCTCGTGGCTGGAGCCTTCGCCTTGTTCCGCATCTTCGGCCTTACGCGAACAGCCGGACCGGGTCCCGCCATACGCCTCACGTTGTGGCTGACTGCTGGCGCGCTGGCGGGCAGCCTCCTGGCCGCGGTACAGCTCGTGCCACTGGCCGAGCTGGGGCGCACCAGCTTCCGCAGCGGCGCGGCCGGTTATCAGGAAATCGTGGGCTTCGCCTTTGGCCTGCGTCAGGCGATTACCTTTCTCGTGCCCGACTTCTTCGGGAACCCGGCCCATCATGCCGTGTGGGACATCGTACGCGGGCGACGAATCCCCCTGCCCGGGGATACAATGTGGGGCACGGCGTGGGGCACGAAAAACTATGTCGAGGCCGCCGCCTACGTGGGCGTGCCGCCGCTGCTTCTGGCCCTGGTCGGCGTTGCCACCGCCCGGCGGCGCGGCTTGGCCCTGTTCCTGGCCGGCTTGGCGCTCGTTTCGCTGTCATTCGTCTTCGGCCTGCCCACCTATCGCGTGCTCTTCTTCGGCCTGCCCGGGTTTGACCAGTTGCACACCCCATTCCGCTGGGTCTATCCGTACGTGCTCGCGGTAGTCATCCTAGCCGGGCTGGGGGCCGAGCGTCTGTCGGCCGACCTCCCTACGCCCCGGGCAGCACGTTGGCTGGGCCGTGGCGCGACGGCTCTCGGCTCGGCGCTCGCCGGGCTTCTGGGGCTGGCTTTCGTCGCTCCACGCCCGTGGGTGCGGCTGGTGGATCGTACGTTCGGGCGGCTGCCGGACGCCCAGAAGGTCGCGCTGGACAGGTTCCAGGACATGGACGCTCTGGCCAGCTACCAGTATTGGAACCTGCTCCACCTGGCGCTGTTCCTCACCCTGCCCGGCGTGGCCGTGCTGGCCATTGCCCGGTCCCCGGCCGGCAGCCAGGCACGCCGGCTGGGTCGGTTTCTGATCGCCGGCGTGGTCGCGCTGGATCTGATGCTCGTCGGGTTCGCCTTCAACCCCGCTGTCGACGCGGACCTGGCGCGGATCACGCCGGACACCGTGGCGTGGCTCCGGGACGCCACGGCCGTCAAGTGGGGCCGTGTGGTCGGCTACGGCGGGGCGAAGGCGCTCTGGCCCAACACGGCCATGCGCTTCGGAGTGCCGGACCTGCGAGGCTACGACTCGACCATCCCGCGTTGGACGGTGGAGACGCTCAACGCTATCGAGAACCAGGAGGAGATGCTCCGGTTCAATCGAATCGGCAACCTGACCGCGCCGGAGAGCCTAGCCCACCCGGCCTTGGCCGCGCTGGGCGGTCGCTACGTCGTCACGACCGAGTTGCTGGAGGACCCCGCGCTGGAGCTCGTCCATCCCGCCGAGTCAGGCGCACGCATCTACGAGAACACGCGCGCCATGCCGCGCGCCTGGGTGGTGAATAAGGTCCAGGTCATCGGCGACCGCCGGAACCTCTTGCAGGCCCTCGGGAGCTTCGACCCGGCGACGACGGTCCTAATGGAGGAGGAGCCGGAGCGCACGATCTGGAGCGACCTCGAGCCGGGGCGTCCACTCTATCGGCAGAAGACCCACGTCCGTGAGGACACGGAGACACGCAACAGCCTGGAGATCGAGGTCTACGGCGCCACATCCGGCGATATGCTCGTGCTGTCCGAAGGTTGGTTCCCCGGCTGGCGCGCCTGGGTGGAGATCAGCAGTGAGAAAGGCCTCCAAGAGGTCGAGGTGCCCATCTACCGCGCCAATGGGACGATACGGGCGATTCCGGTGCCACAAGGCCTCTCCACGGTGCGCCTCAAGTACTTCCCGATGTCGGTCAAGGTCGGTCTCTACGGATCGTTCCTCGGAGCGATCCTGCTCTTCTTGGTGGCCGCCTACGCCCTGTGGCAGCACTTCGTGCGCGTGGACCGTGAGGACGCCATCGGACTCGTAGCGGTGAACAGCGCCGGACCCATGGCCGCCGCGCTCCTGAACAAGGTGGTCGACTTCGCCTTCGCCATGCTCATGCTCCGCGTGCTGGGCCCTGAGAATGCGGGCAAGTACTACACGGCCATCGTGGTGATCGGCTTCGCCGAGATCTTCACCAACTTCGGCCTGAACCTGCTGGCGGCACGCGAGGTCGCTCGCCGCCCGGAGGACGCACCGCGCTATCTTACCCACACCGCCGTTCTGCGCCTGCTCCTGTGGCTCCTGGCCCTGCCCCTCCTGGGTGGCTACATCGCGTTTCGAAGCGCCGTCGGAGAGCCCCTGGACCCTGACACTACCCTCGCCATCGTCCTCTTGGCCGCGGCGCTGATCCCGGGCAACTTGAACGCGGCCCTGACGAGCATCTTCCAGGCCTTCGAGCGCATGGTCCTGCCGGCCGGCGTGACGATCATCTCAACCCTGCTCAAGGTCTCCCTCGGGGCCCTGATCCTCCTCGCCGGCTACGGCTTCGTGGGCTTGGCCGCGGTGGCGATCGGCGTCAACTGGATGACGTTCGTCGTGCTCGTAGTCCTGGCGCTGCGCGCGGGCATTCGACCCGGTCTCAGCCTTTCCCGCCGGCTGATGTGGAGCATGGTCGGCGTCTCGCTGCCCCTCATGCTCAACCACCTCCTGCAAACGGTCTTCTTCAAGATCGACGTGCTGCTGCTGGATCAGATCAAGGGCGCTACCGTCGTGGGCTGGTACCAGGCTGCATACAAGTGGGTCGACGCCCTGCTCATCATCCCGGCGTACTTCACGATGGCCCTCTTCCCCCTCCTGAGCCGGCGGGCCGAACAGGATCGCGCGGGCTTGGAGCACACCTATGTGATGGCGCTGCGCTGGCTGGTCGGCCTGGCCCTGCCAATCGCCCTCATCACAACCTTGCTGGCGGAGAGCCTGGTGCGGCTGCTCGCGGGCGGAGAGTACCTACCCCACGGGGCGACAGCGCTCCAGATCATGATCTGGTTCCTGCCGCTGTCCTTCGCCAACGGGCTTACCCAGTACGTGCTCATCGCGCTGGATCGACAGCGCCGGATCATGGTGAGCTTCGCCTTGACCGCCACCTTCAACATCGTGGCCAACTGGTTGGTGATCCCAGAGTACTCCTACTCCGGCGCGGCGGTGGTGACGATCCTGTCGGAGATCGTGCTCTTGGTGCCCTTCCAGTGGTGGCTGCGGGACCTGGACATACCACCGCTGCTCGTATTGATGTGGCGCCCCGCGTTGGCAACGAGCGCCACGGCACTGCTCGCGTTCGCTCTTCTGACCACGCTGGACGCGCTCGCGATCTCGCCGGTCCTGGCCGCCGTCCTGGTCCTGCCCACCTACCTGGCCGTATTGGCCGCGCTCGGCGGGATCACCAACGAAGACCGGGCGCTCTTGGCCCGACTCCGGCCCAGGACCCGTGGGCAGGACGCGTCCAGCACCGTGGCACGCAGTTAGGGCTTGTCAGGCAGGAGGAGCTGCAACCGAGGGCGCCCATGGCCGAATCGCGCGATCTATTTCTTCACATGCCCGAGGAGGATTGACCAACCGTGACGCAGGACGTCCGTCGACCCGGGGACAGGAGCACACACGAATACTGCTCCCCGGCCGCCCGTGCGCTGGCGTCCGACCTATCAAGGGCCATTGGGGGCGAGGTCCGGTTCGACCGTGTCACGCGCATTCTCTACAGCACCGACGCGAGCAACTACCAGATCGAGCCCTTGGGGGTAGTTCGCCCGCGCAATGCCGATGACGTCGCGGCCACCGTGAGCGTGTGCGCAAGCCACGGCGTGCCGATCGTGCCCCGGGCCGGGGGCTCCAGCCTGGCCGGGCAAGCCATTGGGCCCGGCGTCGTGCTGGACTTCTCGGCTCACATGCGTGCCGTCGAGATCGACCCTGAACGCCGCACCGCGAGGGCAGAACCCGGCGTAGTCCTAGACCGACTCAACCGTGCCGCGGGCAAGCACGATCTGGCCTTCGGACCGGACCCCGCGTCGGCCGACCGGGCGTGCCTGGGAGGCGTGATCGGCAACAACGCCGCTGGCGCCCATTCGATCGTTCACGGCATGGCCGCCGAGCACCTGAGGTCTGCTGAGGTAGTGCTGGCCGACGGGTCCCGGACTCGGCTTGCGCCAATGGACGGGGAGTCGATCCGGGCGCGGATCGATGGGGGCGGCCTCGAGGGTGCACTGTACGCTACCCTTTCCGGCATCCTCGACGATAGCCGTGGAGTGATCGAGCGGCGCTTCCCGCGCTATTGGCGCCGGGCGGGCGGTTACAACCTGGACCACCTCGTGGCCAGTGCCACCGAGGACGGGGGCATCGACGCCAGTGTGCTCTTGTCCGGCAGCGAGGGCACCCTGGCCGTCGCGACGGCCCTCGAAGTGGGTTTGGTTCCCGTGCCTCCCCGGAGGGCGCTACTGGTTGCCCACTTCGACGAGCCCCTGGATCCCTTCCGCGCCGTACCACCTCTCCTGGCCACGGACCCCTCGGCGGTCGAGCTCGTGGACCGCGTGCTGCTGGAGTTGGCCCGCGACGCCCCTGGCTACGCCGCGGACGTGGCATTCGTGGCGGGCGACCCCGAGGCGCTGCTCATCGTTGAGGACAGCGGCGAGGCCGACCCGGCAGGCATGGCGGGGGGGGGTGCCGGCGAGGAGGTGACTCGTGCCGCTGCGTGTGTGTGTCGCGCTGCGAGTAGGATCCTC
>CAYYVH010000257.1:0-6069 GCA_964475075.1 uncultured Anaerolineales bacterium | reverse complement strand
CGCCTGGTCCGCTCATACCTGGAGCAGGCCGGCTACCACGTGCTGAAGGCCTACGACGGCGAGGCGGCCTTGCACGCCATCCGGCGCGAGCGACCGGATCTGGTCGTGCTGGACCTGATGCTCCCCAATCGCGACGGCTGGGACGTAACCCGTGTCGTGCGCGGTGATCCAGGTCTGGCCGACCTACCCATCATCATGCTCACTGCTCGCGTCGAGGACACCGACAAGATCGTTGGCTTGGAGCTGGGCGCAGACGACTACGTCACGAAGCCGTTCAACCCCAGCGAGGTGGTGGCCCGGGTGAAGGCCGTGCTGCGGCGCGCCGCTGGTGGCCCCACCGAGCGCCGGGTGCTGCGAGTGGGAGGGTTGGTGATGGACTTGGACCGCCACGAGGTCACTCTCGAAGATGAGCCGGTCGAGCTGACCCCCACGGAGTTCGTCGTCCTGGAACTCTTGATGCGCAACCCGGGGCACGCCTTCACGCGCCTCGAGCTCATCGAGTCCGGCATGGACTACGCCTACGCCGGCATGGAGCGAACCGTGGACAGCCACATCAAGAACCTGCGCCGGAAGATCGAATCCGACCCGAAGAACCCGAACTACATCCAAACCGTTTATGGCGTCGGTTATCGGCTACGGGGTGACGCGTGAATAAGCTGTGGATACGGCTCAGCCTGGCGTTCGGCTTGGTCGCCGTGGTCGGCGTGCTCGCCGCTGCGGTGCTCGCGAGCCGCCAGGTCGGCTCGCGGTTCGGCCGCTTCGTGGCTGACAGCCGGATGCTCGACCTGGGTGAAGGCGGCGGGGAGGGCTCGAGCCTGGTCGCGCGGCTGGCGGACCACTACGCGCGAACGGGTGGTTGGTCGGGCGTCGAGGCGGTGGTCGAGGCTGCACCGCACGTATGGCGCGGGTCCGATGCCATGGGGCCGCGGTGGGGGATGCGACACGTCCCCCGGTTCGTGGTGGTGGCCGACGCCGCGGGTGCCGTGGTCTTCAACGGCCCCGGCAAGCCGATCTCGACTCACTTGAGCCGGGATGAGCTGCGTGATGCGCTGCCCGTTTCTTCCGGTGGTCAGACAGTTGGATACGTGCTGGTGCGCCCACCCGGTCCGGCAGGGCTAACCGGAGCGGAGCGGGACTTCGTGGATCAGGTCAATCGGTCCCTGCTGGAGGCGGGGCTGATCGCTGGTGGACTGGGGGTGCTGCTCGGACTGGCTATCGCCCGTGGCCTGGCGGCGCCATTGAGCCAGCTGGCGGCGGCTGCGCGTCGCATCTCCCGCGGCGACTTGGGCCAGCGGGTGCCGGTCGGGGGGGCCGACGAGGTGGCTGACCTGGCCCGGGCCTTCAACGAGATGGCTGTCGGCCTCCAGCAGGCCGAGACCCTGCGCGCCAACATGGTGGCCGACATCGCGCACGAGCTGCGAATGCCGCTGAGTGTGATCCAGGGGAGCTTGCGGGCCATCCTGGACGATGTGTACCCGCTCGAGATGGCCGAGATCGCCACCGTATACGACGAGACGCTCATGCTGAACCGCCTGGTGAATGACCTGCGTGAGCTGGCATTCGCGGAAGCGGGCCAGCTCGGCCTCGACACAGGGCCGGTGGCGGTGGCGTCCGTCATCGAGGGAGCGGTAGCCCTCTTCGTGGAGCCGGCCGGGGAGAGAGGCGTGGCGTTGAACTTGGAGCTCCCGGCCAATCTGCCGCCCGTCCTGGCCGACTCGGACCGGACACGGCAGGTGATTCGCAACCTTCTGGCCAACGCCCTACGGCACACGCCGGAGGGTGGCCAGATCCGCCTTGCGGCCGAGCTGGCTGACCGGGTGGGCGCGTTCGTACAGGTCAGCGTGAGCGACACGGGCCCTGGCGTTCCCGCT
The DNA here is from genome assembly GCA_964475075.1 of uncultured Anaerolineales bacterium. GTDB lineage: Bacteria > Chloroflexota > Anaerolineae > Epilineales > Epilineaceae > CAYYVH01. The sequence goes on along the minus strand of CAYYVH010000257.1, from coordinate 4,198 downwards.
GAGCACCTGCCACACGTGTTCGATCGCTTCTGGCGTGCCGAGGAGTCGCGCGCCCGCGAGCACGGTGGGGCCGGCCTGGGGCTGGCCATCGCCAGGCAGCTGGTGGAGGCCCAGGGCGGCGAGATCGGCGTCGAGAGTGAGGAAGGTCACGGTAGCTGCTTCTGGTTCACGCTGCCGGTTGTCGCGCGCTCCGGAAAGCCGGTACATCAACATCAACGTTCTCGTGACGATCTCACGGGAGGCCACGATGCCAGTGCGCGTGCCGTCGGTGGTCCGGAGGGTGGCAGCGCCTCCGAAGATGTGTAGAATGGGCACTCGCATCGCAATCGCTGAGTCACTGGAACCGCCCCGCCCTGAATAAGATACGTTAAGGAGCCATCCCTATGCTTCGCCTACGCTCAACGCTCTGGCGGCTGCTGATCCTAACCTTGTTGTTGCTGCCAGTGCCTCTTCATGCGGCAGAGCCGGTCGTTCGGGCCGTGATGTTCCACTCCCCCGAGTGCCCCCACTGCCACGAAGTCATAGAGAACGTGCTGCCGCCCTTGGCCGAGCAATACGGCGAGCAGTTCGACATTAGGCTCATCAACGTCGACACTGAGGGCGGCGGAGAGCTATTCTGGACCGCGATTGATGCGTTTTCGATTCCCGAAGACCAAGTCGGCGTGCCTTTGATGGTGATCGGGGAGACCTACATGGTTGGCGAAGACGAGGTCCGTAGTCGCCTGCCCGGGATTCTGGAGCAGGGCATCGCCCGGGGCGGTATCGATTGGCCGGCCATTCCCGGACTCCGATCGGCCCTGGCCGAGCTGCCCGATGAACAACCTTCGACTTGTGCCGCCATGCCCGTGGGTGAGCGCCTGGCACGGGACCCGATCGGCAATACCGTCGCCCTAGCGGTGCTGGTCCTCCTGATCGCCAGCGTCTTGCTCGTGGCGAACTCGTGGCGCCAACACGGCTTTCCAATGCCGGTGCAGGCGGCAGGTTGGCGAGGCTGGGCGGTGCCGGTCCTGGCTCTACTCGGCCTCGCCGTGGCGCTCTACCTCGCCTACGTGGAGGTTACACAATCCGACGCTTTCTGCGGCCCGGTGGGCGACTGCAACGTCGTCCAACAGAGCCCGTTTGCGCGGCTTTTCGGGGTACTGCCCATCGGCGTGCTGGGCGCCGTCGGATACGTCGTTGTCCTCGTGCTGTGGGCTTGGCAGAGGAACGCCCCGGCCCAGCAGGTTCGTCGCAACAACTGGATGATGCCCGCCGTGGTCCTCTCCGGCACGCTGTTCAGCATCTACCTCACTTACCTTGAGCCGTTCGTGATCTGCGCCGTGTGCATGTGGTGCGTCAGCTCGGCGGTGATCATGATGCTGCTTCTGTGGACGAGCCGCGGATCTCCAGCCGGGCCGGCCCGGCGAGGCAAACGGGCTAGACAGCGGGGGTAATTCTGCCGGCGGTTGGGGGCGACCCGCCGGGTCGCCCCTACGAGGCGGTTGGACAGTGGCCAACCGCGGCGGCAAGGTTGGCGGGTGACTTCCGCCCGGCGGTACAGGATTTCCGGGGGTCAATCCGGCTCGCTCACCATGGCTTTCTCGAACGCGAACGAGTCATCGCGGTAGTCGACTCGTACCGTGTCCCCTTCCTGGAAGTCGCCCTCCAGTAGGGCCATCGCCAGCGGGTTCTGGATGCGCTGCTGGATGATGCGCTTGAGCGGCCGGGCGCCGTAGAGCGGATCGAATCCCTCCGCCACCAACTGCTCCCGTGCCGCGTCGGTCGTCTCCAAACCCAGGCCCTGCCCTCGCATGAGCCGGCGCAAATGGTCCAGCTGCAGGCCGACGATGGTCAGCAGGTCGTCGCGGGAGAGGGCGTCGAACACGAGTATCTCGTCCACGCGGTTGAGAAACTCGGGGCGGAAGTGCTGCCGCAGGGCCTCGATCACCTTGGGTTGCGCCGCCTCCGCGCCCAGCTCCTGGATGATCTGCGAGCCGATGTTGGAGGTCATGATGACGATCGTGTTCGTGAAGTTCACCACCCGGCCCTGGCTGTCCGTCAGCCGCCCGTCGTCCAGCACCTGGAGGAGCACGTTGAACACGTCGCCGTGCGCCTTCTCGATTTCGTCGAGCAGGACCACGCTGTAGGGCCGGCGGCGGATCGCCTCCGTGAGCTGGCCACCCTCCTCGAAGCCGACGTAGCCCGGTGGAGCACCGATTAGGCGGGCCACGGTATGCCGTTCCTGGTACTCCGACATGTCGATGCGCACCATGGCGTCTTCGTCATCGAACAGCTGCTCGGCCAGCGCACGGGCTAGCTCGGTCTTGCCGACGCCCGTCGGGCCCAGAAAGATGAAGCTGCCGATAGGCCGGTTGGGGTCTTGCAGCCCGGCCCGAGCCCGGCGCACGGCGTTCGACACGGCCCGGACGGCCTCGTCCTGACCGATCACCCGCTGGTGCAGGCGTTCCTCCAGCCCCACCAGCTTCTCGATCTCGCCCTCCAGCAGCCTCGAGACGGGGATGCCGGTCCACCGGCTGACTACTTCGGCCACATCGTCGGCGTCCACCTCCTCCTTGAGCAGCATCTCGCCGCTGGCCTGCCGCTCGGCCACTAGGGCCTCCAGCTGCTCCTGCTCGCGCCTGAGCTCGAGGAGCGTGCCGTATTGCAGGCGCGAGGCCGACTCGTAGTCGCCTCTGGTTTGGGCCTGCTCGATCTCGTGCGTCGTGCGGTCGATCTGGTCCTTGGCCTCGGCCAGCCGGCTGATCACGCCCCGCTCTTCCTCGATGCGCCCCTCGAGCTCCTGCCGCTGTTCCTCGAACTGTCCGATGTCGCCCTCGATCCTGGCCAGCCGCTCCTTCGACGCCTTGTCCTTCTCCTGCTTCAGGGCCTCGCGCTCGATCTGGAGCTGGAGTAGTTGGCGCTTGAGCTCGTCCAACTCCTGGGGATCGGACGTAATCTCCATGCGCAACCGGCTGGCTGCCTCGTCCATCAGGTCGATGGCCTTGTCGGGTAGGAACCGGTCGGCGATATAGCGGTCCGAGAGCGTTGCTGCGGCGATGACGGCGGCGTCCGTGATGCGCACGCCGTGGTGGACCTCGTAGCGCTCCTTGAGCCCGCGCAGGATCGAGATGGTGTCCTCCACCGTCGGCTCGCCGACGAAGACCGGCTGGAAGCGGCGCTCCAGCGCGGCGTCCTTCTCGATGTGCTTGCGGTACTCGTCCAGTGTTGTGGCGCCGATGGCGTGCAGCTCGCCGCGGGCGAGCATGGGCTTGAGCATGTTGCCCGCATCCATGGCCCCTTCGGCCGCGCCGGCACCGACGATCGTGTGCAGCTCGTCGATGAACAGCACGATCTGCCCTTCGGCGACCTTGATCTCGTTCAGCACGGCCTTCAGGCGCTCTTCGAACTCGCCGCGGTACTTGCTGCCGGCGACGAGCGCCCCGAGGTCCAGGCCGATCAGGCGCCGGTCCTTGAGTGCCTCCGGGACGTCACCGCGCGTGACGCGCTGGGCCAGCCCCTCTACGATGGCCGTTTTTCCCACGCCGGGCTCGCCGATGAGCACCGGGTTGTTCTTCGTGCGCCGGCTTAGGATCTGGATGACCCGCCGGATTTCCTCGTCACGGCCAATGACCGGGTCCAACTTGCCGGCGCGGGCCTCGGCGGTGAGGTCGCGCCCATACTGGCTCAAAGCATCGTAGGTCCCCTCGGGGTTGGGCGAGGTCACGCGCTGGGCGCCCCGCACCGCGGCTAGCGCCTGCAACACGCGGTCCCTCGTCACCTTGTGCCCCGCCAGGAGGTCGGCAGCGCGGCCGGCACCGTGCTCGAGGAGAGCCAGGAGGAGGTGCTCGGTGCTGACGAACTGGTCGCCGAACTGTCCGATCTCGTCGTGGGCGCCGACGAGCACCTCGCGCAGGGCACGGCTTATCCCCGGCTCGGCTGCCCCGGTGACCTTGGGCAGCCGGTTGAGCACGCCGTCCAGCTCCACGCTCAGCTGCTGGATGTCGGTGCCCATCCGCGTCAGCACCTGCGGCACGACGCCCCCGGTCTGGTCCAGGAGCGCCCGGAGCAGGTGCTCGGGCACGACCTCTGGTTGGCCGCCACGCAGCGCGACCTGCTGCGCCGCGATCACGGCGTCCTGGGCTTTCTGGGTAAAGCGGTTGGTGTTCATGGTTCGATTGGTCTCTTGTTATGTCGGGGTGGTTGGGGGGGGGGGGCGGGG
>CAYYVH010000256.1:0-6069 GCA_964475075.1 uncultured Anaerolineales bacterium | reverse complement strand
CACGCTGGTGTATAACAGACGCGGGGCGCGGGCCAAATTCGGGCGTGGATGTGGGAGGGTCGCGTGGCGACCGCCCGCGAGGCGGCTCTTTGCGGGGGGGGTCGTGCCGGTTGCGTCCGCCGAATGCCTACGGCTCGAGGGACCGCTCAGATGGGGCTATGCGGAGTCGTCTTCACCACCTCTCGGCAGGAGCAGGTCCACGTCGTGGTGGACGAAAGCCGCCGCCGCTGCGGTCGCCACATCATAGAGGGCGGTTGGGTTTGCCTCCTTGGCTCGCGCGGCGAAACGCGGGAACCAGCACGCGAGGTGTTGGCCCAGGAATGCTCTCTGCCGCGCCTGTGCCCGGATACGATCTGTTTCGGCCTTCCCCTCCCAGGCGTCTGCCTGCTGGCCGCACAGGAAGGCCATGAACTCCAGCTCCACCGCGACGTGATCGGGTGGCTCCTTCAGGGTCCGGGCAAGGGACAGGCCGGAATCGGCGTACTCCCGTTCCAGCTGAACCGAGATCCAACCTCTGGCCAGCCCCTCGGCGTCCATATAGAAGGACTCGTACGGTGGCGCTACCGGGTTGACGAGGAAGAGCCGGGTGCATTCCTCCTCGATCTCCATGTGCGGGCTTTCATCGAGTCCCGTCAGCCGTTCCAGCAACCGTCGCAGTGTGTCGGAGAAGGCGAATCCACTCCAGGAATCCTCCGCCTCCTGCAGTTCCTCGGCCACTACGCTCAGTGTTGCCAGCCGCTCTCCATCGGGGTAGAGAAACAGCGCACCGAACAGGCGGTAGAGCCCCTGCCGCAACCGCCCCAGCTTCTCGAGCTGGGACGGCTGCGAGTCCGGCCGATGTGCCACATGCCCCGGGATCCGGATCGTCAAGGCTCCTCCCGATCGGGCAGGAGCTCGTATACCACGGCTCCCAGGAACACGAGCATCACCCCGAGAACAAATATCAGAGGTGCGAAAGGCACTCGTGGGTCGCTGAATTCCGGCCCGGTCGGGACGCCCAGCGGTGCGGCCAGCATGAAGTAGCTGACGAACTGAATGGCAAACCCCCCGACCACCATGAGGCCTGAAAGACCAATCCGCATCATACACCTCCCTCAACCGATTCCGAGATCTCGACAATGGGGAACACCTTCATGAACACGGCGAAGAGCAAGGTCCCCAGGGCGAAGAGGCCCAGTACGATACTGTACTCGACCCACGTCGGACTATAGGTTCCGGTCGAATACGGCAGCAGCGTGCCGTGGGTCTGTGAAGGGACGACGATAAGAAAGCGCTTGCCGATCGCGGCCAGGTTCACCAGTATCCCGCTCAGAACGATCTGCGAGTAGCTGTATCGTTTCAGCGCGAATTGCAGGAAGAGCAGGACGAACGGGACAACCAGGAAGGCCACCGACATCCAGAACAGCCATGCGTATTCCCCGCCGAACAGCGCGCTGGAGACAGCCAACTCCATGTCTTGTGCCGCGTAAGTCGTGGTCAGCCACTCCACCACCATGAAGTAGAGGTAGGCAACGATCAGAGCCATCAGCAGGTTGCCCAGCCACTTGAAGATCTCCGGTGTGAGCCGCTCCTCCAGCTTGAGTGCCCGCCGCACGACTGCGGCTATCACGATGAGCAACCCGACGCCGGACACCCCGGCGAGGGTTACGAAACCGGGTGCCTGCAGTGTGCCGAACCAGCCCGGCCGACCTACCTGCAGGCCGAAGACGAAGCCCAGGGTGGAGTGTGCCGTTACCAGGAGCGGCAGGATGGCGATGGCCAGCCAGAAGCTGGCCCGCCGGTGGCGCTCCCGCTCGGACCGTGTGTCCCGGTAGCCGGACGCCCACAGCCGGTGGATGCCTTGCAGCCGCCCGGGAGTTCTGGCCAGGATCGCGGCGTCACGCCGACCGTCCAGGAACAGGTAGACTGCGCTGGCGAACAGATAGCCGGCGACGACGAGGGTGAATGTGCCGAAGAAGGGTGACTGGGGCCGGGCGTACCGGAACAGGTTGACGAAGCCCCGCACGGGCTGGCCCAGGTCCGGCAGGACGCTCAGGCCGGCCAGGAGCAGTGCGACCACCGTGAGGAGCTCCGCCATGCGCGATATGGGCTTGAGATGGTCCAAGTCGAGCAGCCGGATCAGAGCGGCCACGGTGATGCCGGCGAAACTCACGCCGACGAAGTAGATATCGAACGTGATATATAGCCCCCAGGTCGACCCACCCATCGTGCCGACGTCACGCATCCCCGTCACGATCAGCCCATCGGCCAGTTGACGGGAGTAAGCGTATAGGCCGAGGCCGATCACGGCCACGAGCACCGCCACCAGGGCATACCAGCCGCCGCTGAAGCGGCCGACACCGTAGGGCAGCTTCTCCGTTCGCACAGCCATCTCTCATACCCTCGCTTTCTCAATCACTTCTTCGATCTGGCGGGTGTGGGCGCCGGGCGGTTGACCACCCACGTAGTGCACCCGCGGCTGGGTGCCCTCGTCTTCCAGGAGCTGGAAGGAGGGTCTCTCGCGGAGAAGCTGCGACGCCTCACTGCTCTGGTCGTCCAGATCACCGAAGCGGATCGCCCGTGTCGGGCAGACGTTCGCGCAGGCTGGTGGGAGCCCCTCTTCCAACCGGTGTACGCAGAAGGTGCACTTCTCCGTCACACCCTTGAGTCGCCCGCCGCCCGCCGTGTGCCGCGACTCGGAGCCGTAGGCCTCGTCCAGGTCGGGATTCGCGTACGGCAGCGAGCCGTCGCCGCCATTGCGTGAGGCCAGTTCGGCGGTTCCCCAGTCGAGGTACTGATTGTCTTCAGGCGCCTTCCAGTTGAAGTAGTTCACGCCGTACGGGCAAGCCACCTCGCAGTAGCGACACCCGATGCAGCGCTGCCAGTCGGTGGCGGTGAGGCCGTCCAACCGCTTGTACCGCGCGCCCACCGGACATACCTTTACGCACGGCGCGTTGCTGCAGTGCATGCAGGGCCGGGGCATGAACCACACGCGAGTGTTGGGGAACTCACCTTCCTCGAAGCGAAACACGTACATCCAGAAGTTCGCCTGCGGCGTGTTGTTCTCGACCTTGCAGGCCACCATACATGCCCGACAGCCTGTGCAGCGGTCCAGGTCAATCACCATGCCATATCGTGCCATGTATCACCTCCGTCAGTCTCAGGCGCTCTCTCCCACGCCCTCATGCCGCAGACACCTTCACTTTGACGAGGTATGTCTGATCGGCCGTATTAGCGACGTAGCCCTCGCCGGAGAAGAACAGCGTGTTGGGCGACGGGCCTTGATCCTTCAGCCACGGGTGGTTGGCGTACTCGCCGAAATGGTGGGACATCGCCACCGTATCCGGGCGAATGCTCTCTCGGTAGCTGGCCGTGACCTTCACCTTGCGGGTTTCCCCCGTCACCGCGTTGTGCGACTCAATCCAGACCTCGTCGCCGTCCGCGATGCCCTTCTCTTTCGCGGTCCGGGGGTTGATCTCCAGGAGTTGCCGGCGCGCGATCTCCGCCACCAGTGGAATGGGCGTACGTGACTGCTTGAACTCGATCCTGTGGTAGCTGATCAGGTGCATGTCGTACTCCGGCGGCGAGCCGCTCGCCGTGAGCGGGCGCCACGTCGGCAGGGGGGTGTAGTCGCGCCAGTAGGTCTCATCGGCCCCCTTGTCCTTCATCTGCTGCTGAAGCCGCAGGAGCGACTCGCCATACAGGCGGTGAGGGTAGGCGCCGCCGAACGGCGGGTCCGTAGCACGGCCGTAATACTTCGTAGCCGCCACGGGGCCCTTGACCTTGACGCCATTTTCCTCGAAGAAGGCAACACCCTCTTCGATCCCCTGTGCTTTGGCCCAGATGTCGAAGATCTCGCGTACAGTGGGCTTGGCGTCGATCGGAATGGTGTCCGCGCCCTCCAGCTTCAGGGCCTTGTTCAAATGGTCCAGGTAGCCGCCCTCGCCGAGCAGGATGCCCGCCGCCTCGCACAGGTCAAGGTAGATGTCGATGTCCCCCTTGCTGTCAAAGAGCGGTGCCATCGGCGGGATACGAAGGGCGGTCGCATCGGTGTACTGGTCGGTGGCGCTCAAGGGTCCCTCGTACTTCTCCATCGTGGCGGCCGGGAGCACGACATCGGCGAAGAGGTCGGCCGTCTTGCTCAGCCAGGGATCGATGACCGCCACGAACTGGAACCTCTTGTAGGCCTCGAAGTTGGCCTCGTAGTCCGGGAAGGAGCCAAGTGGATTGGCCATGTGGACGATCACCATCTCGGGGACCTTCTCCACACCGAACTTCTCTGGAGCCACGATCACCTTGGCCACCAAGGAGGAGTTGTTGCTGTTGATGGGGTAGAATTTGCTCTTGTTGAGGTAGATGTTGGGCGTATCCGTGATCTCGATTTTACCCAGCCCGTCCCAGTTCTTGTGCTTCTTCCACGTGAAATCGCTGAACTGACCCCCGACCGCGCCTGGGGACCCGAGGAGCATCGTGACCATGAGCATCGCCCGCAGGGCCTGGAAGCCGAGCTCCTGCTGCGCCATGTGGTAGGCCATGATGGCCACCGGCCGGTAGGGCAACTGGAGGCCTTCTACCTCGATGGTGGCGCCGATCATCGCGTTTTCGCCCAGCTCTTGCGCGACCTGGATGATCTGGTCGGCGGAAAGGCCGCAGACCTCGGCGGCCATCTCCGGCGTGTAGTGGCTCACGTGTTCCTTGAAGAGATCGAACGACGGCCGGACCCTGATACCGTCGACCCGGAACTCGCCCTCCAGGGCCGGCTCAACGCCTTCAGTGTCGTAGGGCACCGCTGAAAGGGTGGCCTTGTCCCAGACCAGGGCCTTCTCGACCTTCTCCACGGCCGCCTCGCTCCCCTCCGCCCCTTCCGCGGGTACCACCACGTCGGTCAGCAGGAAGGTCCCGTCCTCCTTTACCAGGAACGGAGCGTTGGTGTACTGCTCGAGGTAGTCCCAGTCCACCGTCCCCTGACCGATGAGACGTCGGCACAGGGCCAAGGCAAGGGCAAGGTCCGTGCCCGGGCGGATGGGCAGCCACTCGTCCGAGAAGTGGGCTGCGCTCCGTAGCCGAGGGTCGATGGTCACCATCTTCAGGCCTCGATCCTTGGCCTCGACGAGCTGCTGGGGCCAGGTGAGCCAGCAGAGCTTGTTGCCGCCGGCGTTGGTCACGTTCCAGCCCCAGTTGAGCAGATACTTCGTGTGCCGGAAGTCCGGATGCAGCACCCCGTGCATGCCAATAGTGTACTCCAGAGCCCGGTAACCCGCGTCGGAGCAGAACGCGCCGTGGTGCAACTTCATTGCCCCGGAGGCCTTCACGAAGGCCTTGTCGTAGAAGCTCTTGGCCTTGCTGCGGCCCTTCTGCCAGATCAGGAGCTCGGGATCCCGCGACCTGATCTCATTCATCTTCTCGGCGACGAGCGTCAGCGCCTCTTCCCACGAAACCTGTCGCCATTGGCCCGGCTCGCCTTTCTCGTTTGTGCGCACCAACGGCGACTTCACTCGGTTGGGGTCGTATAGGGACATGATCTGGCCCACGCCCTTCGGGCAGAGCGCGCCGCGATTGCGGGGGTGTGCCGGATGGCCCTCCAGCGTGACCACCCGTCCGTTGACCACACGGGCCAGAATACCGCAGTCCTGCTTCCCAATCCAGCAGGTGGTGGGCACCCACTCGTCAGCCTGGCTAGCCGCTTCCCCCGGCCCTGAGGCGACGAGCGTCTCCAACTCGCCGTAAAGGAATCGGCTGGCGGCCAGCCCTCCCCCCACGGCGGCGGAACCCTTCAGGAATCCTCTTCGCGAGATCGTCATTGCATTCACCTCCTGCGACATACTTATGCGGAGAGGCTACCGAAGTATGGAGGCGGTGGGTAGTAGGGAATCCCCGAGCCGTTGTAAGGTAAACCCCGCGCTTTTTTACACGGCGCGTACGGACTCTCCCTTACATCGGCGAGAGTGTGCCTTGGCTGTGCTTTGGGTGTGCCGGGTGTGGGCAGGGCTAAGGGCGTGTCAACAAATAATCCCGGCAATTCGGCCACCGCTGCGCCGGCAGGGCTGAGGGCTGCTCCTCGGGAATAGCGCCATGGCTATGCCCTCGTCG
>CAYYVH010000255.1:0-6110 GCA_964475075.1 uncultured Anaerolineales bacterium | reverse complement strand
CCCTCGTCGTCTTATGTGTGAGCTCCACGGGTGTGTCCGCCCCGCCCCCCCAGGGCCGTGGGCGGGGGAGCCCCGCCCGGTCCCCCCTCAGCCGAGCCGATAGCTGATAGCCCAAGCCAGACCATCCCCCCAAGCAACCCAGCTCTCTACTGACTCCGTATCCCCGCCGCCAACTCCTTCTCCAGAGCCTTCACTATCCGGTTGCGCACGGCCCCCGTGGCCTCGCTAGTCAGCGTCTTGTCCGACGCCTGGAAGGTGAGCGACCAGGCCAGGCTCTTCTTGCCCGTTCCGACCTGCGCACCACGGTAGACGTCGAATAGGTCGAGGTCGACGAGCAGCGTCCCGCCGGCCCGGCGGATGACCGCCGCCACTTCGGCCGCGGGCACCGCCTCGTCAACAACCACGGCCAGGTCTTCATGTACTCCCGGATAAACCGAGAACGGCGAGAACGACGGCCACCCGCCGGCCAGGCCGCCCAGCGCATCGAGATCCAGGTCTGCCACGGCAACCGGCTGCTCGCCCAACTCCCACCGCTCCCTCACCTGCGGATGCAGCTCGCCCACGTGCCCCAGGAGGCACCCGCCGGCTTCGATCGCGGCGGTCCGCGATGGATGGGTGGAGGGATGGGCTCCGGGACGCCATTCGGCCTCGATGCCCAGTGCCGCCAGCAGCGTCTCTACCACGCCCTTCGCGTCGTGGAAATCCATGGAGCGCCCTCGCCCTCCACGCCAGCTCTGCTCGCGCACGGGGCCGATGAGCACCAACCCGACGCGGCGTGGTTCCTGCGGCAGGTCATCCGGACGGGCGTAGTACACGGGTCCGACCTCGAACAACGCTATCCGGTTCGTGAAGCGCAGGTTGCTCCGCGCGGCGTCGAGCAGACCGGTCAAGATCGATCGCCGGAGCGACGACCGCTCGGGGCTGATCGGGTTGGATAGACCCAGATGACCTTCCGCGGCTGGTTGTGGCTCGGCGGTCAGCTTCGCCTCGTGATCGGCGTCCAGGAGGTGGTAGCTGATGGCCTCCTGCAGGCCGGCCGCCGCCAGAGTGTCCCTCGTCAGCTCCTCCAGTCGAAGGGCAGGATTATCGCGCTGCTCCGGTAGCGGATCCGCCATGCGCGTTGCCGGCAAGCGGTCGTAGCCGTAGATGCGCGCCACCTCCTCCACCAGGTCGGCCGGAATGGCAACGTCCATTCGGTCCGCCGGCACGGTGGCCCGTAGTGCCCCATCCGGGAGGCGCTCGACCTCGAACTCCAGTCGTTCCAGAATCGCCACTGTCTCCTCGAGAGGCACGTCCACGCCGAGCAGGCGGCGGACCTCGCCCGCCGGCAGCGTCACCACTTCAGGCTCCGGAGGTCGTGGATAGGCATCCACCACCCCCTTGGCGACCTCGCCACCCGCCAGCTGCCGCATGAGCTCCGCGGCGCGAATGGAAGCCGGTGCCACCAGGGCCGGGTGCACGCCGCGCCCGAAGCGGGCCGAGCTCTCGCTGGGCAGCTTCTGCGCCGTACTGGTGCGCCGGATGCTGATGAAGTCGAAGGCCGCCGCCTCCAACAGGACGTTGCGCGTGGACTGGCCGACCTCCGTCTCGGCACCGCCCATGACACCGGCGATGGCCAGCGGACCCGCCTTGTCGGCGATCATGAGCGTGTCGGCGTCCAGCGGCCGGTGCACGTCGTCGAGCGTCGTCATGCGCTCTCCCGGGAGCGCCCGGCGGACGATGATGGTCGGCGGACCGCCGCCCGCCCGTTTGGCGAGGGCATCGTAGTCGAAAGCGTGCAGGGGCTCTCCCCACTCGAGCATGACGTAGTTAGTGATGTCCACCACGTTGTTGATCGGCCGCATGCCGGCCATCGTCAGGCGCCGAGCCATCCAGGTCGGGGACGGCCCGATCGTCAAGTCGCGGATGACCCGCGCCGAGTACCGGGGGCAGAGGTCCGGATCCATGATCACCACCTCGGCGAGGTCGTTGACGTCGGACCCCGTAGCCTCCACGGCTGGTTCGGGCGCTCGGAACGGCCGTCCGAGTATGGCCGCCGTCTCCCGCGCCACGCCGATCATGTTCATCGCCCGGGCGAAGTTCGGCGTCAGGTCCAGGGTGACCACCGCGTCGCCCAGCACGTCCGCCAGCGGTGACCCGACCGGTGCGTCATCGTCGAGGACGAGGATGCCGGTGTGGTCGTCCGACAGGCCGAGCTCTTTCTCCGAGCACGCCATGGCATCACTCATGACACCCCGCACCTTGCGCCCCTTCAGCACCGTCTTGACCCAGCCCTCGGCGTAACCGTCGAACAGCTCGACGCCTTCGCGGGCGAAGACCACCTTCATCGGCCGTTCCAGATCGCCCGTCTCGCGCAGTGGCAGCAGGTTGGGCGCGCCGGTGACGATGCGGTGGGTCTCGCCGGCTCCGTAGTCCACGTCTGCCAGCACGAGCCGGTCGGCGTTGGGATGGGGCTCGATCCGCGTGATGGCGCCCACGATTAGGCGCTCACGGTCCCACCAGTCGCCGATGTGCTCGATGCTCTCAACCTCCAACCCCGCCAGTGTCCAGCGCTCGGCCAGATCCTCCACCGTCACCCCGTCCAGGTCGACGTACTCTCTCAGCCAGCTGATTACAACACGCATGGTTCTCTCCCCTACCGAAGCTGCTTCAGGAAGCGCAGGTCGTTGGCCCAGAAGCGGCGGATGTCGTCGATTCCGTAGATCAGCATCGCCGTCCGCTCGATGCCCATGCCGAAGGCGAACCCGGTGCAGCGCGCCGGGTCGTAGCCGCCGTTGGTGAGCACGATCGGGTGGACCATCCCGCAACCCAGGATCTCGAGCCAGCCGGTGTGTTTGCAGACCCGGCAGCCCTCGCCGTGGCACAGAATGCACTCCACGTCCATCTCGGCCGAGGGCTCGGTGAACGGGAAATAGCTGGGCCGGAAGCGCACCGCGCGGGCTTGCCCGAACATGCGCTGGGCGAAGTCGGCCAGGCAGCCCTTCAGATCGCCCATCGTGATACCCTCACCGATGGCCAGCCCCTCCACCTGGTGGAACTGGATCTCGCTGCGCGGGGTGATCTGCTCGTGGCGGTAGCACATGCCAGGCAGGATGATCCGCACCGGCTCCGGAGCGTACTCGCGCATAGCGTGGATCTGGCCCGGCGACGTATGCGTCCGCAGGAGCAGCTCGCCGTCACCTTCGATGTAGAAGCTGTCCTGCATGTCGCGCGCCGGGTGATGCGGCGGGAAGTTGAGGAGCGTGAAGTTCAGCTCGTCCGTCTCCACTTCCCGGCTCTGGTAGACCTGGAAGCCCATGTCGGCGAAGATGGCATAGATGCGGCGCAGGACCCGCGTCGAGGGGTGGATTCCGCCCTGTGGCGGTCGCGTGCCCGGCAGCGTGACGTCGATCCGGTCCGCCGCCAGGTCGGATGCGAGGTCCGCCGCCTGGAGCGCCGCCTTGGCCTCCTCGTAGGCGGCCTGCAGCTCCCCCTTGGCCGCGTTCACCGCCTTGCCGAAGGCCGGCCGGAGCGCTGCTTCAACGCTCGGAATCTGCCGCAGGAGCTCCGCCAGCCGCCCCTTTCGCCCCAGCATGGCGAGCCTCCAGTCCTCGAGCGTCTCGAGGTCCTCTACCTGCTCGAGCGCTGCTTGAGCCGCATCCCGTGCCTCCCGAACGGCCGTTAGGGCTTGATCTCGCTCTCTGTCGTCTGTCACGGCACCCTCCCCGAATCCCAGCGTCTGAGCTGATCCGACGCAAATGGTTGCGGCCGTAGGTCGCGGCCCGGTAGGTCTTCGGGCACGGCATGCCGCGCCCCCACCGCGGCAATCGGCTACATCGGACGAAAAAACGTCCGCCCCCAAGGGACGGACGTGCCGGTCCGCGGTACCACCCTTGTTGGCCGCCTCAGGCGACCCACTCGTTCCACCAACGGAGCCGCGGCTGCGGCGCGATTGGCTGCCCGCGTAACGGTGGGCTTCCGGAGCGGACTACTCGGCCGGCTGACCTTTCCCCCGCTCGGCTCAGGAGTGAACTTCGGCTGGTCTCCGCTGAAGGGGACTTCCAGTCCGTGATCCCCTCTCCCTGGCAGCCTCCGCCAGCGTACTCTCTCCGTCACAGCCGTTAGCTATGATGGCGAGGATTATATCAACCAGCCCGGGGCACGTCAAGCACTTGTGGGCCGGTTTGTTGGGTGTCCGTCGGCGGCATATAATCCAAACCGTCGCGCCCTTTGAAACTGAGCCAAACGCACCGGGGGGTCGCCGCGTTGTAGAGGGCGCCTCCCGGTCTTTGCTTTTCTTGCTGGAGGCTAGCCGTGGACCACGTGCCGACCATCAACATCAGCCAACTCGCCGACCGCGTCGGCGAGACCGTTCGCGTCCAGGGCTGGGTCTACAATCGTACGGACAAGGGAAAGCTGCAGTTCATACAGCTCCGCGATGGAACCGGCGTCGTCCAGTGCGTGGCCTCGCAACAGGACCTGGCGGATGGCGTCTGGGAGGCGGCCCGGGTGGTGACCCAGGAATCGAGCGTGCGCGCCGTGGGCAGCGTGCGGGCGGATCCCCGCGCGCCGGGTGGCCACGAGCTGGGCCTGTCGGACTTCGAGATCGTGTCCATGGCCGAACTCGACTACCCCATCCAACCAAAGGAGCACGGTGCCGGCTTCCTGATGTCCCAACGCCACCTCTGGATCCGCTCCCCGCGCCAGGCGGCCATCCTGCGTGTCCGGGCCACGATGATCCGCGCGATGCGGCAGTGGTTGGATGAGCAGGGCTACGTCAATGTGGACACGCCCATCCTCGTGCCCACCATCACCGAGGACACAACGACGTTGTTCAAGACGGACTACTTCGGCGAGCCCGCCTACCTGACCCAGAGCGGCCAGCTGTACAACGAGGCCACGATCATGGCCCTGGGGAAGGTGTACTGCTTCGGGCCGACGATGCGGGCGGAGAAGTCCAAGACGCGGCGGCACCTGACCGAGTTCTGGATGCTCGAGCCGGAGATCGCCTTCGCCGACCTCGAGGACATCATGGACATCGAGGAGCAGTTAGTCAGCTACACGGTCCAGCGTGCGCTGGACGTGCACCGGGGCGAGTTGACGGAGGTGATCGGGCGGGATGTGGCTCCCCTCGAGCAGGTCCGGCCGCCGTTCCCGCGCATCACCTACGATGAGGCGGTGGACCGACTGCAAGCCGGAGACTTCCCGGACTTCATGTGGGGGGCCGATTTCGGCGCTCCGCACGAGACCTTCCTGTCCCAAGAGTTCGACCGTCCGGTCTTCGTGTACCACTATCCGACGGGGGTCAAGGCCTTCTACATGGAGGAAGTACCCGGCCGGCCCGAAGTCAGCCGCTCCGTCGACCTGTTGGCGCCGGAGGGTTACGGTGAGATCATCGGCGGTGGTCAGCGGGCGACCACGGTGGAGCTCCTGGAGCACCGGCTCGAGGAGCACGGGTTGCCTTCAGAGGCGTACGAGTGGTACCTGGACCTGAGGCGCTACGGTTCGGTACCCCACGCCGGCTTCGGACTCGGCCTGGAACGCGCTCTGGCCTGGATCTGTGGTCTGGACCATGTGCGGGAGACCATCGCCTTCGCCCGGATGCTGGAGAAGATCTACCCTTGAGCGTGGGTCACCCTCGCGGCAAAGGCCGCCAAGAAACACTCGCCCAGAGCAACTGAAGGAGTGGGAGCGATGTCCAAACGCAATCTGCCGGTCCTCGGTGCCATTGGCCTTGTGCTCGGTTTAGTGCTGGCCCCCCTCGCGGCGCAGCCCGCCACGGCCGCCCTCATCGCCACGAGCGGTCGGCCGCTGATGCCTGCCATCGCGTTTTCACCGCGCACGGGCACCTACCTCCTTGTCTGGTCGGAGGACCGGGGGCTGGGCACAGGCCTGGATCTCTACGCCGCCAGGGTAACGGCGAGTGGCATCGTCGCCGGCGGTGCGGTGCCCCTGGTCATCGAGCCGGGGCACCAGAGCGACCCGGCACTCGCCTGGAGCGAGATGCTCGACAGCTTCCTGGTGGTCTACACCCAGGCCGGCACCGCCGCGGCCCCACCCACGCCCGGCATACCCACGCCGAGCGCACCGGGCACGCCCAGCACGCCGGCACCAACCGCCGCGCCGGGCAC
>CAYYVH010000254.1:0-6117 GCA_964475075.1 uncultured Anaerolineales bacterium | reverse complement strand
CCACAGCCCTGGAGCGGCTCGCCCCGGCTTGCGGCTCCCGCCACCAACAGGGCGTGGGTGAGGGCGATCGCCACCTGGTTGGACAGGGTCGAGAGCAGCTGCAGGTCCGCCGCCTGGAAGGTGTACGCCTGCCGCGAGCCGACCTCCAGGGCGCCGACGCATCGGTTCCCGGCAACGAGGAGGGGGACGCTCATCAGGGAGTTGTGCCGCGGTCCCCGCCCCAGATAGACGACCCGCGGGTCGTGCGCGGCGTCGCTGCACAGCAGCGGTTGCCTGTGGCGGGCGACCCAGCCCGGATGGCGCGACCAGGCCGTGGATTCGGCCTCCTGACGCTCGTCCTCGGTGTAGCCGTGCGCCGCCACCAGCTCCAACTCCTCCCGACTTTCGCGGCGGATGTAGAGCGCGGCTGCATCGCAGCGATAGACCTGGCTGACCCGGTTTGTGATGAGCTCGCCCAGTGCGTGGATGTCTGCGGTGACGGTAAGCTGGTGCGCAGTTTCGGCGAGAACCGCGAGGCGCTGTGTGCGCTGCTCGGTCTCGGCCTGAAGACGGGCTTTTTCGAGAGCGGTGGCCAGCTGGTTGGCGAAGAGGGTCAAAGACTGCTCGTCATCCGGTGTGAGCTTCGCGTGGCTGACCGTCACGATGCCGAGGGGGTCCACTCCGACGGTGAGGGCGAGGTGCACGACCGGTCCGAGGCCGAGGCGGCGCGCAATCCCGGCAGCGAGGTGCGAGGCGCGCGGCGGCAACACCGGCGCCACGGTCGTCGACCCGTCGGCACTGAACGTAGGCCGGCCCTGCCGCATCGGATCCGCCAAGGTGGGCACGAGCTCGATGGGAACCTCGAGCCCCACCAGCTCCGTGCCCAAGGCGCGCTCGACGATCCGCAGCTCACGGGGGGGCAAG
The DNA here is from genome assembly GCA_964475075.1 of uncultured Anaerolineales bacterium. Taxonomy (GTDB): domain Bacteria; phylum Chloroflexota; class Anaerolineae; order Epilineales; family Epilineaceae; genus CAYYVH01. The sequence goes on along the minus strand of CAYYVH010000254.1, from coordinate 5,214 downwards.
GACGTGAACGCCACCCTGAGGTTCCGCCGCGCCGGTTCCAGCAGCGAGATGATGACGTGCACGTTGGACCGCTTCGCCTGCGTCGTCAGGGTCTTGAAGATGTTCTCGCGAGTCGTGGCCGCTTGAAGCCCCAGCGCCGCCTCGCCCAGCACTCGGGCCACCTCCTCCGACCGCTCGCGTTCGGTGATGTCGGTAAAAACGAGGAGCGTGTCGCGGTAGCGGCCGTCCTTCCAGTGCATCTGACTGCTGACCAGCACGGCGAGCTCGCGGCCATCGGCGCCCACCAGATGTGTTTCGTAGCGGTCTGCCGTGGTGCCCTCCAACTGCAGGCGACTCCGCCACGACGGCGGCAACAGCGAGGTCCAGCGCCGGCCCAGCAATTCGCCCGGTGTGTAGGCGAGCATGTGCTCGAACCGCCGGTTGGCGAAGGTGATCCGGCCGTCGACGTCGGCCACGACGATGCCCTCCCGAACACCCTGGACGATGCTCTCGTTGAAGTCCTTGAGCCGTTCCAGCTCCTCGGCTCGCGAGCGCAACCGATCCCAGAGGTGCGCCTTGCCGATGGCGGCGGCCAGCTGGTCGGCAAGAATGGCGAGGGTGCGGGCATCGTTCGCATCGAGCGATCCCACCTGGGCGCTCTCCGCGTCCAGCACTCCGATCACCTCGCCTTCGAGCCGGAGGGGCACACACAACTCGGCCCGCGTGGACTCGGCACCCGGACGTGCGATGAACCGCGGGTCGTCACGGACGTCGTTCGAGAGCACCGACTGGCCGGACGCTGCCGCCAGGCCGATCAAGCCCACCCCGACCGGGAGATGGTGCTGTGCGTTGCGCTCCGCGTCGGCTCCGGTTCCTGCGCAGGCAACGACCTCCAGCTGCGCCCCCGCCTCGGCGACGTGGGTGCCGGGGGGCAACAGGAGCACGGTGACACGGTCGTAGCCCAGCGCCTGCTGCGAGGCTGCGACGGCGTGCTCGAGCATGGACTGGAGGTCCTTGTCGCCCACGAGCCCGGACGCCACGCCGGCCAGGAGGGCACTGTGCACCGCCCGATCGTGCTCGGCCCGTTCGAAGTGAGCCAGCCGCGACTCGATGTCTCGACTCGGCAGCAGGAGCCGATCGATGGCGAGCAGAACGGCCGTGCGCAGCCGTGGCGAGAAGGCCAGGAGCAGCGTAAAGGCCGCCCACGGGATGAGCAGCGGGGCGAGGTCGAAGCCGTACAGCTCCACTTGTCTCTGGGCGACCCAGCTCATGCTGAGGAACACCGCCGTCAGACCCAGGGCGATCAGGGCATTGGCGAGCCAGCCGACCGGTCGGTCGGACCGCCAGAGCCTCTGGTGAGTCTGAGTGTACCCAAGCAGCAGCCCGTTTACCAGCAACGCCAGCGTGAGGAAGAGCATCGTGCCCTGCCAATAGGAGATGTCCAGCAGTATACCGGTCATGAGGGCAACGATGCCCATGGCGAGGGCGCGGAAGTTGAGCACCTGATGTGAGTCCGTGGCCAGCCGCGCGGTGTGCTCCAGTACCCACACGCAATACGCGGCCACGCTGCCGGCATAGACGAACGGTGCCAGTGCAAGCGGCGTGAAGTGAAAACTTATGAGATCGGGGCGAATGGAGATGTCGGTCACGAATACGGGAGCGCTGACGGCGAGGAGTGCTCCGGTCGCCAGCACCGCCGTGCGCAGTCCCAGGGACGATGGGCGAGGAACCAAGGAGGTGACGTGCAGGAAGAGCGCCGCGACGGTGATCAGGGAGGCTGCGAGTAGGCCATGAAACGCCGCAGTCTGACCGATCCCGAGCAGCAACGTCACGCCGGCGCTGGTGGCGAGCGCGGCGACATAGAGCAGAAGTGACCAGTCGGCCCGCTGGTAGACAACGAGTGCCGCCAGCAGGGCAACATAGATCGCCAGGCCGACTGTCACCAGCGCTTGGGTAATTGGAGGCATGCTTCGCTGGCTCAATCTTAAGCAGTTGCCGGCATGATACAACCCAGCCCGCGACTGCCGCATTGTAGCATACGGGAGTATGCGGCGGCAATGGGGTCAGGGTGCTTAACGGAAGGTTAATTAATTCTGTGGGGCCTAGCTCTTCACTGCTTCCCACGGCAGACGGGATTCCCAACGCTGCACGAGGAGGTCCTTGGCATCGACGAAGGCATCGGCCTGATGCTGGATTGCCTCCTCTACGGCCGTCCACGGTTTGCCCTCCAGCTCCCGCAGCAGCGTGGCCTTTCGCGCGTAGTAGAGTGGTAGCAGCGACAGGGCGACCTTGTCGGGATCGCCCTCGCCGCGGTTGTAGATGACCCCGAAGTCCATGACGATGCGCGCCCAGGTCTCCGGTGGGAACGATGGTCGCTCAGCTACCAGCAACTCCTGAAGCATCGTGTGCTGCTCGCTGTCGAGGGTGGCGTCGAGATTGAGGTGATAGCGATTCACACCCTTCCTGAACCCCTGCCAGAGGGTCTGGCGGGTAGTGGGCACCGGCTCGGGGTCCAGGTGCTCGACCTCTCCCCACACCGGTACGGGAAGCACGCCCCTGACCTCAGGCCAGATGCGGCGATAGGTGCTCATCAGCCGGTACAGGGTGCCGACGATCTGGAGGAACTTGGGCTCAAAGCCGACGGTGGGGTCCTTGTAGTCGTGGGTCTTCGTCCCCAGCGGTGCCTCGTAGAGCCGCCAGCCGGCGTTGATCGCCAGGGTCGTCATCCAGATGTGGATGCCGAAACGGGCGACGTCCGTCTCCCAGACGTCCCGGCTCAAGTACGTTCGCCAGGCCTGGGCGCTCATGGCCACCTCTCCGCCCAAGGGCTGCCTCACGTCGCGGCCGTACAGCGCCCGATTCAGCGGAAAGGCGATCATGTCGTTGATCGTCACTTCGTGGCGGTCGCGGATGTAGCGTGGGGTCACAAACACAGCCTGGGAGCCAAGAATCGGACCGATGAGCCGCTCGATCCAATCGGTGGTGATGGAGCGGACGTCTGCCGCCACGACTGCACATGCTTTTGCCGATACGAGCTCGGCGGCTTCGAGGATCGAGCGAATGGCGCTGCCCTTGCCGGTGATGCCTTGGTAGCCGATGACCAAGCGCGACATCGCATCGGGCAGGGGCGTGTTCTCGGCGATGGCCACCGTGTCGTCCGTGGAGCCGCCGTCAGCGACGACGAGGAGTGCCTGCGCCTCCGGGAAGTGGATAGTGATTCCCTCGGCGACGGCGGACATGACGGTGCCGATGGTCCGTTGGTTCTTGTAGGCGGGCAATCCGACAACGATATCGCGGTGACCGAGCCGCTGCAGGCGGCGCCGCGCGTTCGCGTCGAGTGCGTTGTCGTAGTACACAGTCCTCCTCCCAGACCGCGGTCTCAAGGCATGATCGTCGCGACGGCCGCGTCGGCCTCGCCGCCGGTCAGAACCTCCAGGGCGGCGTTGTTCCAGGTTGTGCCCCAGTCCTCGGTTTCATCGACGCTCTCGGCCGCTCTCAGCTGGGCGGCCAGGAACTCGAGGTAGCTCTGCGCCGGGGGCGGGTCCAGCGCCGCCGCGCTCTCGGCGACCCAGCCAGACTGCCATGCCGGCAGGTGGAAAGAGGCGGTGACCCAGCCCCGCCGCTCGGGTGCCGTGAGCCAGGTGATCAGCTCCGCGGCACGGGCGGCCCGTTCGGGAGTACGGCTCGTCACGACGAACGCCCAACCCCAACCCACCGGGCGCGCCGGGCCGGTTGGGCCCGGGAGCGGGCCCCATTGCAGGCCGGGGAAGTTGGCCTGCTGGGCCGCGAATACGCCGCCGCTGACTGCCGCCGCAGCCAACTCGGCGTTCAGGAACGTGTTCCAGGTGTCGCGCGGGGTGCCGCCGTTGGGGGGCATGACGAACACGCCGCCAGCGGTGCCATCGGCCAGGAAGCGGAAGGCCTCCTCGGCCGCGGTTTGGTCGGCCTCCGGCAGGTCGCCGAGCTCCCCACCCGCGGCGCCGTAGAACGTAAGGACGGATGAGAGCCCGGCCGGATGTGCTTCGCCCACGGCCAGTCCGTAGGGCCCGTCATCCAAAGCGTCTGCCCACGCTACGGGCGGTTCCGCTTCCCGGGCGATGGCATGCGCCACGTCCAGGGCGAACGGCACGGCCCAGCGCCCGGTCTCATCACGAGCCCGGGACCGGGCGAAGGCGAACGTGTCGTCGATGCGGTCGTCCGGCACGCCGGGCGGGATCTGCTGGAGGAGCCCCCCGGATGCCATCCCTCGTAAGACTGAGGTCGACAGGACCGCCACGTCGGGCAGCTGCTCGGGCACGACGCGAGCCGTCGACTCAAGGAACTTCCGGATCCCGGCCGGGCCGTAAGCGGGTTTGACCGCCACCTCCAAGCCGAGGTCGGAACGGGTGTCGCGGAATGCGTCGAGGGCGTCCGCCAGCCCTTCGCCCGCCGGTGCATAGGGGTTCAGCTCGGGCACTGTCCACAGGACCAATGGCCGTTCTTCGGTCGCGCTCGTCCCCCGGCCGGTCTCGGGCCCGGTAGTGGCCGTGGCCGCAGCCTGACCCTCGGGGGCCGCGACCCGATCGGCACTGCGTGGGTCGGCCCCGCGGCAGCCGGCAGCCAGCACAACCGGCAGCAGCAGGAAGCTGGCCCAAAGGGCGTAGCTGCTGGCGCGTCGTGACGGGCGGCAAACGGGCCTGATGTCGGCGGGGATCACGGCCCAATTATACATCGCCGGCATCGAGGGGCAAGAGAAGTTTACATAACCCTAGGATTCACCAATGGCGGCAACCGCCGCCACGGCATGCTCCGCGGTGTGCGACAGGCTCACGGACCAGCGCACCAGGCCGGCGGATGTGGCCCGCGCATGTGCCTCGCCGTGGAGGCTCACCTCCGGCATGCCGGCTGGATCGCAGACCACCTCGATCTCGTGCCAGCCGATGGGCCCGATCCCGGTGCCAAGGGCCTTGGAGCAGGCTTCCTTGGCGGCCCAGCGTGCCGCCAGCCGGAGTGGATCGCCGCCGCACTGCGCCTGCTCGCGCGGGGTGAAGTGGCGGGTGAGAAAGCGCCCGGGGTGCCGCCGCAGCACACGTGCAACGCGGTCCACCTCGATCAGGTTCGAGATGGGAAGGGAAGTCAAGACTACTGCAACCCTGCGAGGTTCTTCGAGCGCACCTTCCTGACCACTAGCCTGCGCCATCTCGCCAGCCAGGTTGCCAGGCGGCTTGCCGGAGAGCAGACCGAGACCTCTGCCGT
>CAYYVH010000253.1:0-6146 GCA_964475075.1 uncultured Anaerolineales bacterium | reverse complement strand
CTCGGGCCCCAACTGTTCCTGCATCAGGCCGCCCAGGGTAGGCCGTTCCAGCGAAGATGGTGACAGCTCATCCTTGGCGGAATCCTCGTCGCTGCTCACGATCGCAGCCTGGATGTCGCCCACGGACTCACGGTGGAGCCGGGTCGTTCGGTCGAACCACAGATCGGTTGGGATCCCGGCGCGACCCGGCAGGCCGCCTGCCGGCCGGGGTGCGAGGCCCGGCGCGAGCGGTGTGCCTGCGGGTTGGGGGCCCCCCGCCGGGTCGCCCCTACGGGGCGGTTGGACAGTGCCCTGTGGTAAGAGCGAAACGGGCGCATCACTCCCGCCCGCCGGTATTAGGACTCCGGTGGGCCAAGCGCGCTAGCGGCCAGCACCGGCACATCTGCGTCGGGCAGGTTCTTGAGGCGAATGCGGTTGCAGCCGAGGTCGTAGGCCTTGGGGACCTCCTCACCTTCGGCGAAAGCCTCGTAGAACCCGCGCGCGAACTCGATGGCCGCAGCGTCATCGATCGGACCGCGCATGGCGATGACGTGGGGCACGCCGAGCGTCAGGTCCGCGCTGTGGCTCGCGGAGAAGCATGCGTTGAGGATGACGCACTTGAGGGGCGGTGCATGGAGCCGCAATTCACGGACGAGCGCCTCGCGTGGTACCAGGTGGCTCGTCCCGTCGCCCGCCTCAAAAAGCAGACCGCCCGCCTCCCCGTGCCCGGAGAAGTGGAGGACCTGCGGGTGGTGGCTGAGCAGGGCGCGGCTGAGGTCGTCCACGGTGCCGGCCGGCAGCAGCCGAAGATCGAACCTCTCGCCGTGCACCTCCAGACTCTCCTGGAGGACCTTCACCTCTCGCAGCAGGTCAAGCCGCGCCTCGTCCCGCGCGCCGGCGAACACGGCGAGAATGGGAATCGCCGACGGCTCGGTAATGGTGTCCGGGGCCGCAGACGGCCCGGCCGTCGGTTCCGCGGTGGATCGGCGTTCCGTAGCAGTCCCGCCGGCGTGATAGACTATCTCACCAACGCTCACCCCCACGGCTTGGTCCACCTTCCCGCCATACACGTTTACCTCGCCACGCACTCCGCCCGTGAACGCCAGCACGGCCTGGCTAAGCCGCGCCAGCAGCCCGCGCAGTTCCTCGTCGTCGGCGGCGAGGTTCGTCAGCTCCTTGGTCAACTTACCTTGGTAGTCCTCATCATCCGGATCCTCCTCAATGTCGGCCAGGGCCTTGACGGCCTTTTGGGCCGACTCGTCCCGCCCACCCAACACTTGCCTCAGGCGACCCAACGCCTCCTTGCCCACACCGACCAGCGCCTCACCACCGGCCTCGCCCGCCTGCTCGAGCGCCTTCTCGGTGACCTTGCTGACCGCCAGGTACTTGGCGATCGCCGACACCACGCCCCCTATTGCCGCCACGCTCAACCCCATTCGGATCCCCCTTTCTTGCCCGTCAGGCGTCACACCTCAGCCTTTTCCGAGCACCACAGTCAGCATCGACGCGCCTACATCCCGCGATGCAGAATACAGAATGAAGAAAGCAGAACACAGCACTCATGTGCGAGCTAAGGGGCCACCACCACGCGAAACCCGACGTAGAGGAAGTCGTAGGCGGGAAGGTACCAGTACCGCGCCCCGCAGCGACACCGGCGAACTTCGGAAGCGAAGTTCCCGCCACGAAGGACACGGCGATCCTCGTAGGCAAACGGTGCCGCCGATCCGGGATACGAGCGGTATTCGTCGGCCGTCCATTCCCGCACGTTCCCGGCCATGTCGACCGCGCCGCAGCCCGCCCTGCCGGCCGGATAGCAGCCCACTGGCACCGTCCAGCGCCAGCCCCGCGCATCGCGGTCCTCCGCGGTCGCCGCCCGGTCAGCCACCCACTTAGGGCGTGCCAACGAGCTCACGCTCACTCGCCGCCGCCTGCTCCTGGTCCAGCTCGCCGAGATGCACGAGCTCCCCGTACCACGCGTGGACGAAGTGTCGCACCTGGCCGAGGGTGAAGGGAGCAACCGTCTCCGTCTCCCAGCCCAGGGTCTTCCGCAACTCATCACCGTATCCTCTGGTTCGGCAGGTCAAAACAAACCGCGCATGCTGATGCATCTGGGCGAAGGCACGCACCGCCTCCAGCACTGTCTCCCGATTCGTCGTGACGCCCGGCACGGCGTCCAGGGGCACCTCGTCCAGCCCATCCAACATGATGATGGCTGCCCCGCTGTGGAGCGATTGCGTCAGCAGATCCTCCACGTTCTGCACACAGTGACGCTGCATCTCGTCCGCGAGCGCGACGTGCACCGTGGCCTCGCTCGCACCACGCTCGAGCAGGCGACCGCCTAGCCTCCGCAATGGGAGCAGCACCGGCAGCAGCCGGTCGCCGTCAGCCCACCCGAAGAGCGCCGCGTCGGCGTCCAGTTGGTCCTGGCCGCGGAGCGCCAGCGCCCAGGCCAGATGACGCAGGAACGTCGACTTGCCGCTCCCCGGATCGCCGAGCAGCACCACACGGCGTCGGTCGTGGACGGCTTCCGCGGCGAGCGACTGGCGAAGCAGCAAGACCGAGACCTCGGTCATTTCAAGCGGCGGACTCCCAGTCGTGATTGCATTCGTGATCGCCTCCGCGGGCAGTGCGAAATCGGCACGATGCTCCTTCCGCAACAAGTGCATCCAGTTGACTGGCGGGCTCTCAGATGTGGATTGCGCCCTGGCCTTCTTCAGTCGTTCCGGGTCGAAGAAGCCATCGAACGACTCGTCCTCGCTGGTCGCGACCTCCTTCGGCGTCTGGGTGGCGAGCGTCACATACACCTGGGGCATGGAGATCCCATCACCGCGCTCCAGTTGGTCGCTGATCCCGCGGAGCGGAAGACGGCACAGCTTGCCCGAGAGGTTCGCCAAGTACCACGCCAACCGGCGCCGCTCGTCCTCTTCCGGATCGCGGCCGAAGACTATGCGTCCCAGGTGGATGCCAACGGCGACGCCGTCGATGCGCGCATCCGCGCTCAGGTTGACCACGCCGCGCATCGCCCGATCACTTGGCGACGTAGCGGTGCCGGACTCGCCACCGCCCGCGCCGAGCTGGGCCTTCAGGCGCTCGAGCTCCTCGGGCGGCAGTGCCTGAATCTTCGCCAGCAGGTCGGCTGTATTCTCTGTCATGTCACAGTCCCCACTGGGTGTTGCCACCCCGCCGGACGGTCATGCGGACCGTTGCCGGATGCTGCACTACTGGCCCGGCGGGGCGGCGCGCTATTCGGCTCATAGAGCCAGGGCACCGTTGTGCTCGCTCGCATGTGATCGCCGTCTGATGGGGCTGTGCGCCATCAGCTGGCTCGGCGGGCCACTTAGCGGGCGATGGGCCACCACCACGCGAAACCCGTTGTTGTTGTTGAAGTCGTTGTCGGGATGGTTCCTGTTCCGCGCCCCGCAGCGTTTGGCGCGTGAAACCCGTGGTGCACCATGCCCAGAGGTTCTCGAAGCTCACTACTTGCGGCCACAGATTGCGGTACGTCTTCGGCATCGGTGCCTCTCACCCAACGGCCACGCAGACCCTTCTCGAACTCCCGGACCGCGGATCCAACATCCGCGGAAGCAGAACATAGAAAACAGAATACAGGACTCAGGACAAACATGCGAGGCGAGGGGCCACCACCACGCGAAACCCGTAGAAGTAGTAGAAGACGAAGACGCCGGGACGGCCCCCGCCCCGCGCCCCGCAGCGTAGCTGCGGGCTACCGGACCGATGCGCCCCGCCACGCCATGACACCCGTGTCTCGCCCCGCTCGAAATCCTCCGCCACCACAGCGCTGCGATCGGGATAGCCGGCATAGTCGCTGGTCGCGCATTCCCACACATTTCCCGCCAGGTCCAGCGCGCCGCACGCCGCCACTCCCGCCGGGCACACACCCACCGGCGCCGTTCGATCCAGCTTCGCCTCATCGAAGATAGCCAGGCGAACCGTCGGATCGTCGGGGCCCCACGGGTAGGGCCGCCTCTTCGTCTCCGCATCGTACGCCGCGGCCGCTTCCCACTCGGCCTCAGTCGGCAGGCGCACGGCAAAACCACGCGGCAGCAGGTCGGACAGCTGTTCGCTCATCCATGCCGCCCAGGCCGTCGCTTCGTACCACGTGACGCCGATCACCGGCTGATTGCGGCCAGTGAAGCGCCTATCATTCCAGCCCCACGGTTGCGTCCGTTTCTCGTCCACCATCCATCGCCACCCTAACGGCGTCCACCGTCCTTGGGCCTCAGCACCGTAGCCTACGTCAACGAACGGTGCGTACTGCGCCACGGTGAGCGGGAACTTGGCGATCCAAAACCCCGGGAGCTCAATCTCGGCACTTGGCTCGTCCCCGTGCCAGCCGCCGATGCGGTACCTGCCAGGTCGCACATAACACCAGTACCCTTCCGGCTTACCGAAGCGCTCGTTGCGCCTCTCCAGGCTGCCGCGCCACTCGTCGAGTGTCACCGGGAAGCGGGGGTCGCCGAGGATGCCCAGCTCAGCACCAGCTTCCATCCGCTGCGCGAGCGGCAGATCTTCAACGGGTCCCTCGAGTACCTGGGCCAGCCCCGATCTCAGGCGCCCCTCGAAAGCCACTACGTCCAGGTGTTTCTTCTCGCCCAGGTGCTTCCGGCGCCCGATGGCGGTGTAGCAGGGGGCGGCAAGGAGTGCGTCCCGTTGGCGCTCCACCGCTGTCTTCGGTTCCGTGCCGCACCCCTGGGCAACGAGAAGCTGCAGCCAGGCCGATGCCAGGGTGAACTTGTCCTGCTTGAGCAGCCGCCCCATGAAGAGGAGCACCACCTCGCGCCAACGGTCGGGCGCCGTCCGCCACTGCTCGTAGACGAGATCAACGTTCTCCTCAGCAGCCAGATGGCACGCCGCGAGGTACTCCTCGAAGGTGAGGTGGGGCAATGCGTAGGTGTCCTCGTCCTCTTCCTGAAGGAGCCCTGTTTCCTCCCGCAGCATTAGGATGAAGCGGTCGGTCTTGGCTGCATACGCCTCACGCGGAACCTCACCGGCGTTGTCGGGGTCGATCTGCCGGGCGAAGAACGGATCCAGCTTCTTCCGGACATCATCGAGTGACAGGACTCCCCGGCCGTCGACTGCCCGTCCGTGAGCTTCGAAGGCAATCTCATGCACGACCGCACGCAGCTCGTCGATGTGGAGGGTTGGTAGGCCGAGGCGCTCGCCGAAGGACTGCCGGCGGTCCACCTCGCCGGACCGCACGCCCTCCCACCGCTCCAACAGCAACACCACCAACTCCTCGTACACGTCCACCCGTCGCTCCGGCAGCTCCTTGGAGTTGTAGTCCAGAAGCGCCAACATCGTGAGCAGCAGCGGCGACTCGGTGAGATCGCGCAACTTCAGCCGCTGCTCCCGCCGCTCCAATGTGTCAACCAGTCGCTCGGCGCGATCCTCGGCCTCGTCTGGCGCGTGCTTGGCCTCTGTGCTGCCACAGGTCTGCGCATACCAGGCCGGCACGAAATACCGCACCTGACCGAACTCGAACTGCTGGAGTGTGCGCAACGCCCATCCTTCCCGCAATTGCCAGGTGGCGCTCTCCTCGTATGGCTTCGTGCGGCACGTCACGACGATACGAGAGCGGCCAATCTGCCCCCTCAGCCAGTCAATCGCACTGGCGATCCGCTCGCGCCGGCTGAGCTGGCCTTCGGTTGTCGCCTCACGAATCCCGGAGACCTCGTCGAGCCCGTCGAGACACAGCAGCGCACCGCCGCTGCTCCAGGCACGCAGGACCTTCGGCGCCAGGCCCTCCCGCAGCCGACGACCTTCGACCGGTTCCAACAGCGCGTCGACCAGAATCTCGCGGTCGCCACCGGGATCGTCACCAAGCTCCTTGCCCACCTTGCCGAGTTGGCAGAACAACGGCACCGGCAACGGGGCAACTCCTTCCCAACCCCGCAGATCCACCCGCTCACCGCCCTGGCGAAGGACCTCTGCCAACTCAACCGCCAGGTAGCGCAGGACCGTCGATTTGCCCGATCCGGGCGCGCCGAGAAGGACCAAATGGCGCTCGGTGGCTACGGCTTCCACCGCTAACTCGGGCCGGAACCACTGCCCCGCGAGGACCGCGGAGCTGCCCGTTTGCTCGGCGCTCTGGCAGGGGCGCGGCCCAGCCGCGCGGCACGGGCGCCTGCTGCGCGGTCGCTGGATCG
>CAYYVH010000252.1:0-6177 GCA_964475075.1 uncultured Anaerolineales bacterium | reverse complement strand
TGCTCTAGTCTACGTCCTCCCCCTGTACCTGCTCCGGCGCCATGTACCCGGCGGTGCTCATCACGCTGCCCGCCTGGGTACCGAGAACTGTCGGCGACATCGACTGGCTGCTCATGCCGCCGGTGGCCACCTCGGTAAGCTTGGCGAGGCCGAAATCGAGCACCTTGGCGTGGCCGTCCTCGGTGACGATGATGTTCTCGGGTTTGAGATCGCGGTGAATGATGTCCTCCGAATGGGAGAACGCCATGGCGTCACAGACTTTTCTGAAGATGGGGAGAAGCCGATCGAGTGAATAGTGGCGGAGCGCTTCGGGTTCCTCCGCCACGCGCAGTGGCGCCTCATCACGCGCGTAGACCTCTCGCTTCCGATGTTCGTCGTACGCTGGCTGCAACTGGCTGTCGGTGTCGGCCGGCACCTGTCCATCGTATGTCGTCTCGATCAGGGGGCGTGTATCGCGGGGCAGGACTAGCTCCGTGCCGCGCCCCTGGAGCGCGAGCAGCGATTTCCATAGGATGAACTCGTCATAGACGAACGTGTCGGGACGACCGACTCGTCGCGCGTGCTCACCCCTCGGGAGGTTTACCACCAGACGCGGCTCTGCGTGATGGCTGGGCCGCCATGGCCGAGTGTGTCGATGCATGCGGCCGGCACGCTGCAAGACGAGATCGACGGGTGCGAGGTCAGTGTACATCACGTCGAAGTCGAGGTCGAGGCTTTGCTCCAGGACTTGCGTGCCGATCACGATGCCGCGTTCAGGACGGGCCGCCTTGCCAGGGGGGCCATATCGATCGACGATCGCCTGTTCGAGGCGCTCCCGGTCCTCCTGGGGGAAGCGTGAGTGGATGAGGGTGGCTAGCACCCCGGGTGCCAGCTCACGCACGGCGCGGAACAGCGCTTGCGCCCGGCCGACCGTGTTGCAGATCCAGACCGCGCAGCCACCGTCACGGACCTCCCGGAAAAGCACTTGCGCCTTGGCGGTGACATGTTCCGCTTCGTCGCCGAAGCTCACCCAGTCGAGCGCGATTCGGCGCTCGGGTTGGCTGGCCGATGGGCTCGTGGTCCAGGGCGCCTGCCCGGGCCGGCAGACCGTGACGAGGGGATACCCGTCCCCGCCTGCGCTTTGTGACGCACCATAGGCCCGCGCCAACGCATCCCGACGCTCCCGAGGTAGCGTCGCGCTCAGGAGAATCACCGGGGTACCCATGGCGCTTAGCCACTCCAGCAGCCGCTCGATGATCGTTGTCATGTAGGTGTCGTAGGCGTGGACCTCGTCCACGATCACGACCTTACCCGCCAGGCCGAACACGCGGAGCGCGTTGTGCGCTACGTTGAGTGCAGCCAACTCCGCTTGATCCACTGTCCCCACTCCGAGGGGGGCTAGTAGCGCACGCTTCTTCGGACCGAACCACTGCAGCGGCGCTCGCTGATTCTCCGCCGATTCGGGAGCATCTCGGGCAGGTGAGAGGCAGAGGTCGTCCTCAGCGAGAAAGGCGTGGCTGTGAACCAGCTTCACCGGCCGCGCGAAGAACTCCAGCAGGCGCCCGTGCATCTGATTGCTCGTAGCCTCGGTCGGCAGGGCGAAGTAGATTTCCTCGGACGCGACCGGCGCCAGCCGCTTGGCAAGAGTGAGCGCTGCCTCGGTCTTGCCCTCACCTGTAGGGGCCTCAATGACGCACAGACATGGCCGAGAGATCAGCTCCTCAGCCAGCTCGTCGATCACCATTTGGACCGGGCGGGGCGAGGCGATGGCCGGAAACAGGGCGGCGAACGTCCGTCGCTCATCCGGCGCCGGAGCCGGAAAGAACCCGGCGCGCCTCACGGCGTCGGCCGCACATCGCCGGCTCAGGGCGCGATACTCATCGATGTCCGTGACTGCTGTAAGTGGGAAGTTGGCCACATCCGAACCGAGCCAGTCGCATAGAATGGTGAAGCCAGTGAGAGCCATCGTCGCCGCCGAGGCGTTCGGCACTTCCCCCGGTAGATTCGCCTCAGAGCTCCGGAGGAAAATGTGCAGCAACTCGTACGCTGCGCAGCGCATCTCGGCCCAGAGGGGGTCCTCTGGGTACTCTCGAGCATCGAGGAGGTCGCCAGCTGACTTGAACCGGCCGTGGTGGCCACCGATCACCGCGCGGAGCACTGGCACCAGCGAGTCGCCCTCGTGCGGCTCCAGTACGTTCCAGGAATCCTCGACGAACACGCCGCCGGCACTGGTGTGATGGCAGGACTGCCCCCAGTCGCGCCTGAATCGAAGGCCGATCTCTATCAGCCGATCGACGTGCTCCGGGGCCTGCTTCTGGAAGGATGGCGATATCTTACCGATATCGTGCGCAGCGACAAGGTGGGGCAGCCAGGAGTGGAGCGAGTCGGGATCCGCGGCGAAGACACGGCCAAGTGTGTGCCGCATCCGGGATGTGGCATCGGGCCGAAGCAGCGCCTCCGCGATGTGGCCGACGTCTAGCATATGGAACAGAGCCGGATGGAAGGCGCCCTCTGGCCCCGTCTTGCCCCAACAGGCAAGGACGAGCTCCACGTGGTCGGTCGCCGCGGTCGGTCGCAGGTCCTCTCTCACGACCCCTGGGCTCCCTGGTGGGTGGCGCCATCCACCTCGTACATCGCCGCCGCACGTCGATGTTCCGCGGCCACCCCCTCGCGCAGGCTCCTCGGCTCGATAACATGCACCCGGCTGCCGTAGTATAGGAGCCACTTCACGAGCTCCGGCGTGACCGCCACGTGGAGGCGGAAGACAACGCTGCCGTCGGCGAGCTCCTCGACCTGCTGGCTGGAATGCCAGTACTCCTCTGCGACCCAGTGCCCCGCCTCGGGCTCGAAGTGCAGAACGACGTCTACTGGCTCACCGGCCTCACCGCGCATCAGACCCCAGGTCGAGCCGAGATAGGCATCCAGCTCGAAGTCGGGCGGGATGGCATAGCGGTCGGTGCTGAGGGTTGCTGAGCGAATGCGGTCCACCTTGAAGATGAGGAGCTCCTTCCGAAGTTCGCAGTACGCCACCAGTTGCCACGACCTGACATAGGGCACTACGGCGTAGGGGCGCACGCACCGCTCACTGATCTCGCCGCCGCGCGAGCGGGTCTCGTAGGTCAGCTTCACCTTGCGCCGGCTGAGCAGAGCACGGTTCAACAGCTGCAACATCGCCTGCCGGTGCTCCCGATCGGCTTTCAGGAGCGGTCGGTTCATGGCTTGGCGCAGCAGTGGGGCGAATTCGGCCGGAAGCAGGCTCTCCAGCCGGGCGAGCGCCGCCGCGAGCGCCTGCGACTCAACGCCGACCACCTGCTGGCCCGCCTGGAGGGCCAAGAGCAGCGCCAGCGCCTCGGTGAAGGAGTACTGCAGAGGCGGCAGCGAGGGCGTCCGCTCGAAATAGTAGCCGTCCGGCGAGTGACCTAGAGGTAACTTAAGGCCGTGGCGGACGACATCCATGTCCTTCTGGACCATGCGCTCGCTGATCTCGAAATGGGCAGCCAGATCGCGGCGAAGATAGCGGCGAGGCGCCGAGGCCACCATCTGTATCAACTCGAGGATGCGCGAGGTACGTTTCATTTCCTCGTACGGCCGACCAAGTCCGGGCGGGCGGCGATTCTGCATTACTCCTCCTGCGCCTAGTATGCCACAGGCATGGGAACTGAGCTATGCCCGCTCGGGACCGGCTCCTTGAGCTGTCAGTATCAGAAAACCACGAAACTCGCAGGCCAATCCCCTGGATGACTAAACATCACATCAGATCACAGATCGGTCAAGACACCCCCAGATATGGGATGAACCGCCACTTTTTTCCGGATCATCGTGAAATAGTGGGGCGCCTGTGGTAGATGTCATTTTCGCACCCCTGTATGTGAGGGTTCGAGTAGGAAAATGCGGCACATTCGGGGAGGTGTCCTGTCGTTGGAGCAAGGCTACCCCGCAATTTCACGAAGAGCCTTTTTTCCCAGCTATGGGGGGTAGTCAATCAGCGAGCCGGTCTGCGTGACGATAAGTCAGCTTGGGGCCCTAGCCTACCGAATCCTGAACGGTACAGAAGTGGTCCGCCAGGCTCATGGCGCGTGGTCGAGCGGCGGGGCGACCGCCGGGTCACTCCGCGCGGGCGCGAGCGGATCGTGGTCGACGGCGGTGTGCTCCTCGGCCTCCTTCGGCCACTTGAGAGATGCCCCCGCGGCAGTGCCCAGCACGAGCGCGATGACGGCGAGCGAGATGCCAACCGGCACCTTATAGAGGTCGGTCACCAGCATCTTGGCGCCCACGAAGATGAGCACCACCGACAGCCCGAGCTTGAGGAAGTGGAACTTGTGAATGACGCCCGCCAGCAGGAAGTACAGCGCGCGGAGACCGAGGATGGCGGACACGTTGGACGTATAGACGATGAACGGGTCGTCGGTGATGGCGAAGATGGCCGGGATCGAGTCGACGGCGAAGATCAGGTCGGTGGTCTCTACGAGGACCAGCACCACGAAGAGCGGCGTTGCCACCAGGCGAATCGGTTGACCGGGTGCTGGCGCTTCACGCACGAAGAACCTCTGACCATGATACACACCGGTGACCGGCAGCAGCCGGCGTATCAGGTGGATCACCGGGTTGGCCTCGGGGTCGATGGTGTGCTCGGTCTGCGTCGCCATCCGGAGGCCGGTGAAGGCCAGGAACGCGCCGAAGATGTAGATCACCCAGTGGAACTCGTGGATCAGGTAGGCGCCGACAGCGATCATCGCGCCGCGCATGAGCAGCGCCCCGACGATGCCCCAGAACAGCACGCGATGCTGGTATTTGGGCGGCACGCCGAAGTAGGCGAAGATCAGCACGAAGATGAAGATGTTATCGACGCTGAGGCCCGGCTCGATGAACATCGTTCGGACAGCCTTGCCACGACCATCGCCACGTCAAAGATCATCAATCACCCTGAGCCTCCTGCTGGTCGAGCCGCACGCCCGCTGGAGCCGGCGCGGTGCGGAGGATTCCGTAGCCGATTGCGCCGGAGACGAGTGAGCCGAGGAGGACCCCTACCTTCGCGTTGGCCAGGAGCGCACCGTCGCCGAAGGCTAAGGTCGCGATGAAGATCGACATCGTGAAGCCGACGCCAGCCAGCGAGGACGCCCCCAACACATGGCGCCAGCCGACCCCGGCCGGCAGCTCGGCGACACGGGAGCGAACCGCCAGCCAGGTACAGCTGACGATACCTGTCGGGTTGCCTAACGTCAGGGCCATGGCGACAGCAAGGGTTACCGGATGGGCCAGCGCACTGCCGACGTCACCCAGCATTACCCCGGCGTTGGCCAGCGCAAACAGCGGCAGGATGGCATACGCTGTCCAGGGATGGAGCGCTTCCTCGAATTGCTCCAGGGGGGGGCGGGCCTCACCCGCCGCTTGCTCCAGATTTCGCAATGCGCGGCGAACCGCCGCCGCGTCACCAACGTCAATTCCTGCGAGTAGCCGCTGTCCTGCGGCCACCACCTCGGCCGGTGTGCGACGAGCGCGTAGAGGCACGGTAAAGGCGATCAACACGCCGGCCACGGTGGCGTGCACACCCGAAATCAACATCGCCAGCCACAGGAACACACCAAGCACTGCGTAGGGCGCCACACTACGCGTGCCGGCCGCGCCCACCATGATTAGCCCAACAAACAGGATGGCGGCAACCGCGAGGGCGCCGAGGTGTAACTCTGCGGTATAGAACAAAGCGATGACCAACACTGCCCCAAGATCGTCCACGATAGCCAGTGTCGTGAGGAAGACCTTAAGCCCTACGGGTGCACGGCTACCAACCAGTGCCAGGATGCCCAGGGCAAAGGCTATGTCTGTAGCCATGGAAACGCCCCAGCCACTCGCGTAGGGCCCACCTGCGTGAAGGACGACATAGATCAGAGCCGGCGCGAGCATGCCACCAACGGCTGCGGCTGCCGGCAACACAGCGCGACGGATAGGGCTCAGCTCGCCGAAGCGTAGTTCCCGCTTGAGCTCCAAGCCGACAACCAAGAAGAAAAAGGCCATCAGCCCGTCGTTGATCCACAGCAGGAGCGGTTTCTCAAGCCCCAGTGAACCGATGCCAACGGTCAGGGGGGTCGCCCACAGAGCTTCGTAGGCGCCAGCGTACGGTGAGTTGGCCCAAACAAGGGTCACCGCCGACGCCGCGATTAGGAACAACCCGTAGGAGGACATGACAACGGCGCAGCTCCG
>CAYYVH010000251.1:0-6217 GCA_964475075.1 uncultured Anaerolineales bacterium | reverse complement strand
TTCGTGGACTCGTGGACATCGGTCTCTCTCGGAACGGAGGTGGTTATGGCTCGCACTCTGCTCGTGACCGGCGGAGCCGGCTTCATCGGATCCAACTACGTCAGCTTCGTACTGGAGCACCACCCGGAGGAACGGGTAGTCGTCTTCGACAAGCTGACGTACGCCGGTAACCTCGACAACCTGCGTGCGGTGGCCGACGATCCCCGGTATACGTTCGTCCGGGGCGACATCTGCGACCGCGCGGCGGTCGAGGCGGCGTTGGACGGGCGCGACGTGGACGCGATCCTAAACTTCGCTGCCGAGACACACGTCGACCGGTCTATCGTCGAGCCGGACGCCTTTGTCCGCACCGACGTGCTCGGCACCTACACCCTGCTGGAGGCGGCGCGGGAGCGAGGTCTACGGTATCTGCAGGTTTCGACTGACGAGGTCTATGGCCACGTGCCAGCGGGGGCGTCGCGTGAGAGCGATGCCGTTGCCCCACGCTCGCCGTACTCCGCCAGCAAAACCAGCGCCGACCTGCTGGCCCTGGCCTATCACGTGACGTACGGGCTGTACACCACGGTCACGCGAGGCTCCAACACCATCGGCCCCCACCAGCACCCCGAGAAGGCCCTCAGCCTGTTCTCCACGAATGCCATTGACGATGAGCCGCTGCCGATCTACGGCGATGGGCTTCAGGAGCGGGACTACATGTGGGTCGGCGACCACTGTGCCGCCATCGACCTCGTCCTGCGCCAGGGCGCGCCGGGTGGGATATACAACGTGGGCACCGGGAAGTCGATCCCCAACCTCGAGATGGTGCGGCTGGTGCTGAGCGAGCTGGGCAAGCCCGAGACGCTGATCCGGCACGTCGAAGACCGGCCCGGCCACGACCGGCGCTACGCCCTCGATACGTCCCGAATCCGCGAGCTCGGCTGGTTACCACAGCATGCCCCCCACCAGGCAATTGTGCGGGCGGCCCGTTGGTACGCCGAAAACGAGTGGTGGTGGCGGCCGATCAAGAGCGGCGAGTTCCGCGAGTACTACGAGCGCATGTATGGCAGCCGGGCAGAGATCCGGTCCGAAGGAGGCTGAGCGTGGGTTTGCACAACCGGTGTGGCTCCCTATAATCGCGCGAGTGATACCTCGAACGCGGTGGAGGCAATGGAAATGACCGTCGAAGCGGGCGCCGTCGATGGATCGTCAGCTACCGATGATCTGTCGCGGCGCGAGTTCCTGAATTACGCCTGGCTCGCCTCGCTGGGTATCCTCGCCCTGGAGTCCGGGGTGGTGCTCTACAAGTTCGCCCTGCCCCGACTCGGCCCGGGTGAGTTCGGAGGGCCGGTGGACATCGGACCCTCGGAGGCGTTGCCCGGTCCCGGAGCGGACCCCGAGCCCTTTTCCAAGGCCAAGTTCTGGTGGGTCGTGACTGACGAAGGCGCGCTGGCGCTCTACAAGGTCTGTACGCACCTGGGCTGCCTCTTCGACTGGAAACCGGTGCAGGGTAAGTTCATCTGCCCCTGCCACGGCTCCCAGTTCGAGCGCGACGGTACGTTCGTCGAAGGCCCGGCGCCGCGGAGTTTGGATCGGTTGGTGATTCGTGCCCTGGACAGCAGCGGCAATGAGATCGCCCGCACGAGCGGGGACGGTGATCCGCTCCGGATCCCAATTGGATCACAGCTCATAGTCGAGACGGGTGAGCGTATCTTCGGGGCGCCCAAAGCCTGACACTCAGTCGCCAGACCCCAGAGGAGTTGGTGATGCGTGGTGCCGAGTCGATTCACGGCCTCCGTGTGGCTGCGGTCACGGAAGTGGAGCGGCTGCGCGACTACGACTGGAGGGCCTTTGCCGCCGGAGTGGTGGACGGGATGGTCCGTGGCGTCATGGCGGGCCTCAGCGCCCGCGAGCTGCAGGCGATCCTGCGCGGCGACGCGCCGACCGAGAGACCCAACCCGCGCTATCGGGCACACGTCAAGAGCTTCATCCTCCACATCCGGCCGAAGTACTACCAGCGGGCCAGCACCTGGTTCACCCACACCTGGCGATTGGGCTGGCTCAGCGTGTTCTTCTTCATCGTGGAACTCGTCACGGGCCTTATCCTGATGGTCTTCTACGCGCCGACCCCGGAGCGGGCCTACGGCGACATGCTCCACCTCCTGGGCGGTGTGCCGTTCGGCCAGTTCATGCGCGACCTGCACCGCCTTGCCGCCGAGGGCATGGTGGCCACGGTTGTGCTGCACATGGTGCGGGTCTTCTTCACCGGTGCGTACAAGGGCCCGCGCCGGTTCACCTGGTTCACCGGGGTGATCCTGCTTCTGGTCACACTCTTCCTGTCCTTCAGCGGATACCTCTTGCCTTGGGACCAGCTGTCCCTATGGGCCGTGACCATCGGCACCTCCATGGCCGAGGAGGCGCCGCTCTTTGGTGAGAAGGTGAACCTGCTCCTGCGCGGCGCGCCGGACATCGCGGCCGGCGGTCTGCTGCGCTTCTACCTGCTGCACGTGCTGCTCCTGCCCCTTCTAGCCATCCTGTTTATCAGCGTCCACTACTACAAGGTGGCGCGTGAGCACTTCATCTCGCTGCCGGCATCCGTCCAAGAGGGTGACCTTGACGAGGAGGAGAAGCGCATCGCCGAGGAGCGCATCGACCTCATTCCCCATCTCATGATCCACGAGACCATGCTGGCCTCGGTGGTGCTGTTCCTGATGGTCGTCGCGGTGGCGACCGTCTTCCACGCGCCGCTGGAGGCCCACGCCGATCCGCTGGTCACGCCGCTGCACACCAAGGCGCCGTGGTATTTCCTGTGGTTGCAGGGGCTCCTCAAGCTCGGTGACAAGGGCCTCATGGGGGTCGTCGTGCCGACGGTCATCTTCGGCCTGCTCTTCGTTCTGCCGTGGCTCGACCGGAATCCATACCGACTGGCCAGGCGGCGCACGGTTGCGGTCCTGGCCGGAATCGTCTTCTCGGCGGCGATCGTCGTGCTGACCTACATGGGTACGCCGACCTTCGGGATAGAGACACCGCCAGCGCAGGACATCCTGTCGCACTTCGCGCCGGCCACCGAGCCTGGACCGGTGCGGGAGTTACCGTGGGACGAGCTGGAGATGGGTCCCGGCGGCGAGATGAAGACCTACTTCGTGTCCTATCCCAAAGCATGGGAGAGCGACCCGCGGTATGCAGACCCGGAGCGCTACGAGTTCATCACGGGCTTGTCCTCCGGCGGGGAGGACGAGTTCCACCAGCTGCTGATGGAGTTCAAGGCCGAGGTTGAGAACCAGCCGAAGCTGATCGCGCCGGTCTACGACGACAAGCCGCTGGCATTAATGACGATCCAGGAGTACCAGCCCCGGCTCAAGTGGGTCGAGATGAGGATCAACTGGGACGAGCTCGTGCCCGACCCGGATACGGGCGAGCCGACGCTGAGCCGTCTCAACGAACAGCAGGCGGTGCTGGCGGTCCACCAGGAGGCGGCTTACAGTGAATAGCCAGTCTCTGTACGCCGGTGTGTCCCGTGCTCGGTGAGGAGGGGAAGAGATGAGCCGCGTTGACATTTCCATCGGGCTCCTGGCGATCCTGGCCACGGTGACCATCACGGCGCTCGTTGGGCTGGGTGAGGAGGCGCGGATGCGGCGTGCCTCACGCGGCTGGGAGGTGCGCAAGATAGAGCTTGGCGCACAGCTCTTCGACCAGTATTGCACCTACTGTCACGGCGAGAATGCCTCGGGCGGCGTCTGCCCGCCCCTCGACGAGACCTCGGGGCTGCACGGCGGCGACTTGGGGCCCGGTATCGCCTGGCGCCTGGAAGAGCTGGGTTGGGACCGCGCCCTGCCCCACGAGTTCGTGTACAACGCGATCGACGGCGGCCTTACGATCTCGACCCGACCGGACCGCTATCCGGGCAATCGGCTGCCCCCGACGCCGTTGCCGCCTGGCGAGCCGACCCCCTTGGCGACCGGTGAGCCGGGGATGGCGATGCCGCCCTGGGGCGAGAAGTACGGCGGCCCGCTGCGGTCGGATCAGATCGATGCCCTGGCCAGCTACATCGTGGCCTTCAGCGACGCGCTGCCCCAAGAGCCGGAGGCCGCGGCGGCCACGGCCCGGGTGTATCGGGAGCAGACAATGTCCATGTTTGAGGGTTCACCGATTGCCACTGAGGCAATCACCTTCACGAGTGCGGTCACGCGGACCGCTGGAGGCACTCTTCCGGAGGCGACGACCGAGGCTCCGGCGCCGGAGGAGGCGCCCGAACGGGCCACGGCACTGGCGGCCGGGGATCCCAAGCGCGGCGCCGAGCTGTTCCGGACCAACACTTGCCTTTTCTGCCACGCCCTACCGGGCGTCTCCGCGGCCATTGTGGGACCCGACCTGGCCGGCCTGTTTGAGCGGTCCTCGGAGCGGATTGGGGCGACCGACTACACGGGCGCGGCGGACTCCGCTGCGGCCTATATCCGAGAGTCCATCCGCAGCCCGAGCGTCTTCATCGTACCGGGTTACGTGGAGGGCGGCATGCCCAGCATCTTCGGCCCGGACCGCCTGAGCGACGATGACATCCTTGACCTTATCGCCTACCTCACAGAATGGGGCGGGTAGGGGCGGGGTCTCCCTGCCCACTCTTTGTGGCGGGTAGTCTCCCCGCCCACTCCGGGATCCGACCATGAGCGTTGTTGATGAGGTCCGCGACCGACTCGACATCGTCGAGGTCGTCAGCGACTACGTGCCGCTGAAGAAAGCGGGCCGGACGTACAAAGCGCTGTGCCCGTTCCATAGCGAGAAGACACCGAGCTTTGTGGTCTTCCCCGAGACGGGCACCTGGCGCTGTTTTGGGGCTTGCGCATCGGGCGGCGACGTATTCGAGTTCGTAATGCGCATGGAGAAGATGGATTTCCGCGCGGCATTGGAGGCCCTCGCCCGCCGCACGGGCGTCGAGCTTGCTCCTCCTACCCCCGCGGCGCAGGAGCAGAAAGCGCAGCGTGAGCGGCTGCGCGAGGCCATGACCGCCGCCGCCGTCTTTTTCCACCAACAGCTGATGCGCTCTCCATCGGCCGAGCCCGCCCGTGCCTACCTGAAGGGGCGCAGCTTCACGGGCGACGTGGCGCGCGAGTTCGAGCTCGGCTTTGCCCCCGATTCCTGGTCCGCCCTGGGCAAGGTGCTGCGCGACGGGGGTTTTTCCGAGGATGAAATGCTGGCGGCCGGTCTAGTGCGGCAGCGGGACACGGGTGGCGTGTACGATGCCTTTCGCGGACGGCTCACGTTCCCCATTCGCGACGCGCGCGGGCGCACCGTCGGTTTTGGGGCCCGGACGCTCGATCCCGAGGGTGTGCCCAAGTACGTCAACTCCTCCCAGACGGCCCTGTTCGACAAGAGCCGCGTGCTGTACGGGCTCGAACGTGCCGCCCGGGCGATCCGCGACGCCGGCGAGGCGGTGGTCGTCGAGGGCTATACCGATGTCATCCGGGCGCACGCTGCCGGTTTCCGCAACGTGGTGGCCAGTCTGGGCACGGCGCTGACGAATTACCAGATCGCGATGCTGAAGCGCCACGCGCCGACGGTCATCCTGGCGCTTGACGCCGATGCCGCGGGGCAGGCCGCGACCGTGCGGGGGCTGGAAGTCGCCAGCGAGGCGGCTGAGGGCGGTGTCATGCCGGTGCCGACGGCCCGTGGCTGGGTCCGCTACGAGCACCGGCTGGAGATGACACTGGCCGTGGCTCGACTCCCGGTCGGGCAGGACCCCGACGACGTGATTCGGGAGGATCCCGACTGTTGGCGGGCGCTGATCGAGGGTGCGCAGCCGGTCATGGAGTATCTCTTCGAAGTGCTGACGGCCGACCTGGACCTGGAGGATCCGCGCCACAAGATGGCGGCGGCCGACCGCCTGATGCCCCTGATCGCGGGCGTACCGGATCCAGTTGGACAGGCAGCCTGGGTGGCCCGGCTGGCCGAGCTGATCCGTATCGACGAGCGGACGCTTTCGGGGCGCTTGATGCGGCCCACCGGCCGCCGGCCCGCCCGCAGGTCGGAAGCCACGAGGAGCGAGCCCGCGGGGCGCCCCGCGGGGGCACCGGTGCCGCGAGACCGGGCGACCTGGCTCCTGGGACACCTCTTAGTCGAGCCGCGCCGACTGCGTGACCTGAACGAGCGGCTGGCCGTCGACGGACCAACGCACCCGCGGCGTCAGGATCTTGAGCGGAACACTGACCGGGACGCTGTCGTGCACGGGCGGGGATCTGGACGTTCG
>CAYYVH010000250.1:0-6237 GCA_964475075.1 uncultured Anaerolineales bacterium | reverse complement strand
CGCTGGGGGCCGACCGGCACGACCTGCTGGTCGAGTACCGCACGTCGGCGAAGAGTGGCGCGGTGGGCCTGATCTGGTATAGGACGGGGGACCTGAACTCGGTGTACCTGCCGGCGGCGCCGACTGCGGCGGAGTAGGTATCAGCCTTCCCCTCGGACCGGCGACGTCTCGCCGGGTCGCCGGAGCAGGCGCCCCGGCAGTCGGCGGCTTCCTGCGCTCCGATGCCGTGAGTGACGAGGCACTCAGTTCGTCCTCACGCCAGAGGGTTCACCCAGCGTACGGTGGAAAAGCGTGCGAAGTCGTGGTCCGACGAGTACAGCTCCGCGCCGTGCTCGAACGCGATGGCCGCCAGGTGGGCGTCGCTCGTAAGGTTGCCTGCCATTCCGAATGGGAGCAGGAGGTCCCGCAAGACCGCCAGGTGACGGGCTGTCGGTTGGAGAATCGTGACGCACGGCTGGGCCAGCCAGGATTCCACCACCCCGAAGGCCTCCTCGGGATCCAGCGGCCGCGGAAACACCGCCGCGCGCGTGCTCAGGCGGAGGAACGCGAGCAGCACCGGCCACGTGAACGCGATCGTCTCGGTTCCGGATAGGGAACGCTCCAACCACGCCCTTGCCCGCTCCTGGAACGGTGCGTCCTCGTTGACCGCGTACAGGAGCAGATTGACGTCGACCAGCTTCACTTGCGCGTGCTCAGCTTCCTCGCGATCTCTTCGTCCTCGGCGGCCGCGGCGAGGGATAGGGCCTTGTCGAGCGCGATCTCGGGCCGGAAGCCCATGCGGAACGTCTTCAGCTCGTACGGCTTGGGCGCCATGCCGGAGCCGCCCATCAACGCCGACCGCAGCGCCTGGTTGATGGCCTCCTTGAAGGAGATGGCGCGCTCGCGCATGCGGTTACGGAGCAGGATCTCCACGTCAGGATCGAGCGTCACGGTGGTTCGCATTCTGCAATCATAGCATCGATGGACTTGCTGTCAAGATGCCCACGCAGCCGGGCGAAGCGCGGCAACTCGGGGAACGGACGGTCGACAGTCCGCGCTGTCGGGGACCATGTGCGCCAGCGACGGCCGCGTGGCGGCGGGCGCATCTTGACGCCGCCCATCACGAGGGCGTATCGTGGGGCAGGTTCCGCGTCCGATCGCCACGAACGCCGCCGAGGAAGTCGTTGCTCCCGACACCATGTCGCACAACGCATCCGATTTCGCTGCGAGAGGAGGACCAGTTGTCGCCGCTCATCCCGTACCCGCACTCACTGCTGGCTCTCGCTCCGCTCACGTGGCCAAGGCGCAACGTGTCAAGCCACGACGGCCGACGACGAAACGTCGACTCCTTGAGTGCGCAACGGTGGCGCTGCTGGTGCTCCCAGTCCTCGTCCGAGCTGGATGGGATGTGGCGCCCGGCGAGCTCGGGCCGCGCATTGACACCCTCAGGGAATCGCGGCTCGTCGCCGCCAACGCTGCCGTCGTCGGTGACCATCCCACAGCGTCGCCCGCGGCGCCGCTCGACACCGCCCCACCCGACGCAGCCGCGACCGCAACCGGCGCGCTGGTCGTCCCCCGGCTGCGGCGTGGGTTTCGACATGACGGTCGTCCCCGAGTGGGCGATGCCTTGCGGCGTGTGGGAGCCGGGCCGGCACTACGTCCGCTCCGACCGCAGGTCCGACTGCCCGAACTTCGTCGTCTCCGAGGTCGGCCACCCCGCCGGGCTCGATCTCCTGGCCGCCGGCTGGCCGCTGATGCGCCTCGCTGCCGTGCGCGGTGACTGGGCCACGTACGCCACCTGGGAGGATCGGCTGTACCGGGTGCTCGAGGAGTACTCAGCCAATCCACCGGATCCGCGATGGTCGGAGTGCAAGGTCGCCCCGTACGTCTCGGCCAATCCGGGTTACCACTGGGCCCGCATGTTGTCGATGTACTTGATCGCCTACCTCGGCGCGAGCGGGTACGACGTACAACCGTGAACGGACTGAGCCGCAGCCTAACATGACTGCGCGGTGCCCATCCGGCGCCACCACTACTCCTACGTGTTCCAGCCCGGCATCTCGATGGTGTGGTCGTTGACGAGAGCGATTCCGGTGGGATTGGTGATGTGTTCCACCGGTCCCACTGCAGGAGGCCGGGTCGGATCGTGAATATCGATGCCGACGATCTTGTCGCCGGCAAGCAGGGCCCACGCCGCGTCCGGTTGGATACACGGCGGCGGGCGCTGATGGACGCGTCATTCCCCTGGTGCGGTCTCGCTGTGCGCCGCCAGCCAACCGGCGATCTCGTCGCGGGTCAGCTTGGACTCGGCGACTTGGAGGGCGAACCCCTCGAGATCCTCGCTCGTTGCCGTCAGGCGCCGGCCGCTGCGCTGCAGGAATAGGCCGGTAGCCGCAATGCCGGTGCGCTTGTTGCCATCGACGAACGGGTGGTTGAGGACGATGGACTCCATCAGCGCGGCTGCCTGGGCAAGGACGTCGGGGTAGAGGTCCTGTGCGTCAAACGTCGCCTTCGGGCGGGCCAGCGCCGATTCGAGCAGGCCGAGGTCACGCACCCCATGCGTGCCGCCGGTCTCGTCGACCAAGCGGGAGTGGAGGAACAGCACCTGCTCCGCCGTCAGGTATTCCATTACCGCGCCAGAGCCTCGAGGGCGGGGCGGTACCGCTCGATGAACTCGCTGACCTGCCGGGCGAAGGTCTCGTCGACACCCGGCAACTGCTGTTCCACGGGCGAGATCACGATCTGTCGACGCTCGCGGTCGACCTCGATCGACACTTGAGCGCCCTCGGTTACACCCAGGCTAGCCAGCGCATCCCTCGGCAGTGCGACCACCAGGCTGTTCCCCGTCCGGAATACCTTGCGTACCATGGGTCACCCCTTCGCTCTAGCGTACTAACGCTGTAAGTATGCACCGCCGCGGCATCCGCATCAAGCAGCGCCCCGTCCGGCGTACCCCCCGCAACACCTATTTGGTACAATGGGCTTGGTTTCCTTCGGTTCCGCCGCGACAAGGGGGAGTCGGCCCTGGCCACACACGTGCCGCGACGCCTAACGCTGGTCGTCAGATTCCGCCCGATGTCTCTATCGGCCGACTTCGCCCTGCCGCACCTGGCGCTCGTCGCCGCCGTCGGTCATCGGACTCTGGACAGGAGGGGGAAATGGTTGTCCTCGCGTCACCTCGCACCAGAGCTGTGCTAGCCGTTGCCTTGATGAGTGTCGTCGCCTCCCTGCCGGTCGATCCGGCCGCCGCGCAGGCAACGGCCACCCCGCCGCCCACGCCCACGCGGTACATACCGCGCTTCGAGCCGCCGCCGCAGGCGCTGCTCACCGTTCGCGGTGAAACGCAGGAAGCCGGAGTCGGCACGTTCTGCTGGGGTGGGCTCTGCGTCGATATTTGGGGCGGCTGGGTCGCCCCTATCGAGCCGCTGCGGGTCCGATCGCCATTCGTGGGCCATCTCTCGATCGAGGTGGATCCGGAGCCTACGGGCCTCTACCTGAGCGTGCACCGCTTCGAGTCAACCGTCGGTCGGCCATACAGGGACGGCTTCGCCTTCTGGCCCGGCGAGGAAGCCCGCCAGGTCGGGCCGAGGTACGTCCTGCCGCTGGCGCGGGCGCAAGACGTGCAGTTGGTGCGCGATCCAGGCTTGTACGTCATCTCGCTGAGCGCGTACTGGGAAGACGTCGGTGACGCGCACTACGGCTTCCTGGTCGAGGTGGAGCGATGAGGGTACCGCTCGCGCTCGCGGCAATCGCCTTGACCTGCCTCTGCCTCCTACTCTTGCCATCAGCTCGCGCCGCGGCGGACGGTACGTCCGGGGCGGCCGAGGTTCCCTCACGGACACCGAACGTGCACCTGTTCACCGTGACGTCGTCCGACCACCCCGGCACGTTCGGCTGGACCGGGGGGCTGGCGGCCGGGCCAGACGGATCGATCTACGTCATGGACCTCGAGCAGTTCCGGATCCTGCGCTTCGGCACTGACGGCCGCATTCTCGCGACCTGGGGCAGTGCTGGTCGCCGCCAGGGGCAGTTCGCGTTCGGGACGGGCTCGGCGAACTACACCACCGCCACCGGGATCGCCGTCGCGGCGGACGGCACGGTGTACGTGGCCGACCCGGGCAACGATCGGATCCAGCATTTCACCGGCGACGGCCGATTCCTGAACGCATGGGGCCGGCGGGGATCCGATCCGGGTGCGTTCCGCGCCCCGATCGACATCGCCATCGCCCCCACCGGAGACGTGTTCGTCCAGGACGCCGGCAACAAGCGGGTGCAGCGCTTCGCTGCCGACGGCGCATTCCGGCTATCCTGGCCGATCGCCCAGTCGTGCGACCAGCCGCCCAACTGGCCGCTCGGCCTCGCCGCCGCGCCCGATGGCTCGGTTCTCGTCGGCGTGTACGCCTATAGCCCCACCGGCAACAGCATCAGCGCCGGCTGCGTGCTCCGCTACTCCCCGACGGGCGACCTGCTGGCGCAGTGGCCGATCGTGGGCGAGAGCAGCCGCGGATTCCCACCCTATCCGCGCGATATCGCCGTCGCGGCCGATGGCGACGTGTTCGTCGCGGTGGGCGACCAGTTCATCCACCGCTATGATGCGTCGGGGACCTACAAGGCGGCGCACGGGCCAGCTGCCGTCCGCGGCGTGGCCGTGACGCCGGACGGAACGGTTCTCGGCGCCGGCAACGCCCGCATCGAGCGGATCGACCCGAGCGGCACGCCGATCGATCCCATCCTGTCTACCGCACCGCCCCCGATCGGAACCTTCGCCTCGCCGTCCGCGGTGGCGATGGACGGCGAGGGGTACGTGTACGTCGCCGACTCGGTAGACAACAGAATCCAGCGTTTCGACCCGTTCGGGGCGTTCGCCGGCCAGTGGGGCGGATCGGGCGCGGGGCCGGGGCAGTTCGACGCGCCCGTGGGACTGGCCGTGGCGGCCAACAATGTCGTCTACGTGGCCGACACTGGCAACAACCGCATCCAGCTCTTCTACCCCCCGGGCACGTACCACAGCGAGTGGGGCGAGGCCGGCAGCGGTCCGGGCCAACTCGACCGTCCGACCGGCGTGGCCGTTAGTCGCGAGAACGATGTCTACGTCGTCGACGCCGGCAACCAGCGCGTGCTGCACTTCGATGGCCGGGGCAGGTACTACGGCGAGATCGGCGGTCCGGGTTCGGGCGAGGGGGAGTTGACCGCTCCGGTCGACGTCGCCGTCGACTGGTACGGCAGCGTCTACGTGAGCGATGCCGGTAGCTTCCGCATCGCCCAGTACGGCGCGGACGGCGATTTCTACAACTGGCTGGGCTTCTTCGGTGGCGGCGACGGCCAGTTCCAGGCACCGGCCGGCATCGGGGTCGATCCCCGCCGCCCGGCGGACGCGGGAGAGGCGTGGGTGTTCGCCGTCGACCGGCTGGGCAACCTGCTGCACCGCTTCACCTCCTCCGACCGGCCGCTCATGGCCTGGGGCGGCGGCGGTGCTGAGCTCGGGCTCCTCACCGAACCGGTCGACGTGGCGGTCGGCCCCGACGGCCGCGTATACGTCGCCGAGGCCGGGAACAGCCGGGTGCAGGTGTTCGACCCGTCCGGGGAGCACCTGGCGACCTGGGGCTCGCGCGCGCTGAGCTCCTACCGGCAGAGCAATGAGGTCCAGGTGGGCGAGGGCAGCTTCCAGGGCGTGGACGTGACGGTTGCGCCGGACGGCTCGTTCTACGTCGCCGACCGCGACGAGCGGGTGCTCCACTTCAGCGCCGCCGGCAGCTACCTGGCGACATGGGGGTACTCCGGCTACGACGGCGTGGACGGGGAGTTCGGTGACATCCGGGCGCTCGCGGTCGCGCCTGACGGCACGGTACACGTGCTCGACCGGGATCGGCGGATCCAGGTGTTCACGCCGCGCGGGGAGTATCTGCGGGCATGGGACGTCGTACTGGCGCGGCTGCCACCCAGCAACGTTGAGCCAGCCGACCTGGCCGCCGGGCCCGACGGCTCGCTCTACATCACGAGCCGCGACCTGCCGCGCCTGCTGCGTTTCGACCCGACGCGCGCACTCCTCGGCGAGTGGCGGCGGTGGGAGGGTTGGGGTCCCGAGTTGGTGGCGGTCGGGCCGAGCTCGGACGTGTACACGGCGGGACACGGCCGTTTCGCCGTCGATCGCTTCAACGCCGCGGGCGACCGGCTGGGCGAGTGGGGCTCGCAGGGCAGCGGTCCGAGCCAGTTCGGAGGGGACTGCGACAGCCGGTACGGACACTGCCGCGCCGGCGA
>CAYYVH010000249.1:3028-6257 GCA_964475075.1 uncultured Anaerolineales bacterium | reverse complement strand
CCGTCATCGTGCAACTGGATCGCCCGTCCACGTTGACCTATCGCACTGCGCGGTTGGCCGGCCTGCACCGCCGGTTGACAGACGCCCAATCCGAGGACGTGCAACGCTACACGACCCGGCTGGCACAGTCCCATCAGGCGATCCAACGCCTGGCCCAGGAGCAAGGCCTGACCCTGGGTGTGAAGCGGGAGTATTTCGCTGTCTACAACGGCTTCGCTGCGCAGATGCGCTGGGGGGACCGGGCGAAGCTTGAGGCGTTGCCCGGCGTGACGGCTGTCTACCTCGACGGGCGGCTGGAAGGGGTATTGCAGGAGACGGTTCCACTGATCCGCGCCGATAAGGTCTGGGCGGACCTGGGTGTCAGGGGTGAGGGTATCGTCGTGGGCATGATAGATAGCGGCATTGACTACACCCACCCCGACCTGGGCGGCTGCCTGGGCAGCGGGTGCAAAGTCATCGGTGGCTATGATTTTGTCAACGGAGACGCGGACCCGTGGGACGATGCCGGCCACGGCACGCACACCGCCGGCATTGTCGCCGCGGACGGCGTGACCATGACCGGCGTAGCCCCCGCTGCCAGCCTGATGGCGCTCAAGGTGCTCGGCGCCGATAACTCGGGCTACTGGTCCGACTTCCTGGCGGCCTTGGAATACGCCGTGGACCCCGATGGGGACCCTGGGACCGACGATGCGCCCGACTTGCTTTCAGCGAGCATCGGCGGTGGAAACGGCGACCCGAACGATCCAATTGCTCAGGCCGTAGATACGGTGGTCGCCGGTGGGATCCCGGTCATCATCGCCGCTGGCAACGCTGGCCCCGGCTATGGCACCATGCAGACCCCAGGTGGTTCACGCCTGGCGGTCACCGTCGGCGGCTCGTCAAAACAGGACGATATGTACTGGTACAGCAGCCGTGGAGATAACGCCTATCAGTATATCAAACCTGATGTGATTGCTCCCGGTGTGAGCGTCTGTTCGACCGTGCCGGGTGACGCGTACGACTGCTGGAATGGTACCAGCATGGCCACGCCCCACGTGGCTGGCGTGGTGGCCCTGCTCCGTCAACTGCACCCTGGCTGGACGCCGGCGATGCTCAAAGCAGCGGTGATGGGCGCTGCTGTAGACCTGGGGTTCGATGCCTTT
Organism: uncultured Anaerolineales bacterium; assembly: GCA_964475075.1. Classification (GTDB taxonomy): domain Bacteria; phylum Chloroflexota; class Anaerolineae; order Epilineales; family Epilineaceae; genus CAYYVH01. Next base: position 5,115 of record CAYYVH010000249.1, on the reverse strand, counting down.
TCGCAAGGCGCCGGTCGCGTGGACGCTTACGCGGCCGCCCTGACGCCGGGTGGCTTTGATCCCCCCAGCCTGCACCTGGGCATCGTTGACCCACACGCAAGCCTTTGGGTCGTCACAACTACACTGGCCTTGCACAACCTCTACACCCGGACGTTGACCTATACGCTATCCGCCGGCAATGTGACCTGGCCGGCGGGCATCACGGCGACCGTGACGCCGACAGAGGCCGTGCTGGCGCCAGGTGCGGTCGCAACGCTAACCTTGCGGGTTGATGTTGACACCACTCGTGTTCCGGACGTGAATGACCCGCCCAATATGTATGAGGGGCGTGTGCGTGCGCAGACGGACCTGGGCACTGTATCGGCGCCGTTCGTGTTTGCCAAGGCGCCTCGGCTTGTGATTCACTACGGGGATGATCCGTGGATGGTGATGATTCACAATCGCGATACTGTGCGCTATGATCCGCCCTGGAACCCGGGCCGCGAAGTGAGCGTGTTTCTCCCTGCCGATACGTATGACATCATCACGGTATTCGGCGATGCGTTGACCGTCGTCGTCCGGGAGCAAATCGCCGTCACCCAAACCACCGAGATAACGATCACCCATGCCGACGCGCCTCATACCGTCTCGTTCGTGCCGTTGGATGAAGGTGGAAATGTGCTGGAGGGACGGGACTGGTGGCGCGTGATCCGCTTCCGCGACAGCAGCTTCTGGACCGGCGTGGGGTGGAATACATCGGCGCCTGGTTCCTACTCCGATCTGTCACCCGATTATCACATTGAATGGGCCGACATAGCCTATAGTCCACCCCTCAGCCCTACCCAACAGTATTTCATCAAACAGCAAGTTGCCGGCCTGACCCAATCCATCACACTGACCAATAGCCCGGCCAATCTGCATCCGGTGCAATTCAGGTACCATCTGCCGCCCGCCCAAACTCTCTTCTACGAGGCATCCTTTCCGGTGCAAATGAGCCAACCCACTGACTGGTGGTTGGCGTATCGGCCTTCCCACAGCGTGCCGCTCGCCTCTCCCTTTACGCGGACGCTCTACTTTGAACCGCCGGGCGCGTATCCGTACGTTTTTGGCTACAACCAACTCCTGGGCTTTCCGGTCTCGAACTGGAGCTACGATCTGGAGTTGTTTAGCACGCCTTTTCTGCGGATGAACGAGGGTGGCGTGCTGGAGGGATTTCGCTATGGCGTGGTGACGCCGACGACGACCTCGGCAGCCGGCCGCTGGGAGGTGGGCTTGACGCCGGCCTGGTGGAGCGGTCGTTTCGACAACCAGGCAGAGACCATCCGCGTGGATCCATCCCTGGGCTGGGAGTACTATCTCTTCTTTGACCAGTACGATAACGTGTTGGTGCCCCACAGCTATCCATTCACCCTGGCCGGTCCCGGTGCAACCTCCCTAACCTCCCCCCAGAATTGGGGGGCCGGGGGGGCCACCGGCTCCCTTCAGTGGGATCAGCGCGAGATTGTTGTCACGCCTGGGGTCTACTCGCTCACGGTCACTCACCCGGCTGCCTATTTCCTGGTGGAACAGCCCGTCACGCCGGAGGTCGTAGCGACCTTTGACACGCGGTTGGTGGACCCCAACCCACCCTATCTGACCTATTTCCGGCTCACGGCCAACGGTGTGCCGACCAACGTTCTATCCTATGGGCAAACTGGCTACTTGGAAGCAACCGTGGCCGATGACCAGGCATTGACAGATGTCCAGGTCTCGTGGCGGCCGCTGGCGGGAGGTAATTGGCAGGATGTTCTGACCTGGCAGGCCCGTACTGAGCCTGGTCGAAGTGCCGGCGGCCGCTGGCGGGCTGCGCTGCCCGATAGCCTCGCAGCAGGTGACTATGCATTACGCCTGACGGCTACCGACGCATCGGGCAATCAGATTGTGTACACGTCTACGCCGGGTTGGCGCGTCGTAGGGGGACCGCAGCAGGGGATCAGTTCCTTTACAGCGGAGCCGATCTATGGCTACGCACCGCTCACGGTCCACTTCACGGCGACGACGCCAGGTCCCGTGATCACCTATACCTGGAGTTTTGGCGATGGAGAGGGCGCGAGCGTGGCCACGCCGGT
>CAYYVH010000249.1:0-2928 GCA_964475075.1 uncultured Anaerolineales bacterium | reverse complement strand
GGGCTGTTACACGGTGACCTTGACCGTCGCTGGAGACGGCTGGTCCGACACGCGCACCAAACCCGACTACATCTGCGTGGAGGAGGTCATCACTCCCGTGCTGGCCTTCAGCGCCGCACCGCGCTCCGGCGATGTCCCATTGCGGGTCCAGTTCACCAATCTCTCCACCGGCACCACCCTGAGCCACCTGTGGGATTTTGGAGACGGAGCACAGTCGAGTGCCTGGGAGCCAGAACACATCTACACGGCCACAGGCAGCTTCACCGTGACCCTCACCGCAGAGAGTCCAGCCGGCCACTTTACGCACACAGCGCCGTCATACATCACCGTGACACCGCGCCAGGCGCCGCAAGGCGCGAGCATTGTCCCTTCGGTACCGGGCAACACCTATCGGCGACAAACGCTGGTCTTTACCGGCACCCTCGCCGCGGGCAGCGAGCCGTTGGGTTACGCCTGGGACTTCGGAGATGGGCAAGGGAGCCCTGTGCTGAGCGCAGTCGAAGCAACCAAAGGGGCGACGGTCTCTCACCAGTATGCCTATCCAGGAACGTATACCCTGACTTTCACCGCCACCAATGACCTGGGGAGCGCCTCGGCCACCTACCCACTCGTCGTCGAAGAACCCTTCGCGGTGTCCCCCGACCAGGCCCGACTGGGAGAGAGTGTCGTGTTCACGCGCACCGTGTGGCAGGTGTCCGAACCTGTAACCTACACCTGGGATTTTGGCGACGGGCACACGGCATCGGGTATCCAGGTCACGCACGCCTTTACCGCACCTGGCCTCTATGCGGTACATCTGACCGCTACCAGCGCCGGCTACGCCAACGTGGGATGGCGGCGCGTCGTGGTGCGCGATCCGGACGCGCCGTTGGCTGCCCAGGCAACCTGGTCGTCGCCCGAAAGCTACCATGCCAGCAGCGTCGCCTGGGGGGACTATGATGGCGACGGCGACCCCGACATCGCCGTGGGCAACGGTTCCTGGGATCAGGGGCAACCGAACACCGTCTACACCAACGACGGAGGCAGCCTGACTCTGGCCTGGAGTTCGCCGGAGAGCGACATTACGAATGACATCCAATGGGTTGACTGGGATGGTGATGGCGATCTGGATCTCTTTGCGGCCAACCAGGGCTACAATCGCATCTACGGAAATGACGGCGGTACTCTGACCCTGGCCTGGAGTGACCCCGCGAGCACGCCTACAAGCGACGCGGATTGGGCCGATTGGGACGGTGATGGCGATCCGGACCTGGCGGTGGCCAACGACGATGCGACCTCGCCCGTCCAACTCTACCGTAACGTCGGCAGCTCGTTACTCCTGGCCCAGACCCTTGGCACCGGACTGAGCGCACGCGCTGTCGCCTGGGCCGATTGGGACGGCGACGGTGATCCGGACCTGGCCGTGTGCTTTTCCGGTTGGGGGGACATGCTGCGCCTATACGAGAACGCCGGTGGACTCTTTTCGCTGGTCTGGCAGGCGGCCGATACCGACACCTGCGACGCGTTGGACTGGGGAGATTGGGACGGCGACGGCGATCCAGATTTGGCGGTAACCTATCACAATGCGGTTCACGTCTTCCGCAACGCCTGTGCTGAGCCTTGCCGAAGCAACGGGGGAGCTCTCACCCACGTCTGGGAATCATCGCAGATGGCAGCCGTCACGAATGCCCTGGCCTGGGGTGACTGGGATAACGATGGCGACATGGACCTGGCCGTCAGCGCCTCCAACGGCGATGATCTCTACGACCGAGTCTACGAAGCGAACAACAGCACATTGCGCCTGGCCTGGATCTCGTGGGACGCTTCGGACACCTACGGCCTGGGCTGGGCCGACCTGGATGGCGACGGCGACCAGGACCTCTACGCCGGCCATTACTGGAGCGATCATCTCTACCGCAACCGTCACAGCGACTCCAGCACGCCTACGCCGACGGCAACTCACACCCCGACGCCGACCGATACACCCACACCGACGGCAACGCCAACCGACACGCCCACAGCGACGCCCAGCGGGACTCCCACGCCGACTTTCACGCTCACCCCTACTCCCACGGCCACAGACACACCGACGGCCACGCCGACCTCAACGGCCACCGGTACCGTGTACTACGTCGCCGCGAACGAGCCTGGGGCCAGCGATTCCAACAACGGGCTTTATCCCACTTACCAGGGTGGGCAAGACGGCCCCTGGTTGACCATTCAGCACGCGGCCAGTGCGATGACAGCGGGAGATACGGCCTACGTTCGGGCGGGAACTTACTATGAGTCGGGCATCACCTTTGCCCAGGCCGGCGCACCAGGTGCCCCCATCACCCTGGCCAATTACCAATCCGAGGAAGTCATCATTGACGGGTCAGGAACCACAGATGTCGTCCCGGGTATCTGGATTGTGGAAGGGCGTGACCACTACGTGATCCAGGGGCTGACCGTCCGCAACATGCTCTGGAGTGGAATTGAGACGAACGGCAACACCACAGACCTGTACCGGGATATCACCATCCGGGACTGCACCCTTTACGACAACAGTTGGTCAGGCATTGAGCTGGCCGCGGTGGACGGCTTCCTGGTGGAGAACGTCGAAGCGTACAACAATGGCTACTACGGCCTCAACATCATCGGTTCGGCAGACGGGGCGCTATCGGCCGCCAACGGCCTGGTCAGGGATTCCAGCTTCCACGACCACACCGGCGATGAGGGGCACGGCCTGGCCATCAACCAGGGCCACGACATCACGGTGAGCGACAGCGTGGCTTATCACAACACCGTGCACGGCTTCGACGTGTCCGACTGGCCGAAGTACGGCGAACTGTCCTACAACATCACCTTCGACCGCAACTTCTCCTACGACAATGGCCTCAGCGGTTTTGCCATCAATTCCGACTCGCACCACGTCGTTTACCGCAACAACATCGCCTGGCGGAATAGCAC
>CAYYVH010000248.1:0-6289 GCA_964475075.1 uncultured Anaerolineales bacterium | reverse complement strand
CAACGTCGCCGGCTGTTCGGTTTCCTCGACGGCCGTGGCGCCGTGGAACGTGCGGCCGTTCATCGACTGCACGGGCCGGGCGTTGCCTTCGTAAATCGCGGTAAAGGCCGCAATCTGCTCCGCCGACAACTCGACCGGATCGCTCATCACGAACCAGTTCACTCCCTCCGAACACGGCGGGGTGGTCAGCGAACCGTCATAGCGGTAGTGGTCCAGGCTGGCCGGGAGCAGGTCGGCCGCGTTCACGGACGCACCCTCGATCGTCTCCGGCTCGCCTTCGCTGTCCGGCAGATTATCGAACACGGGTGCGTACGCCGCATTCTCTGCACCGGACTCGATCATGGCCCCGATGACGGCCAACTCGCCGCCGGCGCTTTGGTGCACGAAGTGGATCTCCATGGCGGATGCAGCACCACCCACGGTGTGCTCGCTCGGCGCGTGGAAGTGGAACTGCTTGAGGGCGAACGTCTTGCCGCCGGCCTCAATCGAGCTACCTTCGTCGTAGTTGACCTGGATGGTGTGGCCGTTGTTGACGATCGAGACATCGGACGCGCCGTAGTTGAAGGAGATGTCGCTTCCCGGACTGACCGGGGCCGTCGATGGGATATCAATCGGCGACTGCTCGGTTCCTTCACCGCACAACACGAAGTCTTCGCTCAAATCGCCCCAATGCTCCGGTCCGGTTTCGCCCTCGTAGCTCCAGTGACCAGCCTCGTCCGCGGCGACGACGCCAGCAAATGCAGCCACTCCCAGGACGGTACCGATAGTCAGGACCAACAACGCGAGCTTCTTCACAGTCATGCCTTCTCCTCAATTCCGTTTGAAATCGACACAGGCACCGAGACCATCTACCTGCTGCAGTCTGCAGCCGTAAACCCTTGCGCCATGGTCGACGAGCGACGAAGGAGGCCTCAGCCGATGCCCAGCATTATAACCAATCTAAGCACTGCGCACAAGGCTACCCGAGGACCGGGGGCTGCTGACACCTCCTCTGCCCCAGTGTTTCCCTCCCCACAGCCGATAGAGAACTCGTAAGGGCGTGTCGACAAATAGGATCCTGCAACCGAGGGCGCTGCGGGGCCGCCCGACGTTGAGATTGCACCTCGAGCCGCTCGATGTGCTCGTCAGGTCGGGCTTCGTGACGCGCATGGTGCCGCTCGGCGCGCCGCGGCGAGCGCGTCCAAACTACCAGATCACCGACCGGTACCTCCGCTTCTAGTTCTCAGTCCTGTACACGGATCTACCGCTCATCGGCGCCGGCCAAGGAGAGGCGGTATTGCGGCGGGCAGAGCCGCGTTGGCAGAAGCACCTTGGCTTCGTCTTCGAAGCGGCGGCCAGGTCTCATGCCGAGCGCATGGTCCAGCGGGGCAAGTTGCCGCGCGATCTCGTGGTCGGCCGCTGGTGGTCCAGTCGGGGGCCAGCTGCCGAGGTGGACATCCTCGGCATGAAGGACGGTCACACCCACCTGCTGGGCGAGGCGAAGTGGCGAGCACAGCCCCTGTCCACACGGGATCTGGCGGCGCTGCGCCGAAAGGTAGTTCATGTTCCGGATCCGATTGACGATCCGATCGTCGCGCTCTGGGGCCGGGCCGGCGCCGACGAGGGCGTGCGGCGATCCGGGGCGCTGGGGTTCGCCATCGAGGACATCCTGTCGAAAGGGTAGTTGCAGGAACGCCGGCACAGACAGACCGGTTGCGGGCAAGTGGCCCAAAGGGCCTCCGGCCGGCTCCGACGTCATGTCCACCTCGAGCAAGGCACGCGGACCGACCTCGTACGTCGCACCGTCCACCGGCAGGGTCCGTCCGCCCATATGAGCCTCCATCCAGATCCGCGCCGGAGGGCCGGACCCCGGGGGCGAACGTGACAGGATCAGTGTACCGGATAGCCCATTCCGAGCGGAAAGTACGGCGCGCCACGTTTGCGCCGCGATTGCGCCAGGCACCGGGCGAGCCTTCCGGATTCGTGGTTTCGGATTGGGCTCGTCAAGCAATAGAAGCAGCATCCGGGACCGCCGGCGGCTGGACGGTGATGATACGGATTGATAAGCCCGTTGACGCGGCCCTCGCCATCGTGATACACTCCCCACCTCTTGAAGTTCTTGTCCGATCGGCACAAGGCCTCACGCCGAGCCCCCTATTTCCCACCGGGGCAGTCCTGTTGCCGTGACCCTCGACTCTGACCACAGGAGGAAACGATGAGTTTGTCTCTCCCACGCACCTTGTTGCTCGCACTCGCGCTCGCACTGCTGGCTCCGCTTTCGGTCGCGACACCCGATGCGGCGGCCAGCCCGCTGGGTCCAGTGCAAATCGAGGCCGGCCTGCTGGCGGCCGATGAGGTCGGTGTGGCGCTGCCCCCAGCGGCGCTCCGGCACCAGGAGGCGGCCGGTTCCGACGAGCCCATCAGCTTGATCGTGCGGCTTTCCGGTCCGACGGTGCTGGACGTCTACAAGGCTGACCTCGAGCAGGCCCAAGCTGCCGGTCAGGAGCCCATGGGCCGCAGCTCACTCCAGGCCACGCACGACACCTTCGAACGGCGCCAGCTGTCGGCCCGGCATGCGATCGAGGACACGGGCGCCGCAGTGGTCGACAGCTTCCAGACCGTGCTGAACGGCTTCCTGGTTCATGCGACCCGCGACGAGATCGCGGACATCGCGAACGTGCGCGGCGTGAGGTCCGTCGCCCGCGCCCCGATCCTCGAGCTCGACCTGCTTCATTCGGTGCCCTGGATCGGCGCGGAGCGGGTCAAGCAGGAGCTGGGCATCGACGGTACGGGCGCAACCGTGGCCGTGATCGATACCGGAATCGACTACACGCACCTGTCATTCGACGGCGCCGGCACCGTCGAGGCCTACACTGCCAACGACCCGAATGTGATCGAGGAAGGCACCTTCCCGACGACCAAAGTCATCGGCGGCTACGACCTTGCCGGGTTGCGCTACAGCGCCGCGTGCCCGGCAGATCCGCAGCCCCCGCTGGACTGCCACCGCCAGCCGCGACCCGACGACGATCCACTCGACAGCTCCGGCCACGGCTCACACGTGGCCGGCATCGTCGCCGGCCACGAGATCCCCAACGTCCACGCCGGTGCCGCGCCGGGCGCGAAGCTCGTTGCGCTCAAGGTCTTCGGCACGCCTGTCGGCGTGGGCGCCAGCACCGATCTGGCCAGCAGCGCCATCGAGTGGGCGACCGACAGCAATCTCGGGCTCGACGTCGAAGGCTGCGGCGAATGCGGCGGCATCGACAAAATCGGCAAGATCGACGTGATCAACATGAGCCTGGGCTCGAGTTGGGGCGGAGGGATGGTCGAAGCCAACCTGATCTCGGCTGCGGCGACCGAAGCCGGCATCACCGTCGTCGCCTCGGCCGGCAACTCGGGCGATATCCCCTACGTCACCGGCTCACCGGGCGCGGCCGAGACGACCCTCAGCGTGGCCAGCAGCTTCGCCGGTGGGCTGTTGCGGCAGGCCGTCAGCGCGGAGTGGATTGAAGGCGGCCAGCTCACGGAGCTCGTCACCGATGCCACCACTCACAACGGCTGGGCAGGTTCGCTGGACGATGTCATCAAAGCCCAGTCGGCTTACTACGGCCTTGCCTGCAACGATCTGCCGAACGAGCCGGAGCAGGACGTAACCGAGCAGATCGCGCTCATTCAGCGCGGTGATTGCACCTTCTACGACAAGATCTGGAACGCCCAGCGCGCAGGCGCCATTGCCGCTGTCCTCATCACCGACGATCGGGAGAAGACGACGATGGGCTGCGGCGCTCCCTCGGACTGCAACAACGGCCCGGAGATCCCGGCCTTTATGATCGACAACCTGGAGGGCTGGCAGTTACGGGACCTGCTCCGGGCGACGACGGCGGTGACCATCACCCTCGATCCGGACGCCAGGGTGGACACCACCGATAAGCTGGGCGACACCATCTCCGGCTTCAGCAGCCGCGGGCCGGGCCGGGCCAGCGCCGGCATCAAGCCCCAGATCACCGCCCCCGGCTCTGGGATCGTCTCGACCGGCAGGGGCTCCGGCGATGGTAGCGCGACCATGGGCGGCACGTCGATGGCCGCGCCAACCATCGCGGGGGTGGCGGCACTCATGTGGCAGCGCGACTACGACCAAGGCCTGGATCTGGACGCGCTCGGGGTCGGCGCCCTGATGATGAACTACGCCAACCCGACGATCAAGATCGCGCGCCACGACATCGGGCCCTCCGTGGGCATCCCGCGCCAGGGCGCCGGTCGCGTGGATGCCTATCGCGGCGCGACCGGCATGACCGTCTTGCGCTCCGAGAGCGGCGTGGCCGAGCTCAGCTTCGGCAACATCAACGTCGAGCGCGACCAAGAGGCTTACAGCCAGACGCTCGAAGTGTACAACATGTCCGACGAGGCCAAGACCTACGCGGCCGACTCGCAGTTCGTCTTCGACGAGGACGAGGGCAAGGGCATCAGCCTGTCGTTCGAGCCCAACCCCCTGACCGTTCCCGGTGGCGAGAAGAGCGAGCTGACCGTTACCCTCAACGCGACGCGCGAGGAGATCCGGCCCTGGGAGCTTCGCGGCCCGGACGCCGCGGCCGTGGAGAACATGGTTGATCCGAACGCCACCGAGACGCCCGTCGAACGGCTCTCGCGCTTCGAGATCGACGGCTGGGCGCAGCTCACCGAGGTCGACGCGGCTGGCGACCCCGTCGAGGGTGGCGACGTGGCCGGCGTGCCGTTCCTCACCCTGCCCCACCGGCGCAGCTGCATCCGGTCGACGACGCCCGGGCGCTTCAGCTTCAACGAGCCGGGCGAGAGCATCAACCACTCGTGGGAGAACACGTGCGGCGAGGATGGCGAGATCGAGGTCTACGCGCTGGCCGGCAGCGATCCCGTCGAGCCGAGCATCCCCGGTAACGTGAACATCGGCGACATCGGCGTGCGCTGGGGGATCAACGACCCGGACACCGACCCGACGATGCTCCTCCAGTGGAAGATCCAGCTGGGTGGACCCAAGCGCCTGCCGCTCGAGTCCGAACCGCACATCTACCTCGATCTCGATCAGGACGGGACGATGGATCGCGTCGCGGTGGCGCTGCCCTGGGGGGCCGTCGGCCTCCCGGTGGGCACGTACTTCGTGAGCCACGCTCCGCTCATCACCGGCACGCTCAACTTTAGTGTCGCCTCGCTGGTGACGAACGGGTACCTGTTGGAGCACGACATCGACGAGGGCGCCATCACGATGGTCGTCAACGCGGGCCCGGAGCCGGACGGCCTCGGCCTCGATGAAGCGCTGCTTGACGGAACGGCCAGGTTCAACTTCGGGGTTTCGCTCGGCGACGTACTCGAGGACTACCCGACCAGCAGTGCCTATCCGGGTTACGACTACGCGCCCAACGGCCTGGAGGAGGGGCAGTACTTCACCTTCGATCAGTCGGTCATCGAGTGCTTCATGCCGGACGTGGAGGGAACGGAGACCGATCAGGCCCGGCCGATCCCGGGCGCCGGGGATGGCGACGAGATGACGGTCAGCATGGCTTGCGAGGCGCCTGATCCCGGCATCGACGTTGGGCTGATGTTCGGCTACCCGACCAACTCCCCGGGCGCGCAGACCGAAACCCGCCACGGGCGGCTGGGCCCGTATGCGATCTACCTGCCGGCCGTATCCAGGAACCACGAGCTGTACCCGGCTGTTTCCATGGAGCTTGTGGCCCAGGGCGACCACGGGCAGAGCGGCGAGGCGACGCTGACGGAGAAGGGTGGCGGCTTGGTGGTCAAGCTGGAGCTGGGTGCCGGCGGCCCGATCACAATGGCGGACGGCTCGCACCCGGCCCACATCCACTCCGGTTCGTGTGCCGAGGCCGGCCCGATAGCCCACCTGCTGTCCCACGTCGTGAACGGCACTTCGTCCACTTCGCTCTCGGGCTTGAGCCTGGCCGACGTAGCCGACGGGAACCACGCCATCAAGGTGCACCTGTCGGACGGTAACCTCGACGAGATCATATCCTGCGGCAACATCCCGCAGCGCGAGTAGGCACCAATGAGCGGTGGCCGGCACCCTCCAACCTGCCGGCCACCGCCGCGGCCAGGACGATTAACAGGAGCGCTGCGAGGGCAGTCCCGACACCGACCAGCCCATGGCACGGACAGTGAGCAACAAGGAGGCGACACGGGCACATCCAGAAGTGTGGGGACCCAGGGGACTGGCAGCCTAAGGGCGTGTCAACAAATAAGACCGTGCAACCGAGGGCGCCGATGCGCCGCCAGGGGTGTTCGATGCGACGAGGGCATAGCCATGGCGCTATTCCCGAGGAGCAGC
>CAYYVH010000247.1:0-6298 GCA_964475075.1 uncultured Anaerolineales bacterium | reverse complement strand
TCAGTGACGCCCGTTCTGAGCGTGTGACGCACGCCTCGTGCGGAGTCGGGAGAGGCGTTGGGCGTGTGTGACGGGAGCGTGACTCGTGCCTTTAGCCCGAGGAGCCGGTCGGGCTGGGTCAGTCCGCCAGGGCCGGCGCGGGCACCGATGGGTGAACGCACCGATGGGTGAACGCACTGGCGTTCGGTTGTGAGGAGCCGTCAAGGGCCTTTCGGCCCACCAAACCGCATCTCCGTGACGTGTGACGCACGGGTTGGGTTGATTGCGGCGGAGTAGTGCACCGCGCCGATCACCTCCGGAGCCGGCGTGTCCGCGTCGGCCGCAACGCTTACGACCCGGCACACCCAGTCGTCGGGTCCGATCACGCAGGGCCAAGTCATCGAGCTCGCGCCGGGATCGTCCGCCGGGCGTGCGTTGCCCATCTCGTTGGAAGGTCGATGTGGCTGTTCCAGGTGGGATCTTCGCCATCGGCCCCGTGATAGACGAAGAGATAAGGGCCGTCGCCACCGTGCCATGCGGCGCCTACGATCCAACCGATTTCGAGCGCGTCGTTCAAGCCGCGGGCGTCATTGGCAGGATCGCGTGAGCTTGCCGGATTCTCGGTTGCGCCCGATCGCCCGAAGCAGTCGGGCGATGCACACAGGGCGATCTCGGCGACGCTGTGGCCGATGTCATCGATGCGTGGGCTCTCGACGCGGATCACGACGCCGACGCCGCGCCAGCCTTCTTAGTGCCCGTCATTTCGGGAACGCGGCCCGGGGAGGTCCGTGTTGACCTGCATCCCGGCGTGCCGGTACGTGTTGGCCGCCGCCTGGGCTTCCATCGCCGCCGCCCTCGCGGTGAGGCGTCCTTTTTGCCCCTGCTCGCGGAGCCTGTCCGAGATCGACTTGGGAGTGACAGGCGTCGTGAGCGGGTCAGCCAGATAGTGGTTGTAGAAGGGCCATGGTCGGGGAAGTTGATCCGCCGCGCACAACTCGGGTGCGTTCTCCTTGTGGTCCTGCACGGTGATGTACTCTGCGGCGCTGCCGAGGTCTATTTCCGGTGGTGGGGGAGGCGAGCTCGGCGGCCCGGCAAGCTCGGGCGGCCGCTTCTGGCAGGTCACCATCGGGCGTGGTGCGACGGCGTTCCAGGCCAACATCGCGCCACCGGCGACAAGGCACAGGAGAAGCACCAAGCCGAACAGGCGCAGCTTGGGGCGAAGCGGGCTCACTCGGCGTCCTCGCCGGCCAGTGCGGCTGCGATCACATCCTCGATCGTCATGCGGCGACCGGCCGACCAAGCGTCCTTGGACTCCGCTCCGCCCAAAGCCTGCCTCGCCTGATCGAGCTCCGACTCGAGGAGGCGTTGCTCGCTGGGGAACATCGGTGTGCCGTTGGCCTCGCGCAGCTTGGCCGCGGCTGACGCCAGTACGAGCGCGCGGCGCGGCTGCGCCCGCCGTGCGGCGAGGCCCGCGAAGGCCTCGATCGAGTCGAGGATGTCCACCTCGATTCCCGTTTCCCGGTGAATGCCGAGGGCCTGGCTACAGTACTCAGCGGCTTCCTCGTAGTCGCCGCACGCGCTGGACACGCGGCCGAGGTCCGCGAGATACGCACCCAATTCGCGCTGTTGACCCATCTCCTGGTGAATCGCCAGAGCCTCTTGATATTGCCGGCGCGCCATCTCCCAGTCACCCTCTTGACGGGCCAGCTGCGCCAGATAGCCGAGTGCCTGCGCCTCGCACCTGCGGTCGCCCAGTTCCCTCGCCGTCTCCAGGCTTTCCCCGAACAAGGAATGGGCAGCAGCACGCTCACCGCGCTCTCGCTGCGCTATCCCCAGCGACATCTGAAGCCATCCTATTCCGGACCGGTCGCCCAGCTCGCGCAGCAAGGCCCGGCTCTCCTCCCAGAGGGATTCCGCCTCATCGAGGTTGCCCTGATCCGAAGCCACTTTGCCGAGCTCCTTCAGCACCAAGGCGATACCACGTTTGTTCTCCAGCTCCTTCCAGATTGCAAGACCCTCCTCGTAGAGCGGTCGGGCCGCTGCCGGGTCAACCTGCCGGTGGTGGATCAGCATTCCCAGGTTGTAGAGGCCGTTGGCCAAGGCGTGCCTGTCTCCCAGCTCCCGCTTGATTTCGAGGCTCTGTTCGTACAGCGCACGGGCGTTTTCCAGATCCTCCTGGTAGTAGAATAGCTGCGCCTGGTCACTGAGCGCGCGGGCGATCCCGGGTTGATCATCGTGCTCGCGGAATATGGCCAGGCTCTCGTCGTAGTAGGACCGGGCAGCGGCGAAGTCGCCCTCCACGCAGGCGAAGGCGCCAGCGCCACGCAGTGCGTTGGCCCGTTCCAGAGTTTCCGCTCGGGCGCCTTCGGTTCCGAGCACCCGTGACAGCTGCCGGCTTCCCTCGGCGAAAAAGCCGCGCCGGTACCAGAATCGCCACAGGGCACCGACCAGGCGGAGCGCCAAACCGTCCTCGCCGTTGTCGGCCATCCATCGCAGAGCCGCGCGCATGTCGTCATGCTCCGCCTCGATGCGGTGAAGCCAGTCGACCTGCTCCGCGCCCGCCAGCCGGGGCTCCGCCTCCTCGGCGAGGGCCAAGAAATGGTCCGCAAACCGACGGTGGACCGCCGCATCGTGGACTGCAGCCAGGCGCTCGCGGTAATACTGCCGGATCGTCTCGAGCAGACGGTAGCGCGTGCTCCCGGTCGGGTCCTTGTCCGTCTGCAGCAGCGATTTGGCGACCAGCTGTGACAGGAGATCCAGCACATCGTGCCGCTCAATGCCGTCGCTGGTGCAAACGGCCTGCACAGACGCCAGCGTGGGGCCGCCCGCAAACATGGACAGTCGACCCATGAGCTTCTGTTCCGGTTCGCTCAGCAGGTCGTGGCTCCAGTCGAGCGCCGCCCGGAGCGTGCGCTGCCTGGGCGGAGCCGATCGGCCGCCGCCGGCGAGCAGGCGGAACCGGTCATCGAGGTTGGCCAAGATCTCCTCTACCGACATCACGTTCGTCCTTGCCGCTGCCAGCTCGATGGCCAGCGCATTGCCATCGAGGTGTCGGCACAGCCGTGCGATCGCCTCTCCATTCTGCTCGGTGGCCTCGAACCCATGCTCGACAAGCCTGGCTCGCTGGACGAAGAGCTGGACTGCTTCCGCCTGTTTCAGGTGATCGATGGCGATGCCGTCACGAGGCTCCGGCAAGGCGAGCGGTGGCGTGCGCCAGGTCTGTTCGCCCGCGATGTTCAACACTTCCCGGCTGGTGAGGACGATCTTCAGCCCGGGACAGGCGGGCAGCAGCGTGCCGATCAGATCGGCGCAGGCGTCGACGAGATGCTCGCAGTTGTCCAGTACGACGAGAAGCGACTTCGGCCGCACGTGGTCGATCAACTGGCCGATGAGCGGGCGTGACGGTACCTCGCGCACCATGAGTGCCGAGGCCACCGCCTGCGGTACGAGGGAAGGGTCGGTCAGGGGGGCGAGGGCCACCCACCACGCGCCGTCGTCGAAATCGTCGACCGCCTCACGGGCCAGCTGCAGGGCCAGCCTCGTCTTGCCCACACCTGCCGGCCCGGCGATCGTCAGCAGCCGCGCCGATTCCAGGAGTTCCTTCAGCTCGGCCAACTCCCGCGCCCGGCCCACGAAGCTGCTCAGTACCGTCGGCAGGTTGGGCGGTTCGACCGCAACCGAGCGCAAGGTCGGACGCGTTTCCGGAAGGTCGGGATGCAGCAGCTGGTAGATGTGCTCCGGCCGCTTCAGGCTTCTGAGTTGGCGCAATCCATGGGAGCGCAGCGTCGCTCTGGGCGGAAGGGAATCTTGCACCAGCGAGGCCGTCACCTCGGAGAGCAGGATCTGGCCGCCATGTGCGAGGGCTAGCACGCGCGCGCAGCGGTTGACCGCCGACCCGTAGTAGTCGCCCTCGCGCAGACCGGCCTCGCCCGTGTGCAGGGCCGCGCGGATCCGCAGATTGATGTCTGATGGCCACGGTTCGGCGCAAATGGCGCGCTCGGCATCGAGTGCGGCGACGACGCCTTCGGCTGCCGAGGAGAACACGGAAAAGAGGCTATCGCCCTCGCCGCGGCTCTTGACGACGCTGCCCCGGTGGCGTTGGACGGCGTCGGCCACCAGCGCGTCGTGACGGGCGAGCGCCTCGCGCATCGCTTGGGGATGTTCCTCCCACAGGCGCGTGGAGCCCTCGACATCAGTGAACAGGAACGTGACCGTCCCTGCGGGAAGTCCGGACACTGTCTGCCTCCGCCGGCTGTGAACGCCTGGCACTTCCTCCACGGGTCCACGAACTCGGTGTCCGCCCGGTCCTGAAGCGGCGCGCGCGAATCAGGTCGGCGGGCTGTGGCTTCGACGCCGCGGCACACGCACAGTACGGAGTATGGCGGCCACGCGCCTCATGCTCTCGGAACTGTAACGTGAGTATGGACCGGTGTCAACGTGGTCGATGCCGCAACTTGGCGTAGTTGTGTGGTGTTGTAACCTGACGACACGTCTGCAAGGAGGCAAGACCCATGACGAATAGGAAAACGGCAGACCGGAATACGGTTCTCCTCGGGATTGCGTTGTTCGTTCTTGGCCTTGTGGCCGGCTATGCGTGGCAGCAGCGGGCGGGACAGCCGATGATTCCGGCACTGTACTTGGTGCTGATCGTTATCGGGCTGGCTCTGCTCGGTCTTTGGGCACGCCAGGAGCGCGAACACCGCTTGCCGCAACGGGGTGGCGGATTCGGGGAGGTTCTCCTTCCGGGCCCCGGCCCGGGTGTGGATATCATCAGGGGATTGGCCGGTCTCGCCATCATCGTGGTGGGAAGCATCACGGGCCGCTTTGCAGGAGATTTTTCCGGGCCAACGATCCCGTGTCCGATTCCTCACCCGGAGCCCGATCAGGTTGTCGGGACAGTGTACCGGGCCGATGGGACGCTCGAGCCTGGTGCGATCGTCCGGCTCGTGCTCGAGGGTACGGCCGACGTCGAGAGCGTCGATCTGACACAGAGCACCGGCACCAACGACGAGCCATGCGGATACCGCCTGGCATCCGGTTCGCCCAGTCCAAAGGAGTATCGAGTTGAGGCGCGAACGGCCGACGGCACGCCCTGTGGGGAACCGCGCGCGGTGGTCTTGCCGACAGGCGGTGACAGTGGCCAGCGGTTCGACTTTACTTGTCCGGAAACCGGGTCCGTGCACCGTGAATAGGGATCCACTCGAATGCGGTGATCTCGGCGGACCGCACCTCCTCCGACGCCAAGCGCTCTTTGCGCTCCTGGCCGGTTTGCTGGCGGCCTGCAACGCAATCGCCCCCACGCCAGTCGAGCCTCAGGCAAGCGACTCCGGTGTGCCGATGGCTCTGTCCCCGTCCCAGATCGCGGTGGATGACGCCACGGCCGCTGCGGTTATCGACGAACGCAGTCCGAGCGGTTCCGACGATTCGCGCGACGGCGGATCAGAGACGGTGGCAACTGAGGACTGTGGGTCCGGTGGTTGCAGCTACACACTCCATTGGGTCGATTTCGCCACGGCGCGCTTCGTGGTGGATTCCGTTCTGAACATCGACGCGTATCACATCAACGACATCGTGCTATCGGCGGATGGCACGACATTGCTGACGTCACCCTACCACCAGGCGGGTACCGCGGACTACGCGATGTATTTCACTGTGATGAACATCGTGCAAGGGACGCGGTACAGCTTCAGGTTAGAACAAGAAGTCCCGTCCTCCGTGACGCTTTCGCCAGGCGGTCGCAGCGCGCTGATCGTACCTGGCGTTGGATATGCGTGGTCGACAGATTCTGGCCGCACGACGGAACCTGGATCGACGGGCGGTGCGGCCATCCAGCTGTGGGACCTCGAGTCAGGCGAGCGCACCGATCTGGTTGCGGGCGACAACCCGGCATGGTCCCCGGACGGGTCGCGCGTCGCGTACCTGGTGCACCCGGAAGCCACGTCGTCGGCCATGCCGGAAATGCACGTGCTCACACTCTCGGACCACACCTCACTGCAGGTGGGCGAAGGCTCCGCGTTGGCCTGGCGCGCCCGGCCGGACGTTGCCGTTCGGCGGTAGCGGGGACACGCGATGGGGTCCGGGTCAGCCTTCGAGAGGAGTCCTGGCAGCGGTGGTGGTTGCACCCCGGGTGTGTCGTGGTATGCTGCTGGTCACCGTGAACCGACTCGCCAATGACACTGACGATGACACCGACAAGTTCGTGATTACCCGTTCACCCCCCCCCCCCCCCCCCCCCCCCCCCCCCCCCCCCCGGGCGCGGCGCGCCGCGGGGGGGGGGCCACCACGCGCGCGCGCGCGCGCGGCCCGCGCGCGTTGGCCA
>CAYYVH010000246.1:0-6302 GCA_964475075.1 uncultured Anaerolineales bacterium | reverse complement strand
CAACAGAACGACCACGACGCCGCCCCCCCCCCGCCCCGCGCACGCGACCAACCCCGGGAGGGCGCGCCGCGCCAGCCTCCCCCGCCGGCTGTGCCTGCAGGCGACTAGCCGGCACCGGCCGCTACCCATGCGCACCCCGGCCCCCGACCGCTCGGGCGAGGCGGCGGGATCGCCGGCGCCCAGACCCGCACAGGTGACTTCGGCCGACTTGTAGTGGATACTACGCCTCCGGAGGTTCCAGTGAAGGAGGCGAGGCCGTGGAAACAACGCAGGCCGATCAGTTAGGCCAGTCTATAGAGGCGGTGCATCCAACCCCGATGGGCGCCCTGCCTGTGCTCTACCCGATTCTGCGCGAACTGGACGTGCGGGATACGACCAACGCCCTGGTGCCGAGCGAGGCGGACATCGACCTGGGGCGGATTGTGCTGCTGTTGGCGCTCAACCGATTGCTTGCCCCGCAGCCGCTGTACCACGTGCAGGATTGGCTCAGCGGCCATGTGCTCGAGCAAGTGCTGGGGGTGCCGGTGGCGAAGGCCTACGACAACCGCCTGGGCCGGGCGCTGGATCGCCTGCATCCGCACTTGGCGGAGTTGTGGGCGCGCCTGATCACGCGCGCGATCGCGGTCTACGAACTGGACCTGAGCGTGCTGCACTGGGACATCACGTCCATCTACTTCGAGGGCGCGTACACCGACAGCCACCTGGCCACCTACGGCTGCAGTCGAGACCATCGGCCGGACACCAAGCAGGTGAACCTGGAGGTGGACGTGACCCACGACGGCTACACGCCGGTTCGCTACGAGGTGTTGGCCGGCAACACCGCCGACATCACCCGCCCGGTGCCGCACCTCGAGGCGTTGCTGCGCCTGTTCTCCCGACCGGAACTGGCCGAGCGCAAGTTGCGACCACTGCTGGTCAGCGACAGCAAGATGGTGACGGCCGAGGGGGTGGCAGCGTGCCATGACCAGCACTTGATGTACCTGGGTCCGCTGCCCAACGGCAAGGCAACGGATCGCGTGGTGGCCAGCGTCGATACCGAGGAGTTGGCCGCCTGTCCGTTGGACTACCGCCCCAAACGGGTGCGACCGGACGATGAGCGGTTCGTGCCCTACCGGGGCGTCTGGCGACCATTCGTCTTCGTTTGCGACGAGCAGCACTTCACCGACCGCGCGCTGGTGGTCTGGAGTGCCGGCAAGCAACGCCTGGACGAGCAGAAGCGTCGGACGTTGCTGAAGCGACTGCTCAATGCGTTGGAAGGCATCCAGCGCAAGCTCAACACGCGCCGGTTCAAGCGACGCAGCTACGTCGAGGCGCGCCTGGCCACCGTGCGGCAGGCCAATGCGGCCGTGAAACAGATGGTCGAGGTCGACCTGAGCGGCACGGACGGCCAGATGACACTGCGCTTCCGGATCGACCGTGAACGGTTGGCTGCGGCCCAGCGGGTGGACGGCCGCTATGCGCTGGTGACCAACGGCGGGCACCTGACGGCCAGCGAGGCCTTGACGTTGTACAAGGGCCAGGACGGAATCGAGAAGCGCTTCCGCACGGCGAAGGGGCCGTTGCTCGTCCAGCCGCTGTTCGTGCGCAGCGACGAGCGGATCGAAGGCCTGGTCTTCATCACGTTGCTTGCGCTGCTGGTGCGCGCGATCCTGGAGCGCGCGTGTCGGCAACGTGGACAGCACCTGACCGCCGACCGGCTGCTCAAGGGCTTCGCCTCTTTGCAGGCGGTGGACCTGCGGTGGGCCGACGGCAGTCAACAGCGCCGCGCCGCACCGCTGACGGACTTCCAGGCGGACGTACTGGCCACACTGGAGTGGCCGGGAGCGGACGCCTACGCTCAAATGGAGCCCCTCGTGCGCTGACGCCCAGCCAGCCGAGTACGGCCAAGCCGTCGGCAGATCTCGGGTTCGGGGGTAGCGCTGTGCACTACCGGTTGTCGAAGGTCCCGGAGGACACCAACGGCCGAGCCGCGGCCGACTCGACTCGCTGCCGGCGATCACGTTCGCGGATTGGGCGAGTACACCGGGGTCGTGCCCCGGACGTTCAATCCGCGAGCACCCGATCCGCCTGGTGCCAGCCAGTGAATCGAATACCGCATGCAACTTGAGCCGGACGCGGTCCACCACGGGCGCGCGACGTTTGCCGGCTCGAGCAGATGGGACTATGCCTCATGCCGATTCCAGGTGTCGAAACCAGGCTAAGATCAAATCAGTTCTTCCCGATGGCATGTGGAACGCTGCAGTGGCGAGTCCCACGCAGCTCTATGTCACTGACAATGTCGGTTGGGCGCTCCAGAGGTTCGATATACCCACTCGGGCGCTCATCCCAACCGGTGAAACCGTACCGGTTCAAACCTTCGCCTTGGGCGATGGAAACAGTAACAACCTCTGGGCGGGTGACGGCAGCGGCGGGCTTTTCCTTCGCCCCCCCACCGGGGTCAGGGTCGTCGGCGACGGACCGAGGGGCTACACTGGCGACCTCATCTTCGCCGCCCCGCCAATGACGGCTGAGGACGGCGCTGCGGAGTGCCGCCTGTTCGCTTCCGTGAATGACGATCCGGGATCCGCATATGCGAGGATCTCTCGCTTCAACGGCCTGCAGCATTTGATAGGGCGGATGGGAGCAGCAGTGGTCGGCTTGGCCTTTGACGGTCATGGGAACCTGTGGGCGTCGACAACCGGCGGAAACATCCACCCTGTCGATGCCAAGACCGGCGCTCTCGGCGGCGCTATACTCACAGCACCTTTCACCGTCTGGGATCTGGCGTCCTACCCATGTCGGGCCGATTGCCCGGCGCCTTCGGACTTGGGTGACGCACCCGACAGCACGAACCACTACGGCACCCCCATGACTGCGTATCCTACTGGGCAGCACGGGATGTACCATTCCGTATACGACTCCGCTCCGCCGGGCATCAAGCATGTGATGTCAGACGAAAACGTGTGGCTTGGGTTGGAGGTCACTGAAGAAGAAGAGGCCGACCTTCCCCCAGACGAGGATCCGACCATCAACATCATCCCGCTACAGGACCAACCTGACCTGGACCTCTACGACGACAGTATCATCTTCCCGGTAGCTCTCCCTCACTGCCAGCAAGCGCAGATGCAGTACACGGTAAACATCCGGTATCCGGACGATATCGACTACTACGTGAACGCTTGGTTCGATTTCAACCGTGATGGAGACTGGGGTGACGTCCTCTCGTGCACGGACCCGCAACGAGGACCCGTGACGGTCTATGAGTGGGCCGTGCAAAACCAGTGGGTCGCGCTCGGCGAGGGCATTCACACGGTCCAGACCCCCCTGTTTGACGTGTACGATCCCGCGTACCCGGACGAACACATGTGGGCGCGAATCGCTGTGAGTGAGGAGCTTGCAGTGGATCCTGACGGTGGGGGCCCGAAGCTACCTGACGGCAGGGGACCTCTCGGCGGCTACGAAGTAGGCGAGACCGAGGATTACCACCTCGTGCCCACTGGCGTCGATAACGAGTACATGGCAGACTGATACGGCTGTGTATGCTGGCAGGGTTGCTGCTTGGATGCGGGCCGCGGACAGTTCCCTGGCGTGGTTCTTGCCGGGGTGCGGCGCCGCGCGCATCGCGCCGCACCAGCTGTATACGAGCACGAGCATAGAAAGGGGCCGAGACGAGACCCCTTACTTGACTCCCTGTTGGATCGGAGTGCCTCGTGGCTAACTGTCGATCTGTCTCAAGCGGAGCGAGTCGGAATGCCAGTCGACATCGGCGTTCTGCCCTCGTGCTCTTTGCCGTCGTTTTCTGGTTTCTGGTACCGCTAGTCCCTGCATCCACGCAACGGCCCGACACTCCTCTCGCGCTTGTCGCGAGCACAGCCCCAGCTCAGCTGCCGCGCGTGCCAATGTGTGGTGAGGACTCGTTACTATATGCCACGACAATCATAGAATACGCTCCCCACGCAGTGTTTGCGGAAAAGAGGGCCGTTGTTGTCTTCGACGATACCCCCACCGACACCACGGATTCGCACGTGACGCTGCTTTCTCAAGTGCAAGCAGGCTCCACATTCGGTCTCGCATATGACGGCTATCGCAACCACCTATACGCGGCGTCGTTCTACAAGTCACAATACTCGGTTGGACCAGCAGGAACTGGGGGAATCTACAGAGTAGATCTTGAGACAGGACATGTCGCGACGTGGGCCCAGTTGCCAGCCGGCCCACCTGATCTACCTCCGGGCGAAGGCAACGCCGGTCCCTACGTTGGAAAGAGAGGTCTCGGAGACATCGAACTCTCCGACAGGGGCGAGTTCCTGTTCGCCGTGAACCTGTTCGACCGGAAGATCTATCGGCTTGGCGTACCGGACGGCATGCTGCTCGATGCATTTGATCATGGGGCACTTCACGAACCGTGGGCAAACGACGCAAGGCCCTTCGGACTCGCCTACGGACACGGCTGGCTCTACCACGGCGTTGTCAACACCCACGTCGTGCAGCCGCCCGTCGGCGAACTCGTCGCACACGTGTATCGCTCCCGAGCGGACGGCTCGGACATGTCCCTGGTCGCTAGCATTGGGCTTGACTACACCCGCGACCCTCAGTGGGAGGGTTGGATCGACGAAGTACCGCGGGGTGGCTTCAGGCACGGCGTTCCGGCACAGGCGCTGTTGACAGATATAGAACTGCGAGACAACGGCGATCTCCTCATTGGCCTCCGCGATCGCACTGGCGAAGCAATGCAAGAGAGCAGCCACCCCATGAACCACATGGGGGATCTGATTCCGCTGCGAGATGACGGTACTGGACTGAGCCCGGTCACCCAGCCCGAGTTCTACATCGACGAAACGATCGTCGACGAGGCAACGCAGGGCACCCTGGCCCTCGTGCCAGGTCGCGATGTTGTCGTAGTATCTGCCGCGAGCCCTGACGGCGAATTCGAACACCCATCCGGGATGCTCTGGTACGATAACAGTACCGGGGAACCCGTCGGCCGAGAGACTATCGTGGACCGCCTAACCACCCAGGGTTGGGTGCGTACTGTTGGCGACGTTGAGGTGCTTTGCCGCAGCGAACCCCCGCCACCGACTGGCACGCCATCACCGACCGCGACCGACACGGCCCCGAGCGAGACGCCGAGCCCAACCCCCAGCCCAACCTGGACCTCGAAGCCCAACCCATCGGCCACCCGCGAGCCTCATCCGGTGTACCTGCCGCTCGTGTACCTTGAGCACTGCGACCCCCGTCGCCGTTACGCAGATGTTGCACTCGTGCTGGATATGTCCACCACCATGCTGCGGCCGACAGCCGCCGGGCGGCGCAAGATCGATGCGGCGCAGGCCGCGGCCGTCGAGTTCTTGGAGTATATGGACTTCTCTCTCGACGACGGCGCGGCCGACCAGGTGGCCGTCGTCGGATTCAACGACACCGCGTGGCTCCAGCACTCGCTGTCTCGGGACGCACCTGCGCTGGCTCGCAGCATCAACCAGCTAGAGGATCGGGTGGCTGAGGGCACACGACTCGACCTCGCTCTCCGGCGCGGCATCGAAGCACTACAGGACCCGGCACGCGTTCCTCAGAACAAGCAGGTACTCATCCTTCTCACGGATGGCCTTCCCAACCGCGTACCAACTCCGGTGTCGGGTGGGAGCCAGGAAGATACGGTGCTCGCGGAGGCTGACCGGGCTCACCGCGCGGGCATTCTTGTCTACACGATTGGGCTCGGTCGGCCGGATTCTCCGGAGCCGAGCGAACGTATCAATCCCGTGTTGCTCCGGAATGTGGCCAGCAAGCCGAGCATGTACTATGAGACACCCGACGCTGACGATCTTGCCGACATTTACTCTCAGATCGCCCATGTGATTGACTGTCCCCCCGAGGACTACTGGGGCCGTCGGCCATAAGGGTCAGGCCCAGGCGTCAGATGGCGGTTCCCTCGTGTCCCGCGCATCAAAGCTGGAGTAGCGCTGCCGCAATACAGGCACCCAGAAAGCGGTTCCCGTTGTGGCGATGAGATAACGTGTCAAGCCGCATTCCTTCCTAGGTTCGTCTTGCCCGGCTGGGCTGGACTCATCTCAAGGTCGCTGCTATCCACTAAACCACCGGATTAGGTGCGGATGGCGATCGGCTCCTCGGTCGACGGAATGACGCTCGTTTTCGTGTCCATGAAGCCGTGCACCTATCTCTGTGCACATTGAGACGGGCTCAGATGAGTTTTCGGACGACCGACGTCGGAGTAGGCGGCACCGACGGCCCCTCACCCCGCCTCCAGCTTCTCCACAGCTCGCCGCAGATCCTCGCCGCTCGGCCTCGTGTCGATCGCCGTGGTCCCC
>CAYYVH010000245.1:0-6311 GCA_964475075.1 uncultured Anaerolineales bacterium | reverse complement strand
GCATCTGGGGCGCGCGCGGGCCCGGGGGGGGGGCGGCGGACGAGGTGCGGGAAATGTGAATGATGCCCCAAACCGACGAGCCGGACACCTGGGTCATAGCCACCGGCGAGACGCACGCCGTAGCCGAGTTCTGCGATGTTGCCTTCGGCCATGTGGGGCTCGACTACCACGACTACGTGGTTCAGGACCCGCGCTACGTGCGCCCGGCCGAGGTGGACCTGCTCGTCGGCGACGCCTCGAAGGCGCGCCGTGAGCTGGAATGGCAGCCGACCGTCGGTTTCGAGGAGATGGTGCGGCGAATCGTCGATGCCGATCTTGAGCGATTGCGGGCGGAGACGGGGCTGGCATGAACGACGAGATTCGGTTCGGCACGGACGGCTGGCGGGCGCGGATCGCCGAGGGCTATACCTTCGCCAACGTACGGCGCGTGGCCGCCGCTGCGGCGCAGTACTACCGCGATGAGGCCGACGGCGCCAATCGGGGGCTGGTCATCGGTCACGACCAGCGCTTCCTGGCGCGCGAGTTTGCCGTGGCCGCGGCGGAAGTAGCGGCTGGTCACGGGATCCCCGTGTGGCTGACGGCGGGTGTTACACCCACCCCGGTCATCAGCCACGCCGTCGTCGTGCACGGGGCAGCCGGAGCCTTCAACCTCACCGCCAGCCACAACCCGCCGGGTGATCTGGGCTTCAAGGTGCGCGATGACACGGGCGGGGCCCTGGCACCGGAGGAGTTGAAGGGCATCGAGAAGCGCCTTCCGGACGCCGGGACGTGCATCGAGCGGCTCGGCTTCGATCAGGCCGTGGCCGAAGGCCGTGTAGAGATCGTGGATCCGGCACCCGATTACCGGGCATACGTCGCCCAGCGGATCGACCTGGGCCGCATCGCCGCCGCGGGTCTGCGCGTGGCGTACGACCCCATGTGGGGCGCCGGCATCGGCTGGTTGCCGTGGCTGCTGGGGCCTGGGGCAGAAACACAGTTCCTGGCCATCCACAACACTCCCAACCCTACGTTTCCCGAGATGGTGCGGCCGGAGCCCATTCCCCCCAATACGAACCCGTTGAGCCATCACCTCAGGCAGACGGGTGCCGATATCGGTATCGTGAACGACGGCGACGCGGACCGCATCGGGGCGGTGGACGAAAAGGGCCGGTTCATCCATCAGCTGCAGATGTATGGCCTCTTGGCCTACTACCTGCTGGAGGTGTGCGGCGAGCGCGGAGCCATCGTCAAGACGCTCTCGACCACCTCGATGCTTGAAGCTCTCGGTCGCAAATACGACGTGCCCGTCCACGAGACCGGCGTTGGCTTCAAGTACGTGGGCCCCAAGATGCTGGCCACGGACGCCATGATCGGCGGCGAGGAGTCGGGCGGATTCGCCTTCCGCCCGCTGCCCGAGCGGGACGGGCTCTTGGCGGCGCTGGCGCTCCTGGACCTGATGATACGGACCGGTGAGACGCCGTCCCAGCTGATCCAGACCCTCTACCGCGCTGTGGGCAACGAGTGGTTCTACAAGCGGATCGATGTGCGCTTCGCCGGCAGCGCGCGCGGCGACGTGCGCGCGCGCCTCGAGGCGGCTGAGCCAGCGGAGCTAGCCGGCATTGCCGTAGTACGCATCGACCGTCGCGACGGGTTCAAGTTCTGGTTACCAGACGACGGCTGGCTCTTGGTGCGGTTCTCCGGCACCGAGCCCCTCCTCCGGGTGTACACCGAGATGACCGACGCCGGGAAGGTCGACGCCGTGCTGGCGGCGGGTCTGTCACTGGCCGGGCTGGACGAGGGGGGCGGGTAGACGTAGTGGGTGAGTTCAGAGGTCGGGCGGCTGATGTGGCTTGGGCTAGCGGCTTTCAGCTATCAGCTATCAGTCCGACTGGTCCGGCACCGGAAGTGCCTGGTGATAGTCGATGTGACTGCGGGAAGGTGTGCTAGGCATGGCGGGCGTGCGGCTGGTGGACACCCATTGCCATCTCGACGCGGACCAGTTCGCCGATGAGCCGACGGCGGCTCTCTTGGCGCGTGCGGCCGCGGAAGGGGTGGAGCGCGTGGTGACCGTCGGCACCCACCTGGCGGGCAGCCGTGCCGCCGTGGCGCTGGCCGGGGCGCACGAGGCTGTGTGGGCGGTGGTGGGCGTGGACCCGAAAAACCTTGCCGGGTTCGACGAGGGTGCGCTGCCGGCGTTGGAGGACCTTGCTGCTCAGCCGAAGGTGGTGGCAATCGGCGAGGTCGGGCTGGACTACCATTGGGATCGCTCCCCACGCCCGGTGCAGCGCGAGGCCTTCCGGGCGCAACTCGAGTTGGCGCGCCGGATCGGTCTGCCGGTCGTGATTCACTGTCGTGAGGCCGACGAGGACTCGGCGGCAATCCTGCTGGGGTGGGCAGCCGAGGGGAAAGCCGCTGCCAGGCCGCTGGGGGTGATGCATTGCTACAGCGGCGACCTGGCGATGGCCGAGCGGCTGGTGGGGGCGGGCTTCCTGATCTCGCTGTCCGGTATCGTGACCTTCGCCAACGCCGCGAGGACGCACGAGGTGGCGGTGGGGTTGCCCGAAGACGCACTGTTGCTTGAGACCGACGCGCCGTATCTCGCACCCCATCCGCACCGCGGGCAGCGCAATGAACCGGCCATGCTGCGCCTGATTGCCGAGCGCGTGGCCGCGCTGCGCGACACGAGCTTGGCGCATGTAGCATTCGCTACGAGCGCCAACGCGGCGCGCCTGTTCAGATGGGAGGATTCGTGAGCACACCCCGGTCCCGGTCGCCGAGATCGCGGCTTCCGAAAGTGCTGGAGGGGGTCCGCGATGATCTGTCGCGGCTTGAGGCCCACCTGCGTCACGACGCGGAGATCCAGCACCCGGCGCTGCGGCAGCTGCTCGAGTGGGTGCTCGAAAGCGGCGGGAAGCGCATGCGGCCGGCCCTGGTGTTCGCTGTTTCCCGGTTGGGCGATCCTGCCCCCGAGCCGGTATTGGCGCTGGCGGCCGCGGTCGAGACGCTGCACACGGCGACGCTCGTGCACGACGATCTGGTCGACAGCTCGCTGGTGCGGCGCGGGATGCCCACCCTGAACACTCGTTGGAGCGCCGGGGCGACAGTCTTGGCGGGCGACTGGCTGTTCGCCCGCGCGGCAGGCTTCGCCGCCGCCACCAGCAACGTGCGGGTCATGGAGATCTTCTCCCGCACCCTGGGCACCATGACAGCCGGGGAGCTTCGGCAGCTGTTCGGGCGCACCGGCGTGCCAACGCGTGAGGAGTACGAGTACCGCATCTACGCCAAGACCGGTTCGCTGTTCGAGGCCGCCGCCGAAGCTGCCGGAGTGCTAACGGTGGGCGATGACGCCCCAGTTCACGCGCTAGCCCACTACGGGCGGGAGCTGGGGATGGCGTTCCAGATCGTGGACGACATCCTGGACTTCACGGGCGACGAGGCCCGGCTGGGCAAGCCCGTCGGAAGCGACCTGCGCGCCGGCACGGTGACCCTGCCGGTTCTTCTGCACCTGGCCAGCAATCCGCAAGCCGCTTCCTGGCTGGACAACAGAGCATCCGAGGGCGAGGAAATCGAGCGGCTCGTCGGATCGGTGCGGGGCAACAAGGCCGCACTGGATGCGGCGCACCGCGCGGCGCAAACCCGAGTCGACGGAGCGATTGCCGCGATCGAGGCTTTGCCGGCCTCCGGGGCGCGCGACTATCTCGCGCGAATCGCCCGCTATGTCGTGGAGCGGGATTATTAGGCTATCGGCGATCAGCTATCAGCTATCAGTCGGGGTTGACAAGGCGGCGGAAGGTGACGGCCCGGCCGAGGTTCCGCCACAACTCGGCGTGGTGATCGTCAGCTGGAACGTGCGCGCGCTATTGCATCGCTGTCTGGAGACAATCCAACGTACCACGGTGTCGGCGCGGGTGGTGGTCGTAGACAACGCCTCGGCTGACGGCTCGGTCGAAATGGTCCGTCGCGAGTTCCCCCACGTCCTGTTGTTGGCCAACAGCGACAACCTCGGCTTCACCCGTGGCAACAACCAAGGCCTGCGGCGGCTGGGGGTCGGCGAGCCCTCCGCCGCCGCGCCACCGTACGTGCTGCTCCTGAATCCCGACACCGAGGTCGCCGACGATGCGCTGGCAGTCCTCGTCGAGTACCTGGTGCGTCATCCAAAGGTGGGTGCCGTCGGTCCCGAGCTGCGCTTCCCGGACGGATCGGCCCAGAGCTCGTGCCGCCGCTTCCCGACGGTCCTCACCGGGCTGATGGAGAGCACGCCCGTCGACTGGCACTGGCCGACCAACCCGGCTTCGCGCCGGTATCACATGGCCGGCGACCCGCCCAGCGGCGCCGGACCGGTGGATTGGGTCACCGGTGCGGCCATCGCGCTACGCACCGAGTCCCTGGAAGCGGTCGGCCTCCTGGACGAGGGCTTCTTCATGTACGCCGAGGAGCTGGACCTGTGCCGCCGCCTGTGGGATGCCGGCTGGGAAGTGCACTTCGAGCCCCGGGCGCGCATCATCCACCACGAGGGCGCCTCCAGCAGCCAGGCCGTACCGGCGCGCCACCTGCACTTCCAGCGGTCGCGGGTACGTTACTTCCGCAAACACCACGGTTGGCTAGCGGCAGCGGCTGTCCGCACGGGCATCCTGTCTGCGTTCGCCGCGGAGCTGGCCCTGGAGACGGTGAAGTGGCTGGTCGGCCATCGCCGAGGGCTGCGGCGGGCACGGGTGGCGGCCTACTGGGGCGTGCTGAAGGATGGGCTGTCGCCGGGGGGCGGGCCGTAGCGATGTGGCACGTCAGACTAACGGGTACGGAGATGGACCATGCGCATCTGTCTCGTCACCGGTGAGTATCCGCCGGACGAGGGCGGTGTGGCCGACTACACCCGCTGCCTGGCCGAGGCGCTGGCGGCGCGGGGCCTCGCCGTCGATGTACATACCCGCAAGCGGGCCGGCTCCTCGGAGACGCGGAGGCGTCGGCGGGGGAACGGTACCCAGGAATCGGCCGCCCCGACGCGACGGTCTGCGGCCGAGGCCAGGATCACGGTCTTCCGTGTTGCGGGCGTCTGGCGTTGGTCGGTCGCCTCCGCGCTGCGGAGTCTGACGGCGCTGACCCAGCCCGATGTGCTGCATATCCAGTACCAAACGGCCGCCTACGGGATGCACCCCGGCATCAACCTGGCGCCATGGTGGCTGCGGCGAACGGAGGCGGTGAAGCTGGCGGTGACCTATCATGACGTGCGCGTGCCATACCTCTTCCCCAAAGCCGGGCGTCTCCGCCGCTGGGTTACTCTTCTGCCGGCGCGCTGGGCGCACCTGACCGTGGCCACGAACGCGGCGGACTATGCGGCGATCGCGGCCGAGGGACGACCGTGGCGCCTGGAGCTGGTTCCCATCGGCAGCAACATCCCCGACGCGCCGCCGCCGGACTACGACCGTGCCGCCTGGCGGGAGGCGGTAGGAATCGGGCCTGGCATGTCGCTGGTAGCCTACTTCGGCATGCTGAACGCCAGCAAGGGCGCACGCGATCTGGTGGGCGCGCTGGCGGCCCTTCGCCGCGCGGGGCGCGACCTCCGACTGGTGATGGTTGGGGCCACCGTCGGCGCCAGCGATCCGACCAATATCGCCTACCGAGCCACGGTCAAAGCGGACATGGCGGACGTTGGGCTGTCCGAGGCGGTCATCTGGACCGGACACCTGCCCTCCGCGGAAGTCTCCGCCTGGCTCCGGGCCGCCGACGTGATCGCCCTGCCATACGCCGACGGGGCGTCCTACCGCCGCGGGAGCCTGCTCGCGGCGCTGGCCCACGGCCGACCGGTGGTGACTACCGCGCCGCCGCCGCCTGACGGAACCACGTCGCTCGAGGACCCTTTGCCGCCCCTCGTCGACGGCATCTCGGCCCGGCTCGTGCCACCGGGGGACCCAGCGGCACTGGCGGAGGGGCTGGCGCAGGTGCTGGACGACCCGGCACTGGCGACACGGCTGTCGGAGGGCGCGCGCGGCGTGGCCACGCATTTCGGCTGGGAGGCGATTGCCGAGCGCCACGAGGCACTCTATCGGGAGCTGGTGGGGTCGACGCCCTACTGAAGAGGGTTGTATTGCAGCGCGGGGGTTTGACGGCCTGTCATGCGGTGCTTACGATAGGGTCTCTTCTTGCCGACAGCAACAGTAGGAGAGAGAATTGACCGCTGAGAGCCCGCGCGATGCGCTGACGGGTTCGCGGGGCGCGTCTCGGTCAAAGCCCGCACCGCGCACCGCGCGCCGGGCGGCCTGGTGGGCCGTACGGCATCCGCGGGCGAGCGTCCGCGCCCTGCTGCCGCTGGGCGCCCTGCTGCCTGCATAGGCCCT
>CAYYVH010000244.1:0-6331 GCA_964475075.1 uncultured Anaerolineales bacterium | reverse complement strand
TTGCGGGGACCGACGTAGTCGTGCTAGTCGAGCCCCACATGGCCGAAGGCAACATCGCAGAGCTCGGCTACGGCGTGCGTCTCGCCGGTGGCTATGACCCAGTTGTCCGGCTCGTCGGTTTGGAGCATCATCCACATTGCCCGCACGTAGTCCGCCGCCCAGCCCCAGTCACGGCGCGACTCCAGATTCCCGAGGCGCAACTCATCGGCCAGTCCGAGGGAGATCCGCGCCACGCCGTCGGAGATCTTCCGCGTCACGAACTCCAGCCCCCGACGAGGGGATTCGTGGTTGAACAGAATCCCCGACACGGCGAACAGGTCGTAGCTCTCGCGGTAGTTGACCGTGATCCAATGCCCGTAGACCTTGGCCACGCCGTAGGGGCTGCGGGGATAGAACGGCGTGTTCTCGTTCTGGGGCACTTCGCGGACCTTGCCGAACATCTCCGAGGAGGATGCCTGGTAGAACCGGATCGTGGGGTCCGCTATCCGGATGGCGTCCAAGATGCGAGTCACGCCCAGGGCGGTTACATGGCCGGTGAAGACGGGCTGGTTCCAGGAGGTTTGGACGAAGCTCTGGGCGGCCAGGTTGTAGACCTCGCTGGGCCGGTGCTCGCGCAACAGGTTGATGAGCGAGACCTCGTCGAGCATGTCGCCCGGGGTGAGGGTGAGGCGGTCCTGAATGTGCGCGATGCGCTCGAAGTTCACGGTGCTGCTGCGCCGCACCATGCCGACGACGTCGTAACCCTTGTCGAGCAGGAACTCGGCCAGGTACGACCCGTCCTGGCCTGTTATTCCGGTGATCAATGCGGTAGGCATAGGTGCTCCTCAGGCTTCCGAAGGCGCCGCGGCGGCCACGCGGGCACGCCAGTCGGCGAGGATGTCGGCCAGAGTCCGCTCGAAAGGGATCTCCGGACGCCAGCCCAGCTCCCGGCGCGCTTTGGTGGAATCGCACAGATTGCGCGGCACGTCCGCCGGCCGCAAGCGGCCAGGGTCGGTCTCCACAGAAACCGGCACCGTGGCTTGGGACAGGTAGAAGTCGACGATTTCGCGGATGGCATGGGACTCGCCGCGGCCGAGGTTGTAGACCTCACCACGCCGCCCGTGTACGGCGGCCAGGTGGTAGCCGCGCACCATGTCGCGGACGTCGGTGAAGTCCCGCTCGGCCGACAGGTTGCCCACGCGGATGACGGGTGGGCGAACACCGGCCTCGATCTCGGCCACCTGGCGCGCGAAGTCCGAAGCCACAAAGCGAGGATCCTGGCGAGGGCCGATGTGGTTGAACGGGCGGATGCGGATTACATCCGGATCCTCATCGCGTACATACTGCCCCGCCAGGAGGTCCTGGGCCGCCTTGCTGGTCGCATACGGGTTGATGGGTGCCAGAGGTGTGGTCTCGTCAACCGGTAGGGCCTCGGCCGGCGGCGCACCGTACACCTCGTTGCTCGTGATCGTGACCACGCGCACCTTGCGCTTCGCTTCCGCAGCCCAGCCGGACACTGCCTCGAGCAGATTCAGCTGCATGCGCACGTTCGTCTCGAACGTGGCCCAGGGATCCTCCCACGACTCGGGCACGAACGCCTGGCCGGCCAAGTGAAACACGATGCCGGGCTCCGCGTCCGCCACGAGCTGGCGAACCGGCCGCGGATCGCGCAGATCCACGACCACGGCGTGCACGCTCACCGCTGGCCTTCCGGCCAGCTCTTCCTCGCAGTACGCCGTGCCCCAGAGCCGCCAGTCGGTCGCCCGGAGCAGATGCTCAGCGAGGTGGTAGCCGGCGAAGCCACCGTAGCCGGTGATCAGGACGCGCAAGCGATTGGCTCGATCCAGCGGGAATTCAAAGGCCGTCCGACCCGGTGGACCGGAGCGGCCAACAGCGCCGGCCATTGTAGCCGAGGGGTCGGGCAAAGGCAAAGGGTGATCGGCTATCAGCAATCAGCTATCTGCTATTGCTATTAGCTAAGCTATCGATCATTCGGGAGGATCAGCTAGCGCGGACGCGCGGCCGATCCAGGACGAGCAGGAACGGGAAGAGCACGAGACTGGCGGCGGTCGCGGCCGCGGCCGCGGTCACGACCGGATGGAGCCCGCGCGGCGCCACCGACCACCAACCGACCGTGAGCTCCAGCTCCAGGCGCGACAACCAGAGGGGGTCCCATGCCATGGATGGCCGGAGTACGAGCGCGGACGCCGCTGCCAATAGAGCGACGAAGACGAATACGGGTAGCGCCACACTGAGAAACTGGATGCGCGGGGCCGTGTAAGGCTGAATACGGCTCATGGTGCGTCGGACAAAGCCCGGCGGAGGAGGTCGTATCGAAGTGGACCTTTCGAAGAGGGCGTGGGGCACTGAGCCGGAGGAAGCGGCCGTCGCCGCGGAGGCCCTCACGGTCGAAACGGAGCAGCGCGGCAACGCGGTCAAGCTCCGCTATCGGCCGCCCGAGCGGATCGAGATCGGTGCCCGGCGCGGTGCCGATCGCATCGACTTCCGGATCCGTGTGCCGACGCAGACGGCCGTGACACTCGTCACGGGTTCCGGGGATGTCCAGCTCACCGGCACGAGTGGCGTGTCGCTGGAAGGGGCACGTGGCTCCCTCGACCTCGAGAGCGAGTTCGGCGGAATCAATGTCACGGGCGCCATCGCTGCCGTGCTGAACCTTCGCACGGGGAACGGGGGCATCGAGTTTGCCGGGAGCCTCGATCCGGCGGCCGACCACGCGGTCCACTCCAACTTCGGCGACATTCAGCTGACGATCCCGGCCGACAGCTCATTCGACGCCGAGCTGGAGACCACGTTCGGCCGCATCGAGTCGGACTTGCCGATCACGCTCGCAGGGGAGATACGCAAGGATCGCTGGCGAGGCCGCCTGAACGAGGGTGGCGCAAGACTCTCAGTGACGACACGTAACGGCAGTATCGAGCTGCGGGCCCTGACCGACAGCTGAGATCGAGACAATTACCGGAGGAGGATAGACCATGGGAGAGATCGTCGGCACGCTTCTGTTCTTCACGCTCGTCTTCATGTTTCTCGCCTTCTGGCGCTTCCTGCGCTACAAGGAGACGATCGCGCTGGCCGACCGCGGACTGGTGAGGCCGTCGCGCTGGGGCAACGGCAGGGACACGCTGCGCTGGGGCATCGTGATGACCGCCTTGGGCGTGGCGCTGCTGATTGGCCTGTACCCTCTCGGAGCGACGTTCTCCCACGGCCAGTTCCCGATGAACTTCGGTCCGTGGATGCTGTTCGGCCTGTTGCCGGCGTTCTTCGGTCTGGCCCTGATTCTGACCTACGTCGTGACCAGGGAAAACGACGAGGGCGCCCACGAAGCCGACGAGGAGCTTGAGTTGGAGCTTGAGGACGAGTCATCTTTAGACTAACGGCAGAGGGCCGTCGCCGCTTTCGATCCTGCAGCGGGCCCGTCCATGGCCAGTTCTTCGCTGGAGCGGTTCCTTGACCTCGACACACTTCGGGCTACCCGAGCAAGGAATTGCTCCAGCGGGTGGGCGTCCCGGTCCGCGCGATCGGGGACCGCTGGGCCGGTCGTGCTGGACACGTGCGCGCGTGCCGGCTACAACTTGTGTGGCCTCGACGATGCCGGGACTACACGCACTTCGCACCGGAGTGGGGACACTTACGGCACGGCTGCATAAGATGACTTCCACGGAGTCCGGCAACCACATCGGCTTGCTGAACGAGAAGCCGCTTCACGCGGCGCTCAAGGCGTGGTATTCCGAGCCGGGCGACGTGAGCGAACTGGTGTCGAACGAGCTGACCGGGCCGTTCACGACCCTGGAGCTGGCCGAGGCGATGGACGTGCCGCGCTGGCTGGCCCAGAAGGCGGCCTACTGCCTGCGGGCCATGGGCGAGTCGGAGCCGGTGGGCAAGCGCGGCAACGCGGTGCTGTACGCCTGGGCGGATGCGGACTACGATAGCGGCTCCGACGACGCAATGAAGTGACCGAGGACGGCCGATGCGACCCGTAGGTTCTACAGCGTGCCGTGCCCGCGTCAGGTGGTCGGGGTGTTTCCGCACCGGTTCACGAGGACCCGGACCCTACTGCCCGGAAAGCCAGTCGGCGTACAGCTCGGGCCGGCGGTCAGGCAGGAGCAGTCGTCGGGCATGCGACTCGTCGACCTTATCCAGCTCGATGTCGCACATCAGGATCTCCTCGCTCAAGCGCCCAGCCCGGGCGATCACTTTGCCAGCAGGGTCACACACGAATGACTCGCCGGCGAACGCCAGCTTGGTCTCGGTGCCGGTCCGGTTGCACAGCGCTGTGTAGTAGCCGTTCTGGAATGCGGCCACCTGCATCTCGGCCTCGAACAGGCCCTCGGGCCACTCGCCCAGCGCGCCCGCCTGCGGCACCACGACCAGCTTCGCCCCTCCGAGGGCGAGGGCGCGCATGTACTCCGGGAAGTGGCGGTCGTAGCAGATGGCCACGCCCACGCGCCCGACGGCCGTGTCGTAGACCGGCGCGCCCTGGTCGCCCGGCGCGTAGTAGCCGCGCTCGTGGAAGTACTTGTAGTCAGTGATGTGGACCATGCGCGTCTTGCCCAGCAGGCTGCCGTCGGCGTCGATGACCGGCGAGGTGTCGTACGTACGGTCGCCGTCGAGCTCGAACACGTTCAGCACGATCACGACGCCCAGCGCGCGCGCCAAGTCCACGAACGGCTCGATCGTCGGGCCTGGTACGCGCTCGGCCCGGGCCAGCGTGTCGTCGGTGGCCGGCTCCTGGGGATAGAAGGGGTCGAAGGCCAGCTCGGCGAAGCAGACCAGCTGGGCGCCGTCGGTTGCCGCCCGCTCCACCGCCGCAATCCCCCGCCGCCGGTTGTCGTCCCGGTCGGTCGTGGCCGGCTGTTGGACCAATGCAATTCGGATGGTATTCATGTCGTCCTCCCGTGATGGGATGATACACCGCGACGCCCGGATTGTCCCATGACCCTGAGCACCGAGAACCAGGTCCCGTTGACCGCCCCCGGAAGCACCCATATCTCTCGTGGGGCGACGCCCGGAAGCTGCCGGAGGGCCATGTCCCTGGCCCAGTCCCTCGGCGCACTTGCGCCGATGAACGATTGTATCTCGTCGTCCAGCCAGCCCTCCCGCCCAAACACCCATGCCTCCGGCGCCTGTTGGAGCGCGTCTTCGGACGCCTTGTCGGCGCCAAGGTGATGGGCGCCGAAGACGGTGTCATCCTTGCCCTGGTCAGTCCGCGGAGCTGACTTCCCGTGCCCGCCGGTCGAGACTACAATGCATGGCATGACCACTGACACTACGGCTGCCACACCGCCCCCGCCTCGCCTGCCGTACGTGTGGGACTACGATCTCGACGAGGCGCAGTTCCGGGCGCTGCTGGCGGGCGAGAGCACGTTCGGGCGCCTGGACCGGGACTGGGCGGCGGTTCGCCTGCTGGATTACGGTGCCTACGCCGACATCGTCCGCCTGCTCGGCTTTCGGGGCCTGGCCGCCGGTTGGCCGCAGTGGCGCGAACGGGTCCGCTCGGAAAGCCGGCGCCGCGGATTGGATTTCGTCGTGTGGTGGCTTGCGACGCGGCGACCGGACTTGGTGTAGGCCCACTGTGGACTCAGCGTTTTTCTTCGAGCGGCTGTACCCGTTCCAGGACGCGGTCCTGGCCATCGTGAACGGCCTGGACACCGGCCTGTATCTCACGGGTGACACGGCAGCGTCGCGGGGTTACCTCGGGCACCGCTTCTCCGAAGATCTCGACTTGTTCGCCAACGACGCCGTCGACTTCGGTCTGTGGGGCGACCGCGTCGTTCACGCGTTGGCACACCACGACGACTGGTCATGCAACGTGCTCCTGCGCGAGGCGCGGTTCATCCGTGCCGCGCTCCGCCGGGGCGACGTCGACCTCAAGATCGAGCTGATCAACGACATGCCGTCGCGCATCGGGCCGGTGGTGGTGCATCCTGTTTTGGGCCGCCTCGACAGCGCCGAGAACATCCTGGCCAACAGGATCACCGCCGTCCTGGACCGGTGCGAACCCAAGGACCTGGCCGACATCTGGGGCTTCGGGCACGTGCAGGGTCTCTCGCTGCACGCGGCGATCACCGGCGCGCAGGGCAAGGCCGCGGGCGTCTTTCCCGCCGACGTCGCCCGCGCGCTCGACAGCGCCACCGAGGCGGATTGGGAGTTGGTGAGGTGGATCGATCCGCCGGCACCCGAGGCGTTCGTTGCGGATCTACGCGCCCTCGCCGAGGGTCTGTTGCTTGTATGACGGGCGGGCACGTCCCGTGATCCGGCCGCGACGGCGAAGGCTACGATCTGGTCGCCCTGGTTGGTGACATCGATGCACCTTGGCAGCGTCAGACAACCCGTA
>CAYYVH010000243.1:0-6362 GCA_964475075.1 uncultured Anaerolineales bacterium | reverse complement strand
CACACGTGCCCATTCTCTAGTACGTCGATTGCTCTTAGCGCCCCGGTAGAGCCTGCCGTTTCATACTGGATTTCCCACCGGCCCTTATGTCGGGCTGCTATGATCGATCCGTCGTCCGGACCGAACGTCAGCGTTGACCCAACTACCCATGCGTCCCCCGACTCCGCAACCCGCACCCGCCGTAGGTCTTTGTCCGTGAATGCCGGCTCCAAGAGCCAAGTGCCATTCTCAAAGTGAGCCACTTGGCCGAAGAAACCAACGGCGAGCATGTTGCCTGCATCTGTGCCGTCAATATCGACTAAGCGCGACCGCTCCCCGATCACCCTGTCCCGCCGCCACGCTCTGCCGTCAAACCGTAGAGGGTCTCCAGGCTGCCCTACGCACCACAACTGCCCAACGCCGTCAGCCGCGACTCCGCTCAACTGCTGATGTCCCTGGACCGCGTCCAGGCGACCGTCCTCCAAGTATGCTACCGTGCCATCCTCACCTGTGATTACATAGCGGTTCTGGTCTGGTACTTGCGCTATCGCGTGCAGTGCGCTTTCCGGAAATCGCATCGCCACCTTGCCGACAACGCTCCAGCCATCACTCTCGGACAAGGTCCACACCGTCCATCCTGCAACCGCGACAGCGCGCTCGTGTTCGCAATTGGCGCGACAGATATAGACATCGTAGAACGGCGCAGCGACTCGATCATGCACTATCTTCCAGGAGGCACCGTCATAGTGCGCCAGAACCTGCCTGGCCGTAACGAATAAACCGCCCTCCTTGCCACCAGCGACCCATACATCCGATGGCGCCGAGGCGCTCACCGCATGCCAGTTCGCGTCTGGCGCCAACTCCTCCTTTCGCCATCGGGCTCCATCCCAGCTCAGAATCACTCCCTCGTTCCCAACGGCCCATCCAACGTCCTGCGCTATCAGGCTCACATCGTTGAGCGCTGGTATGTCCTCGACAACTTCCTGCGACCATGCCCCGCCGCGCAAACGAAACATCGCTCCAAGAGTAGTGTATCTGTCCCGCCCAACTGCCCAACCGTCCCCGCTACTCGTAAGATCTAACCCTTTGAGTTCGAATCGGACACCCAGGGTGAACTCCGACCAAGTACCGCTCTGTCGCCGCATCACGAGCCCACCATGACCAACCGCCCATCCCTCACCCTGCTCGTCTAGGGAAATGCCGGTGAGCGTGCGCGACTCCGGCCGGTCAGGGGAAGCCACCCAGGTCTGTCCGTCGAAATGAACTACGTGGCTACCAACTGCCCATGCGTCCGTGGCACTCATGAACGCGATGTCATCTATCCACGCGAAGCCGCCTCTAACAGCAAGCCAACTCTCGGCCGTATCGTCAGGCGCGCCCCTAGTGGGCCTCGCACTGACCTCCGCCGCGAGAATCATCGCTAGCAGTAGAGCAACTACACATACGAAACGGCCCTTCCTGCTTGAAGCAAGACGGGCATGGCGAGACGTTGTCGTCTGCCAGTACACGCAGATGGAGGCTCTCGCCCGCAGCTCGCCCACTTGTAGTGTGACCCGGCCTTCGCTACGGGACGAAGAAGGGCTGCACAGTGGCCGTAATCGGCGGCGGCGTTGATGTCTGATCCCAGAACCCGGATGATGGGCCGTCATGAGTCGGCATCGGCAACGACGTCGCGGCCACCGCCGTACTCACTGGGGTTGGGAAGTTCGTCGGCGTTACGATCGGAGTCGCCGTCGGGTCGTCCGCATATGAGCCAGGCGCTGATCCTAGTGACGCCAGAAACAAAGCCACTGCAATACCTATCATTACCAGCACCAGGGACTTCGGATGCTTATGCTTCACGACTAGCATGTCATTACGTCCTTTCTGCGTCTACCCCAGTCTTGAGGACTCGGCCATAGCGTAGCCTTACGGATACTCGCAGTCACCCGTGAAATGGCAGTCCGACAGCACCTGAAGGTTGGTCTCAGACGCACCGGAACCGGAAGTCCAGTAGATGGTGGAGTAGCGGCCGGCATAGTGATCCACTAGATTGGCGGTGTTCGTCGGTACCCAGGCCGATATGTCCCGCCAGCCGTTGAGCATCTGGGTGATATTGAGCAGTCCGGCCACCCCCATATCGGTCTCGTCGTCTTGGGGGGCGACCCGACCACCGGCTATTGCGAACTCTGGTTGCGAGCGCGGGTTCGATAGCAGAGCTGATTGTGCACCGACGCGTGTCCCGTCGACGTAGTAGTGGATGTCGTACCAGCACGACGTGAAGTCTGGACACCAATC
Organism: uncultured Anaerolineales bacterium; assembly: GCA_964475075.1. Taxonomy (GTDB): domain Bacteria; phylum Chloroflexota; class Anaerolineae; order Epilineales; family Epilineaceae; genus CAYYVH01. The sequence goes on along the minus strand of CAYYVH010000243.1, from coordinate 4,106 downwards.
TTCCTTCAGCGAAAGGCCGACGCGTGTCCTGTACTTGGTGACTGGACCGTACAAGCCGAAGCGCTCATTCCCGGTGATGGCGCCGCACCCGATGCACCTTGAAAACCACCTCGCATTGTTGCTGGCGTCCTTAACGTGTCCCATCGTAATCAACCGTGCTGAGTCCTCCCAGGCGTAACCCACCAAGATTTCGCTCACGGCGCCTGCCTGGTCCTTCACGTGAGGGTCGGAGTATTCTATGTCTGCGCGGAGCGCCCCAACGGTATCATCGCCGGATATTTCGTTCCAGCGAACTGCGAAAATCTGATCGGATTCATCCGCAGACACCGTGGCGGAGGAGAGTACAGTGAGCCCACCCAGTAACAATACCGCCACTGCGACAGCCAGAATATTCAACGGCTTGATGCCAGCTGACATCCCTTTCACGATCTGCCCCCTTCGTGCGCACTCATGATGTTTGACGTCGTCACCGCACCGCGGTGGCCCTGATGATTGTGGGACGCTATATGCGCCTTATCGGATTACGCCTCAACGTATGTAGCGGCCCTGGAATCCTATGAGTACGACCAGGAGTCGTCCTGGCCGGCTCTTGTGCGGTCCACGATGGCCGCAGCATCTCAGAGAGGACTAGTCTCCCTGGAGTCAACAACCTCCTTCTCCTACTGTTCCCGGCTACCATGACGCCTACTGACCCCGCTTGCGTCTCTGGAGAAGGGTTCCCTAATAGCTTTGATAACGCTGTACGCGCCTTTGTTATAGCATCATATCACAGTTGACAGTGCTGCGTCAATACCCCCGCTGCGCCAAGGGGTAGTCCGGCTGTCGTCATGCCACACATTGCATGCCCGTCCAATGAGAGTACAATTGGACCAGGTCTACAGCGCAGACGACGTATGTTTACGGAGGAGGCGTAGTGGGTGAAGGGGAGCACGCACAGAAGACAGAGGGAGGATGGACGGTCGGACTTCTCAATACGTTCCGCCTGGAGCGGGACGGAGAGATCGTAGCGCAATTCTACGACCGCAAGCAGGATCTCCTGCTCGCGTACTTGGCGTTGCATTCTGGACGGCCACACCTGCGAGACAAGATCGCGCGCACCCTGTGGCCGGGAAAGGTGAGCCGACATCGGCGCAATCGACTCAGTGAGTCGCTGCACCTGCTCAAGAAGCGGCTCGCCGAACTGGGCATTCAGGAAGACGCCATTCTTGCCGACCGGCACTCCCTGCGGCTGAATCCGGAGATCGCGTGCGACATCCGACAGTTCGAGAGGCGTTTCGCTGAAGCCCTTGAGGAGGCCGACCAGGAGAAACGGGTTGGGCTGCTTGAAGAGCTGGTTGCAGCCTATGGTGACGGCCTTTTACCAGATCTTGATGAGACCTGGGTGCAGGCAGAGCGAGAGCGGCTGACAGTGGCCTACCGACAGCTTGTCCAGGCTTTGAGTGGCGCGGGGCAGGTAGCGGTAGTGGATCTTGCCGACGAGCTACCCGGGAGCGAGCTGGCCCGGTACCACCACCGAGCACGGATGATGGGTGGCGGTGGCATCCACCGACATACGGGAGGAACGGGGCCCCCGCCAGCCGAATCCGAGCTCGAGGCGCGAGACATTGGCTCGCTCATTGACGCGATTCTCGAAGATGTGCCGACTTCTGCCCAGGAGCTGCAGCGGCGGTTCTGCGAGCGCTACGTTGCACTTGCGGAGGAGGCGGAGCCTCACCTTCTGGGTCCCGGGAGGAGGCAATGGATAGGTCGGCTCGAGGGGGAGCGGGAGGGCCTGCACCAAGCGCTTGAGTGGGCGATCGAGAACGAGGAGCGCCTTCTTGCCCTGCGCCTTGCGGGGGCACTGTGGCATTACTGGTTCGCGCGGGGGTATGTGGATGTGGGAAGGGCCTACGTTGAACAAGCGTTGATGACCGGGCCGACGGAGCGAACGACTATTGAGGCTAAGGCGCTAAATGGGGCCGGCGCGCTCGCCCTCCATATCGGAGACTCAGATAGGGCGCGGCGGCGGCTTGAAGAGGCGCTCTCAATTTGGCGTGAGATCGAGGGCTACGAAGGGGTGGCACGCAGCCTGGCCAATCTGGGTATCGTGGCATACAAGGAGACGAACTACAGCGAAGCGCGGCGGTTCCACGAACAGGCGCTGGAGGTTACACGCTCGCTGAACAGGCCTGATGTGCTGGCCGGGCTGTTAGGCGACGCCGCCCTCGTGGAAATCGCGGACGAGGAATACGACCGAGCAGAGGAGCTGCTGCAAGAACGGTTGGCGATCACCCAAGGACAAGGTGATCGGATTGGCGTAGCCCGGGCGACAGCCAGCCTGGGGACCGTGGCTCAGTATCGAGGCGATTACGAGGCGGCGCGAGTGTTGAGCGAGCAGGCCCTAAGGACTCTGGAAGAGGAAACAGACTTGAGGGGTGTGGCATTTGCGGCCCTGAGCCTAGGGCACGTCCTCCACCACCAAGGTCGATACGCGGACGCGCGCACACACTACGCGTACAGCCTTGAAGTGGCAAGGGGCCTGGGCGACATGCAGGGGGTCGCCGAGTCCCTGAGGTATCTCGGGAAGCTCAGTCATGACCAAGGCGACAGCGAGCTGGCGACCAGGATCTATAAGCAGAGCGTCGCCATGCTAAGGGACGCCGGCGACAGCCGGGGCGTGGCCAGGGTGGAGGAGGCGCTGGTCACCCTTGTGCGCGAAACAGAGGGCGCAGAGGCAGTGGCGGAGTAGGCCCGGATCAGTCAAACTCGAAGTCGATGTCCGTCCTGCTGTCGCCCAATCCGACGGCGTCGGCGGGATTCGTGGTTCGCCGAGCGACACCTGTGGCACCCCTTGCGGGGCTTGTGGCCCACATATGCAAACGTAGAGCGTCGGGATGATCGGCGAAGATCATATGCCGGCCGCGTTCAGGGAGATTGTCAGCGAGCAGCTAGAGATCTACAAGAAAGCCCGGTCGATTACCGTCAGGAACTCGATCCCTGACACACCACAGATCCCTATCGAGAATCCCCAAGCGTGGCTGAGAATACCCGATGTCGTGTGCGTCTTCGTTGATATGTTGGGCTCCACTAGACTCGGCGCGGAGACGCATGACAAGAGTACCGCCGGGGCCTATCAGCTTTTCACCGGTACAGCGGTAAGGCTCTTCAGCGGATTCGAGTCACCCTACATCGACGTCAGGGGGGACGGAGCGCTTGCCTTGTTTGACTCCACCCAATGCTACCGGGCGTGTGCAGCAGCAATTACCTTCAAGACCTTTGCAATTGAGGAGTTTGTACCCCGTATCAACGAGGCGACGGAGGTCGAGGTGGGATGCCACATTGGAATCGACCGCAAAACTGTTCTGGTACGAAAAATAGGATTCAAGCGATTCAGGGGTAGGACCGATCGGCAGAATGAGGTGTGGGCGGGCAAGCCCGTGAGTATGGCAGCCAAGCTTGCTTCCCGAACCAACGACAACGAGCTGCTTGCATCAGAACGCTTCTACTCGGCGGTTGGGGACGATCTGGTTCGCCTTTCGTGTGGATGCCCTTCCGGCGAGAAGAAACCGCTCTGGTCGGAGGTTGACTTGACGGATGACAACCGCTTCGACTTCGACAAGGCGTATCTTCTCAAGAGCAACTGGTGCACCAAGCATGGAAAGGAGTACTGCGAGAGCATTCTGCGGCTGGACAGCAATGAATAGAGATAAGTGTCGTAGTGAGATGTTGCTGAAGAACGTGGGGCATCAACAGCTGTGCCGAGACGCCGTAGGTAAATGAAGCGAGAAGCTGGACAGGGGAGTGTATGTCTAGAGTGGGTTAGGCCAAGACGCTGGCCGGAGGGTGGCAGGGAGGAGTGAAGGGAGACGACATGGCGATCTGGATCCACTAGGGCAACTGTGGGTATCTGTGCGGTGGCGGCATCGTATCGCGAAAAATCAATGCCAGAGACTAGCAAGTCCTCAAACGCTCAATCTGAGCGCAACCAGATCTGCGGTACCCTAAAACTCTTTGGCACACGCCTCTTGGAGAAACACTTGACATAAACCTGGCAGATGTTAGAATGTATCGGCTCAATAACCGGGGGCAGCGAGGGACCTGTTAGTCCGGGTCCCACGAGGCGCCGA
>CAYYVH010000242.1:0-6380 GCA_964475075.1 uncultured Anaerolineales bacterium | reverse complement strand
CAGCCCTCAGCCCTGCCGGATGCAGCGGTGGCCGAATTGCCGGGATTATCTGTTGACACGCCCTAAGCCCACCCTCCCTGCAGAGGAGGAGGAATGAAGCGGGGGGCCCCACGGCCGCCCGCTTCTTCCTTAAAACCAACAAGAAGCAGCGAGAAGCCGTTCAGCAAACAGCGGGGGAACCCCGCCCGCTACAGTGGAATCGCCCGCCCGGTCCGCAGGTGGGGCGCCGGTCCAGGTCGTGCTGGCCAAAACGGCGTCGGCTCGGGACTCCGTGAACCGGTGGCGGCGGCCTGCCCCCCTCCAGTCACTACCAGGCAAGCGTCGTCCCAGAAGGAGTCGTTGTGCTTTACCGCGAACTCCGGCGCGCCCTTGGTGTATACGGTGACGACGCCTGCCTGAGCCACCGCCGACACCGACAAGAATACCCACTGGTCCACGGTCATGGAGGGGGCAGACCAGACGACCGATGGGGGTGGTGGTGCGCCGACGCCCGACGGAAGGGCACCCGTGGGGTCGATCCCGACCAACAGGCGGTAGTTTCCCGGCCGGTCCCGATCCGAGAGGTGCGTGCCCAGCTCCTCGTTCCAGCCGTCGCCCTCGCCGGAGTAGGCCATGGCGTGGATGGAGAATGCGACCTGGGCCCCGCGCGGCGCGGCCGCCCGTTGGTAGATACCAGCGCTATGGGTGGCCCATGTAGTGAACCACTTCATGGACTGGCCACCCGATCGAATACGGTAGGGGTCGCCGCCGATGGCAACCTGCTCCACCTTGAATTCCGGCTCGCGGTTGACGGTCTCGCTACCTCTGACGAACCACGGGAACCAGCCGTCGGACACGGCGGAGGACAGGCTCGTGCCCTCGCCTTCCGTCTTCCGGGATCCGCCCTCGAAGTTGGGGTTCGCGAGCAGGTTGCCCTGACACCCGGCCTGCCGGGGCTCGGCTGCTGAACTGGGGACGGCGAGGAGCCAGCCCAGCAAAAGAGCCGTCGCGAGGACCGCCGCATACCGAATTCGTCGCATCTTGAACGCCTCCTTAGCCAGGCTCCGCGCGATTCCCCTGCAGCGCGCCGGGATTATATGGTGCCGCGGCACCGACGCCAAGATGTGGGCCGGTCCTATCTAGATCGTCATTGCCGCCTCAAAACATCATGACGTCCCGACCACGGCCGACGTGACCGGCTCATCCAGACGGAAGAACATTGTAGCATCGCCGACGGTTCATTGCGACGGTAATCCTCAGGTGAACCGTTCGCCGCTGCACGTCGTAATAATCGGTAACCGACTGGAGCGGTCTCTTGCCCGCATCGCGCGTCCGGGCTAGACTTGACGTGGTCCGGGCAGTTGGCCGTAGCACCCGGGGAAGGGGGCTCCGGCTATCAGAACGCGGGGGGAGAGCGCCGTGGGTGACCGATCCGGAGGCGCAATCGAGCCTGACGACGCGACGTTGGTGGCGCGGGTCAGAGCCGGGAACCGCACGGCATTCGAGGTCCTCTACGGGCGCCACAGCGTGCCGCTTTTCGGTACCGCCCTGGCCGTCACTCGGGACCGCGCCGCGGCCGAGGAATTGCTGCAAGAGGCATTCCTGCGTGCATACCGCTATACCGGGCGCATCGAGCTTGCCCCGGGAGCCAGCCTGCGCCCATGGCTGCATCGCATCCTGATCAACCTAGCTTACGACTGGTCGGCCCGGCAGCGGCGTATGGCGCATCCGCTGGAGGGCGTTGTGGAACGCTTGACCACGGCGCGGTCGCTCTCCCCGGAGCGGCAGGCCGAGCAGCGGGAGGTTCAGCGCGTGGTTACCGACGCCATCACTAAGCTGCCTTTCAAGCAGCGGATCGTCATTATCCTGTATTACTTGCACGACATGGACTTGAACGAGATTTCAGCGATCGTGAATGTGCCGCCGGGCACGGTCAAGTCACGCCTGTACTACGCGCGGTCACGGCTGCGCGACTACCTGAAGGACGACGTCCGCTTGCCGGTTCCGGGAGTGTTGCGGTATGTCTCGAGTACGTGACCCCTGGCGCGACGACCGGCTAGGCCAATTGGTGCGAACGGGGCTGCGGCACGCACGTGTGGCGGAGCCATCGCCAGTGGTCTGGCGACGCATCGCGGTGCGGATCGCGCCTCCGCCGAAGGGCCGCCCGGTTGGCCTTGTCATGCTGCACGGCGCGGCGGCCCTGAGCGTGTTCCTCGTTCTCGTGATGGCGCTCGGCGGCCGCCGTGACGAAGGGGGCCCGGCCCCGCCGCGAGCCTACGGGGTTGGTGCTTGGGCTGCTCCGGTGGCGCATGGGTTGTCGGCCGCCGAGCTGGCAATCCAACCGGCCTTCGTCCGCCGGCCGACCGACCTCACCATGCCGCTCGGGCCTGCGGCGCGGCGGCTCTTGATGAAGCGCGCGTGTGCTGGCCGCTGCGTTGGGGCCCTGTTTGATCCACCGCGGGAGGCCTACAACCGCGCCCTCTGGCTGAGGCCGGCGCCTGAGCCCCGTTCCGGTCCGGCGAGGCCACTCGTCGCCGTCAACGGTCTGTAGAGCTCTTGGCGACCGGCGGCCGGGTGGGCGAGGGGTTGTCGGGCCGGTGAGTTTCCGCCGAGGCTGCGGCCTCCTGGTGCTCGCATTCCTGGTGGCAGCGATCGTGATGTCGGCCGCCCTTTGGTTTCTTTGGCTCCGGGTTTCCGGGCCTGCTGGTCGGGAAGCCGGCGGCACGACCGGGTACGACGAACCGTCCGCTGAAGTCGGTGACACCCTGGATGCGGGGGCAACACCGGGGCCGGAGTCGATCCCCCTCGAGGCCGATGGCGTTGAGGTTCCCCGGCGCGGCGGCCGGCTGCGGCTGGCCGGCGCCGACCCCACTACCCTGGATCCCGCCCTCGTCCGCGATGTGGTATCGGCAGAATACATATACGAGATCTTCAGTGGCCTGGTGACCCTGTCGCCCGAGCTGGAGGTCATTGGGGACCTGGCCACGAGTTGGGAGGTGGCTCCGGACGGGATGATCTATACCTTCACCGTGCGGAGCGATGCCGTCTTCCACGATGGCACACCGGTGGATGCCGGGGCGGCGGCGTACGCCATCGAGCGGGCGTGTGATCCCGCCACCGGCTCCGCCGTGGCGGAGACCTACCTGGGCGACATCGTGGGTTGCCGCGATAAGCTGGCCGGGAAGGCACGGACGGTGGCCGGCCTGGCTGTGCCGGATGATCACCGCCTCGCCGTCACCATTGATGCCCCGAAGGCCTATTTCCTGTCGAAGCTCACGTATCCCGTCTCCTTTGTCGTGGATCGAAGCCAGGTTGAGCGCGGACCGGATTGGACACGGCGGCCCAATGGCACGGGCCCGTTCCGGCTGACGGCCTATGTGCACCAGGAGAAGCTGGTCCTGGAGCCCCACGAGCAGTACTACGGGGGGGCGGCCTATCTTGATGCTGTCGAATACGATCTACGGCCGGTGACGGCCGTGACGCTCTACGAGAACGGCGAGCTCGACGCCGTGCCGGTCGGTCTGGGCGATCTGGCGCGCGTGCGCGATCCGCTCAACCCGCTGTCCGGGGAGGTCGTCCAGGGACCCGGGGATCTGGGGCTGAACTACCTGGCCTTCAACACTCGGCGCCCACCGTTCGATGATGTGCATGTACGGCGGGCCTTCAACCTCGCCCTGGACAAGCAGCGCCTGAGCGAGGTCGTGCTTCAGGGGGCCGTGGAGCCGGCGTATTGGATCCTGCCGCCCGGCATGCCCGGACACGATCCGGGCGCCAGCCGGTGGCGCTACGACCCGGAGCGCGCCATTGCGGAGCTTGCCGCCTCGCGCTACGGCGTGGCCGAGGCTCTGCCGCCCATCACGCTCAACAGCAGCGGGGCCGGCGGCGGCAATGTCCCGGCCGAGGCGGTGGCCGACATGCTGGGCGAGACCCTGGGGATCGAGATCGCCGTGGAGCAGGCGCCATGGGAGACCTTCCAGGAGGAGGTGGCCGCTGGTTCGTATGACTGCTACATGCTCGGCTGGTCGGCCGACTATCCCGATCCCCAGGACTTCCTGGACGTGCTCTTCCACAGTCGGAGCCCGTTGAACTATACCGGTTACGCCAACCCCGAAGCGGACCGGCTCATCGAGGCTGCGCGCACCGAGCGCGTCCACGCCCGGCGGCTGGACCTCTACGGCCGAGCCGAGCGTCTGATTCTCGCCGACGGGCCGTGGCTGCCTCTTTACAGCGGCGTCGATACGTGGCTGGTGGCCCCGTACGTGCACGGCTTCAGCATGCCGCCCGTGGTCGTGCCGCGCCTGGCGAAGGTATGGTTGGGGGGGGAGGTTGATTGACTGGGGAGTTGGCCCTGCTTGGGCTATCAGCTATCAGCTATCAGGCAGCTCGCCAGTTCCCGAGGAGCATTCTCTACGGTGCACCCTGTGGCTGGGCCGGGGGAGATCCGCCGGCAGATCAACCAACGAGCTGATAGCCGATAGCCCGCGTCAGATTATCTCTCCAAGCCAGATGAACCAATATGAACCTTGACGCCGTTTTCAACCGTGCGATACAATGCCAAATCCTTGACATAGTGAGGAGGGAGGGAAGACCATGAGGCGATTGCTGACGCTAGTGTGCCTGCTGGCGCTGGTTGTGTTCCTGCCGACGGCCTGTCAGCCGACCGAGGAGCCGGAGGCGCAACCAGAGGAGGTGGCCGAGGAGGCCGCCCAGCCTACCGAGGAGGTCGAGCCGACGCCAGAGGGGGGGCCGGAGGTCATCGAGAAGGATCCTGTCTTCGCCTTCGAGCCAGCTCAGGAAGGTGGCACACTGGTCATCGGACAGGGCCAGCAGCCGGACACGCTCTACACCTTGGGCGGCTCGATGCTTGCCGGCAGGCACGTCTTGAACTCCATCTACGACGGGCCCATCGAGGGCCTAGACTATGACTTCCAGGCCGTTATCCTCCAGACGCTGCCGAAGATCGAGGATGAGGGCTCGGGCGCGACCCTGGAGATGGTCACGGTCGAGCCGGGTCAGCGGTACGTGGATCCCGAGAGCCAGGAGGTCGTCACCGCCACCGAGACGGTGGCCGACCTGCCGCAGCTGACCGTGCAGTTCACGATCAAGGATGGCGTGACCTGGGAGGACGGCACACCGGTGACCTCCGCCGACTCGGTCTTCAGCCGTGAGCTGGCTTGCCACCCGGACACGCCGACCAGCAAGTTCACCTGTGAGCGCACGGTGCACTACCACGCCGTCGACGTGAACACCGTCGAGTGGAAGGGCGTGCCGGGCTTTACCGACCAGACCTACTTCACGAACTTCTACACCCCGCTGCCGCGACACCAGAAGGGAGCGGAAGGGACTCCGATGGAATCGATGGAGCCGGCCGATATCCTGGATGACGAGGTCTTCACCCGCCGGCCCCTGTCGTATGGCCCCTTCAAGATCGTGGAGTGGGAGTCCGGCGATCACATCACCCTCGAGAAGAACGAATACTACTGGCGGGCCGAGGAGGGGCTGCCGTTCCTGGACCAGGTGATCCACAAGTTCATCCCCGACTCCAACTCGCTCCTGGCGGCGCTCAAATCGGGTGACGTGGACGTGGCTACCCAGGACGGCCTGGACATCAATCAGTACGACGCAATGGCCAAGGCCGAGGAGCTGGGCCAGCTCGTGCCGTACTACGTCGTCGGCACGGTGTGGGAGCACATCGACTTCAACTTGGATCCGGTGGACGAGCGCGTGGCGCTGGGTGCGTGTCTGGGCGTCCGAAAGGCCATAATGATGGGCACGGACCGGCAGATCATGGTGGACGTGATCCAGAAGGGTGAGACCCGGGTGCAGCACACGTTCGTGCCAGAAGAACACTGGGCCTTCCCGCCGGATGACGTGCTCGTGGCCTACGACCACGACCCCGAGGCCGCGCAGCGGCTGCTCGACGACCTGGGCTTCGTGGACCAGGATGGTGACGGCGTGCGGGAGGCGGCCGAGGACATAACCTGCCCGATCACGCTCGACATCGAGGGCAACACGAAGGACCAGGTGATCCCGGCCGGCACACGCCTCAAGCTGACGCTGAACACCACCTCGGGCAACATCATGCGCCAGGACACGACGCTCCTGTTCCAGCAGAACATGCTGGACATCGGCGTCGAGGTCGACCTCGATTTCCTGGATGCCAGCGTCTATTTCGAGGACGGCCCGGACGGACCGCTGTTCGGGCGCCGCTACGACCTCGGCGAGTTCGCCTGGCTGACCGGTGTCCAACCGCCGGTGGGCCTCTACTACTGCACCGAGATCCCCGCCGAGGAGGACAGTTGGGGGTGGCAGGACGAGACGCGCTTGTGCGATCTCGCATAAGACCGGGTGCGCGAGAGAGGCGAGGCGAGCTGCGCTACGGGCGCGGCGCCGCGACCCGA
>CAYYVH010000241.1:0-6392 GCA_964475075.1 uncultured Anaerolineales bacterium | reverse complement strand
CTAGTCGGCGAAGGCCGACTTCGCAGCCGTAGGCGCGGTTTCAACCGCCGGCAGAAGGCTTTCAGGGTCTGAGCAGAATGAGCGGAAGGTAGTGCCGATGGTCTGGCGGAGGGGGCGTAGGCGTGACCGTAGCTGTCGGTGTGAGCGTAGGCGTGACCGTGGCCGCCGGTGTTAGCGTAGGCGTAGGTGTGGCTGTCGGCACGGGTGTAGGTGTACGGATGCCGGCAACTTTGGCTATGAACGCGTCGAAGAAGCCGCCGGAGGCCGGCTGCAAGGGATTGGCTGCTGGGAAGTCGGTCGAACCGGTCTTGCCTGTTACGTAGGCGTCACCGGAGGCATCTACAGCAATGCCAAAGCCCGTCTCATCATCTCTGCCGCCCAGGTAGGTGGAGAAGACGAGCGCAGAACCGACGGGGTTCAACTTCGCCACAAAAGCATCCCTGAAGCTGCTGGAGAGGTTCGGTTGCAGGGGGTCTGCTATCGGGAAGTCGGTCGAATCGGTCTCGCCTGTCACGTAGACGCCGCCGGCATTGCCCACGGCGATGCCGCGGCCCTCGTCAACGCCACTGCCGCCCAGGTAGGTGGAGAAGACGAGCGCGGAGCCTGTCGCATTCAACTTCGCCACAAAGGCGTCTCTGAAGCCACCTGAAGCGTTCGCCGGCTGCAACGGGTTCGCCGTCGGGAAGTCGGTCGAATCGGTCCCCCCCGTCAGATATGCGTCGCCGGAGGCGTCCACGGCGATAGCGCGGCTTTCGTCGCTGCTGCTGCCGCCCAGGTAGGTGGAGTAGACGAAGGCGGAGCCGGTGGGGTTCAACTTCGTCACGAAGGCGTCGGAGGAGCCGCCGGAGGCCGGCTGCAAGGGGTTCGCCGTCGGGAAGTCGGTCGAGTTGGTCCCCCCGGTCACGTAGGCATTGCCGGAGGTGTCCACAACGATGTGGTTGCCGAAGTCATCGCTGCCGCCGCCCAGGTAGGTGGAGTAGACGAGCACGGGGTCTGCAAGGTTCAACTTCGCCACGAAGGCATCAAAGTCACCGCCGCCGAACGCCGGCTGCAAGGGGCCTGCTGTTGGGAAGTCGGTCGAATTGGTCCAACCCGCCACGAAGGCATTGCCGGAGCCGTCCACCGCGATGCCCCAGCCGACGTCCGTGCTGCTGCCGCCCAGGTAGGTGGAGAAGATGAGCGCTGAGCCTGTCGCATTCAACTTCGCCACAAAGGCGTCCCTGAAGCTACCTGAAGCGTTCGCCGGCTGCAACGGCTTCACCGTCGGGAAGTCGGTTGAACGGGTCTCACCCGTCAGATGGGCATTGCCGGAGGCGTCCACGGCGATGGCGCGGCCGACGTCCGTGCTGCTGCCACCGAGGTAGGTGGCGTAGAGGAGTGCGGAGCCGGTGGGGTTCAACTTCACGACAAAAGCGTCGAAGGAGCCGCCGTTCGCCGGCTGCAAGGGGTTCGCTGTCGGGAAGTCGGTTGAACGGCTCCAACCCGTCACGTAGGCATTGCCGGCGGCATCCACGGCGATAGCGCGGCCTTCGTCATCCTCGCCGCCGCCGAGGTAGGTGGAGTAGTTCAGCACGGGGTCAATGAACAGATATCTGCCGGCATCATAGCTGCCCACGCGAAAACCGACCCGGTGCTCACCCTGCAACACATAGCCGCCAGGGATGGCTTGTTTGACACCGTCGATTCTCTGATAGATGGTCGGAGCGTGCAGAATAACGCGGCCATCATCAATCTGTAGCACGAGGTTGCCCCCGGCATCTATTTCAAGCTGATCTGTGCCCTGAAAGGCGAGCTCTATCGCGTCAGGATCGGCGCCGGGAGTGACAACGAAATCGTATTCCAGTTGGCGCTGGTCGCCGTAGTAGACGAGGTTCACACCAGGGTACACGTCCTGGTATTGGACCCTGGCGAAGGTGGGGATGTTGGTGACCCACTTCCGTGTATCGTTTCCGGTGAAGTAGTTAACCTGGCCGGGCAGTTTATCGAGACCCGTCACCCGGGGCGCAGGGTTGGCGCCGAGAAGCTGCATACGCAGTACCGTATATGCTGTTGTGGCCTGGGCATCCTCAGGCCAGGCGATCGCTTGGGCGGCCCCTTTCCGTTGCGGGGTCGTAGGCCCGACGGGTCTGCTCAGGGTCAGCACGGCTTCGGTGGGGGTCAGAAATAGGTTGTAGCCCCTGTTGCGCGCCAGGAACTTGACCTGGGAGTAGGTTTGGCCCTGGTTGGCCTCAAAGCTCAGGGGAAGCCTGCCGTAGGCCTCCTTCACCCCCGACTGGATGGCCCCAGACGGGCCGGCAGGTGCGGACAGCGGTCGCCCGCTGCCTTTGATCAGGAGCAAAGCCGCGATGACGGTCGCCATCGTGAGCACCACCCATCTGCACGAACTGACATGTTGCCGTATTTTGAGCGTTCTATCCATGATAGATTTGAGCACCCACAAAAACTCTATCACCCGGCACAGGCCAGGAACCCTCCCTGAGTTCCCGATTTATTGTCCAGAAGAAACCTGTAACAGGGGGAGGTAATTTCTTGACCCGCCGAAAGGCCTCGGAGTTGGGACGGGTGATGGTGTGCCGGTTGGTGTCGCCGTCGGCGTTGGGACCCCGGATGGGAGGAGGCTGTTGCCGGAAACCACCAGGGTATAGGGTTGGGGCCCGTAGGGTGCGTTGTATGCTTTTACGATGACCTGATAGCGCCCCGCCAGCGCGTTTTCAATGACCACGTCCTCAACGTTGTTGAGACGATCCGGGCTCGAGCCGCCGTTGCCGTAGTAGTGTGCACCATCCGGGCCTACGACATCCAGGTCCAGGTCGTTCACCAACGATCGAGCAGCCGGCAGCGCTCCCGGATAATCCGTCCAGCTCAACGTCACTCGCAAGGCCGCCGAATCGTCAGGTGCTGCGGCGATAGAGTAACGGTAGACTGCGCTCTCACCGGTCTCCAGCCCTGCCGTGTGGTCATCGAATTCGATGCGCCGAGGCGGCGCTGGCATCAGGCTATTCTTCACGTTCACCCGTCCCCAGCCGATGACATTGTTGGGCGCCTCCCACGGAATCTCTTGCGTCTCACCGGTCCCGTACTGACCGGGAGCGATGTTGACAGCGCCGTTGACCAACGTGGCTTTAATCAGAGCGGCGCTGGGGTTGCTGAGCCCCTTCTGCTCCACATAGAACTCCCTCACCAGGGCGCTTGCTCCGGCCACCAGTGGGGTTGACATGCTGGTGCCCCCGCCCAGACTATAGTGCTCGCCGATCGCCCCCCAGCCTACGCCGGCCTCGGGATCGTGGGAGCGCGCCGAGATGATGTTCACCCCGGGCGCTACCAGATCGGGCTTGATGCGCCCATCGTCAGTCGGCCCCCGACTGGAAAAAGCAGCCATCCCGTTCGGATTGTCCGAGATCAGATCGTTGATGAGGGGGTAGACGTAATAAATGTACGTCCAGCGTGCCCACCGCATGTCCGTTTTCCGCTGACTCTCTGTGGCTCCCACGGTGATGACGTTCTTGGCGGTGCCTGGCGAGCTAATGGCATCCGGGTCGATGACACCGTAGGGCGGGAAGACATCCTGCCCTCCATTTCCCGCCGCAAAGATCAGGCTCATATTCTTGTGCGTCCAGGCGAACTGGTCTGCCATCTGGGAGCGGAAGGAGTACTCCCCTTTGCCATCTGTTCCCCAACTGTCGGAATGGATGCGCGCCCCATCCTCGTATGGGGGGCCGAAGAGATGGTTCAAGTCCTCCGGAATCCCTCCCAAAGTGCCCTCCTGGTCCATGACCGACTGCACAATCAACTGCGCTTCAGGTGCTACGCCGGCAAAGGAGCCTGCATACTGGTGTTCGGCCAGATGGCTGCCGGAAAGGACGCCGCTGCCCAGAATCGAGCCGGCCACGTGGGTACCATGTCCGTGCCGGTCCCGCCACACGCCTTCCCAGCCCAGGCCATAAGCCCTGAGCACCCGACCGCGGAAATCGGCGCTCAGGGTGTTCAGGCTGCCGGTGTCCAGGCCGGTATCCGCGACGGCCACCACCTGGCCCTTGCCATAGATCCCCAGGTCCTCCCAGACCGGCATCACTTCCATGATCGTGTCACATGCCACGTTGTTGGTCAGTTGGGGATCGCGGTAGGGCGCAATCCATTCGACGGCTGGGAGGCCGGCTATCTGCTCCAGGGCGGCGCGCGGCACGACGGCCCGGACATACCCGCCAGGCTCGCCCTGCCAGACGGCCAGGACCTCGCCCTCCAGGTTGGTCAACTGAGCGCCAAGCGTGCTGATGTCGTCACCTGGGAAGGTCTGGATGACCACGGGTGCTTTGTTGTCCCCCCAGACATCCAGGCTGGGGCTTAGCTTGTAGGCCGGCTGATAGGGGCCGATCCAACGCACGAAAGGCAGAGCCCCAACCTTCACTTGCGTGGCGCCATCCATTCTGGCGACGAAGGTGAAATCGGGGATGTAGTCCAGGAGCACAGCGCCCAGTTCCTCTGCCCTGGCTTTCCATTCCTTCCGGATCGGGCCCTGGAACTGAACGAGGTAGTAGCTGAAACTCCCGGCAGAGCGCCCCCCGGTCTCTGGGGCGATGGCCGGCGCGGGAAGATTCTCAAGGGGGTCAAAAGTGACCCGCTGTAGCATGATCAGGGGAGCGCCGGCCTGGGTTGGAGGCTGAGCATGTAGAGGCAAAGTGGCCACAAAGAGAAGACACGAAACGATACCTGATAGCAAAAGCAACCAACGACTGCCCATTCTCTTCCTCCTCAGAGTCCATGAAAAAAGCCGCTCATCGGCAACGCTTCTCTCACCGATGGACGGCCTTGTCCAGGGCACGATAGCCCCCCCTGGGCCTATGAGATGGACCAATAGCATATCACAAAGCAACCAGAATGTCAAATTTCGGCATTCTCTGGCCTGGCATCCGACCAAGATCAGGGAACTCCCATACGGACAGGTCGCAATCTACCGGAATTCCCCCATAGACATGGGCTGACTCAGGCGTTATCATTAGTTCCACTTGGTCTCAAGGCAGACTGCTTTTTCCCGAAGCATACAATGCCTTGACAGGCGGGAGATCAAGGCGACAATCTGTGCTACAACTCCCGCACCTTTCTGAGAAGGAGGGCCACCAGCGGGAGCAGTGAGCTCGTGACGCCAAAGTTGGTTGGCTCAGCAATAGAAACTGGCATAAATGGAAAGGAGACAATCAAAGATGACCTTCTGGAAGAAGGGGCTGGTACTATTCGGCCTGGCGCTGACCATCACCATAGGATTTGGCATGGGCGTAGCTCAGGCTCAAGGTCCCCTGGTGGTCCGGAACCTCAACATCCTTTGGAACCAGGACGGCCAAATGATCAGCCGGACAATGCACTTCACGGGACGGTGGGTTGATGATGTTCCCGATGTCTACCTGGCTGACATTCCAATGAGCACGGTGGCCAATACCTCTCTGGATGTGCGGCGGTTGGAATGGCTGTGGATCTGGAACAACGGCAACCGCATCGAGGCAGTCCGGCAGCAGTTAAACGGGGGATTCATCGGTCGGGGGCAGCCTTTCACTGTCGTACAGGAGGATGTCCAACTGCTGGTGCCCGACATCACCTATAACAGCCGGCGGGATGAACACTTGCTGGTTTACGAAAGGCTGGAGAAAGATGGAAGCGTTACGGTTGTTGCCCAGATTCTGCGCCCACATGGCCTGAAGAGGGGCAGACCCATCATCGTTGCCAGAAATGCAGGCGAGGGACCCTTCCCGGCTATTGCCAGACCCGCCTACGGTGCTGCTCAGGATATCTACCTGGTTGTTTGGAACAAGGGCACCAAGATCATGGGGCAGGCGCTGCGTTCCGGTGGCACTCTGCGGGGACGTCCCGTCGTTCTGGTAGATAATGATACTCTGAAGCAACCTCATCCCACGGTGGCCTTTAACACGCGGCGTGGCGACTGGCTGTTGACGTACACCGAACCGGTTGTGCTGGAAAACAATGTCAGGGGAACCAACCTCTACATCCGGCAGCTCAGTTCGATCTACTATCCGACCGTTCCCCCGGAGCTTGTGCACACCTTCAATGCTCCGCTCGTGTTCAACAGCTTCTACGACGCAGAGTTGGACGAGTACGTGTACGCCGGCTTCTTGCTGGGGCGCGGCCTTCCGTTCACGCACTGGATCAGGGCCCGGACGAACGGTGCCATCCGCGAGGTCTTTGTAGCCACCCCCGAGGTCCTACCGTAGCAGGCCACAGGACAGTGATCAGTCATCAGTGATCAGTAATCAGTAACCCGCGTTGGCAACTGATCACTGATTACTGTTTACTGATCACTGATTACTGTTTACTGATCACTGATCACTGGTCAGTTGAACTGCGACATGGCGATGTCAATCCCCTCTGTCAGCCAACACTCGAGG
>CAYYVH010000240.1:0-6394 GCA_964475075.1 uncultured Anaerolineales bacterium | reverse complement strand
GATCAGCTCTTCCTACCCGACCTGACACCCTCCCCCAACTGACGGATGCGCCCGTCAGGATCCTTGGCCTGGAACGCGAACGCATCCAGGAAAGCGGGTACGAACTGGCGGATGTAGCTGTAGCGCCTGCCGAGGAAATCGTAGTAATGGTCTCGCAGGGGGCGGGCGATTCGATCACACTCCTCGACGATCGTGCTGAGCCGTTCAGGGGAGAATCGCTGGTAGATCGTTGCCCGCAGGGCATCGTCGGCGATGGTGCCATCGAGAACCAACGCTCCGAGCTGCCGCAACAGCAGCACCTTTTCGTTGGTGGAGCGGTTGACCGATCGGCGAAAATCCTCCAGGTCGCGACGAGCGTTGGCATACGCGGCGTGCAGGCACCGGTCGTAGAGCTCGATGATTTCGTCGGTGAGGTCGATGAGGGTCTGGTGCAGGAAGGCAACGAGGATCGGGTAGCGCCGCTCGACCGGGGCGCGTTGAAGCATCTGGTTGGTGGACCTTCTCCCTGTCTGAGCCAGGAGCTTCAGCCGATTGGGGTGGAGCGCGGATAGATCCCAGTCCTCAACGCCGTAGGATCGGACGAAGTCGAGCTTGGCCAGCGCCGCGTTGATTTCCGGAGCCGAGTTGGCGGTGGCGGTTTGCCGCAGCCTGACCAAGGGCGTGCGGCCGGTGATGGGATCGACCACCAGCAACTGATCAAGCCGGCGGCGGTGCTCCGTGGCCAACAGGGGTCTCAGGCGCTCGAAGGTCTCCCGCTCGGCCCGGCTTCGGGCTTCCGCCACGATCTTTTCCAGCCGGGTGATGCCGGGCCGCACGATCTTACCGCGATAGAGCCGCTGGCAGGCCACCTGAAAGAGGAGGGTCGGCCGGTCGTGTTCCAATGCCTGCGTGACCAGCCAGTCCGTCAGCGACTGAAGGTCTTCCTCGGTGGCCCGGCGGAAGCCGAGGTATGCCAGCACCTCTTGAAAATGTGCTCTGCGCGTCTGGGCGCGTATTCCATACGACTTCAGCGCATTCGGGGAGACCCCGAGTTGCCGTGCCACGAAGTTCACTGCCGGGTATGGGGCCGCCGCGAGATTGTCAGGCGCGAAGCCGAGATACCTCAGGGTGCAGAGTTGCAGCGCGAAGCCCAGGCGGTTGTGATCCCCACGTTGAACCAGCGCGCGGCCGAGATCCGACTCAGAGAGCATGAAGTAGGTGCTGACACCCTCGGGTGAGATCTCCGTGGGAAAGCGATCAAGGCGTTCGCGGTCGCGTCTGGTCAGAAACGAGACGGGCACTGATTCAAACCGTAGCGAATCGGGCCAGGCAGTAGCCGGGGCTGGCCATCAGAGCGACTCGAGCTTTCCGACCGCGGCTTTCAGATCCTCGCGCCCGGGCCGTGTGTAGATCATCGTCGTCTTCAGATTCTCGTGCCCAAGGAGGGCGGCCACCACGGTGATCTGCTCCCCCTCGTCGACGAGCATCTTTCCGAAGGAATGGCGCAGGGTGTGGGGCGTGACTCCTTCCAACCCGGCCATGTCAGCGTACTTGCGCAAGATGATCTGCACCGCGCGCTCGGTCAGCGGACCTCGCTGACCGATGAATACTTGCTCGTGCTTGGTAACAGGGCGGCCGTCGTCCAGGTAGCGTTTGACCGCCTTGCGCGCGTGGAGATTGAGGGGCACCTCGCGGTACTTGTTGCCCTTGCCGGTGCGCACGACCAACTTCCCGGAGCGTTCCCCGATATGGACGTCGCTCCGCGTCAGGGCACAAAGCTCCCCGACGCGGATCCCGGTCTGCCGGAGGACTTGAATGATGGCCACGTCGCGCAGGCTACCGTAGCGTTCCACCGTCCGCGTGAGCCGCCCTAGATCTTTGCGGTCGAGCCACCGCGGAGGTGATGGGGCGGCGGCAACACCGTCGATGTCGTCGGTGGGATCGCGTACGACCCGCCCGGTGGCCTCCGCCCAGTGGAATAAACGCCGAAGCGTGCTCAACCGCCGGTTTACCGTCGCGGGTTTGAGCCGCCGATTGACCTGCTGGTAGGCACGGAAGGTGCGGATGTCAGTGGGCGTGACGGCCACGGCGCGCATGGGCTCGCCGTTGGTCACGGCAAACCACTCGGCGAACACACGGAGATCAGCGCGGTACGCCCGGAGCGTGCGCGGCGATTTGCCTTCTCGGCCAGCGGCATCGAGGAAGGCGTCCACATCTGGAGCGGTTACATCCTGGGTCATGATTTATGGAATACACCCGAACGGATATTACCCGAAGAGTTTTTGATTGCTTACGTCCCTGTTGGCAACAGGCCTAGCCCGTGGCGATTCCTCGAACCCATCGGGTATGGGTGTTTATACGAGCAGTATATACGAACAACGGGAGGACTTCAAGAGACAGTAGCGGGAACTGGCTTGCGCCGCTTCCTCTCAGCGCGCATGATGAGGGGTTGCGCAAACACTGGTGGCCAGCAGGTTCGGGCTACCGTCTCTGGGGCCGTTGATCTCAGTCCCCGCTGCTTCGGTGTATTTGCGCTCGGATTCGCTTGTTGGCCGCTGCCGCCCTCGGGGCGCCAACGCCCCCTGCCAGTCGCGCTCCACGGCAGGGTTGCCTCCAGCTTGGGGTCCCGGTAGTTCTGGAACAGGAACCTGTGGTTAGGGGCCCCAATACTCAACTCGTTGGCGGTGTGGCAGGAACGGGGCCCAGGGTCGGGAATGGCGCCATTGTCGGAAACAGCCCAGGCGTCGGTGGATTCGGTGTGAAGATGGGGTCAGTTGCAAAGCCCCGAGCTGCAAGGTATCCGTCAACGGCACCCAACACAACCTTCATCGTTGTATAAGTATTCGCCGTGCCCGGCGTTGGCGTTGCCTGCATTCCCGGCGGCCACCGGTCGTTGACCTTCAGGCCACTCATTTTGACATACCAATAGCATTCGGCGTCGTACGACACTGTGATATTGTAGTCGTCACGCAACTCGTCTGGTGTTACGAGTTCGGACTCTGTGACCTGCGCGTTCTGAAAGCCCACAGCCAGCGCGTACCCAAGTGCGATAGACTGGGCTTCCGGTTCACTCATTGAGCCATCAGGACATGTGCCTCCCCCAGCTATCGCCTGTCGTATTCGCGGCGGCGGCGAGTCCAGCGAGCCGCCTACGAAATAGCTGAGACAAACCGCGATGATAACCACACCACCAGCTACTTTAACGCGTGTCACTGTGAATCCTCCCTTCCACGGCCATTGCGAGATTGGCCATGTAACATGCCCAATGCTTGGTTTGTTTCGGTTCAGTACAGAATACACTCCTGGCCGAGAGATCAACACGCAAGACCACGATCCTCACGGGCAAGGTCGTCCGCTACAATAATACTCGTAAGCCTCACAGTATTCGCTGCCTGGAAACCAAATGCAATACTGGCAACAGAGCGAACACTGCCCCTTCGTCGCACAAATCTGACACACCTCGGGCGAGAATGGGCACGACGATGGTGTAGGTGTACTAGTGGGAACCGGTGTTGGCGTGCTTGTCGCTGTGGGTGTTGGAGTAGCGGGACAAGGCGGAGGGACAGGGGGCCGGGTCTTTGGCCCCGTGCCGGGCCAGCACATGTAGAATGTGTTCATGTGAGCACAGAAGAAAAGCGGCGCGTTGATGCCACGGAACGCAGGCGGCGGCGAGTTCTGCTCAATCTGGGCGTAGTCGGGCCAGTTGGACCAGTTGGGGCCCGGTGAGCCGAACGACTCATCATGTGTGTATTCTGGACCCATGAACCAAGTGCGGTGAATAACTGTGTGTATGTCTGTGGGATACGTTGTCTCGGGCCCCGTCTGGATAAAGTGGCCCCGCTCTTGGTGAATCAGTGGGTGGCGTACCCACTGATTCCAGGAAGCGGCAGTGGGGCCGTACTGGGCAACACCGCCATACCAGACTCCTTCAGTGTCCTCGACGAGTAGCAAGAAGAAACCTATCGGGTTTGACGGTGACGGATGTGGAAAGAATGGCGACTGATCAGACCAGTATTCCACGCTCCCACTTCGTGGATTGACTCCCCGCCCGGCAACATAGGTGTCGTACGTAACGGTTGTACCCTCCTCGGTACAATCGACATCCTGATTCTTGAGGGGGTCACACCAACCGATGATACCAGCCTCAACCCATTCCACGATGCCGTTGCTACCCCCCGTATAGAAGCTTCCCCCTGGCGGATGGTCGTCAGTGCGGATCCACATACCAGCATTCGCTTGGTGACCGGACGTAAGCGCTCTCAACCCCATCGTGTAGAGGAATTCCCGGCCCCCTCGAATAGGGTCACAGACAATCTCCGAGCCATCCTCTACGAGTATTCCCACAGGCTCGCTCCTGCCCGCGTGAACATGCCCGGCGGAGATAACGCCCGTCAGAACAGCCACTACTCCTGCGACGACTGTTCGGCCTGCAATCTGGTACATAGGAAGCCTCACGATCCTCGGAACGAAGCCACCGCCGCCCGTTCACGCGCATCTTATTTGACGCGCCACCGACCCGGATTACATGCCTGACTACACAGCTGCGTTGACACCCAGTCATTGTACCAGAGGGTTTAGGCCTGTCAAATAATGGAGGTTGTGCTCGTGTGCGAGATTATAATCACAAACACGGAGCGAGGCCGGGGTGCTCGCGGCGTTGGCTGAAATAGATATAGGAGTTGGAACGGTAGGTTGCAGACAGGAGGAGCGCATTGGACGGCACCTGCGAGACGATTCGCGAGGCGAAGGACGCGGTCTTAGAGGCGCCGGCCGATCTCGGGGGCGCCGACCCCCAGGCCAAAGAGACGGAGTACGCCGACGCTCGACAGACTTGGTACGTGAGTTGGACACAGCACCGGACAATCTATGTGTGGCCGCTGACGCGGTAGGGGTCGCCGCCGTCGAGGCCCGGCGCAGGAAGGCCAGCGCTAGCGAGTGAAGGACGAACCCCTCGAGAAGCCCGTCGTTTCGGGCTTCTTGACCATCGCCCTGATGTTCATGCCACAATTCTGTACGGTTAGTGCGCTAGCGCTCCGGTCGGGCTCCTTAGCGTGCGAAATTTCTCCGTTGATACTCAAACCCCCTGTTGGACGGCGCGGGGGCACGTACGGCGTCGATGTAGGTGTGGGTGTAATCGTCGGGAAGGCGGCAGGGTCGCCGTGCCAGCGGAGCACAGTTTCCGGTGCGCCCACAGTCCGGAGGGTAGTTTGGTCGCCTGCTGTCGTCACCTCCAAGTCGAGCAGCACGAAGGGGCTCGAACCGGCCTTAAGGGGACCTTCCGGCGTTCTGACGAACTGCCAGACATCGCCGTCGTAATGCAACACGATGCCGTTCCAGCCAACCGCCCAGCCAGTACCGTCGGAGTTCATTTGGAGCCGCTCCACGGTCAAGGCGCCAAGCAGGTCGCTGCCCACCGACCGCTCCCATACATCTCCGTTGTAGTGAAGGATGATCTCCTTGCCAGCCGCCCAGCCGTCTACTGGCGAAACCATGTCGATTGCGTAGAGGTTCGCGCCGACCGGCACCGAAGCCCAAAGATCGCCCTGCTTGTGAAGGAGGAAGCCGTCCCCGACGGCCCACACATTCTCGGCGCCTGCAGCATCAATGTCGCGAATCTCCATGTTCTCGCCGACATGGCGGAACGACAGCGTCCACCACTGACCATCGAAGTGCAAGATCTCCCCGCGCACGTCAGGGCTGCCCTCGACCCACAGATCGCCTACCGCCCAGACGTCTGTAGGTGAAACAACCCGTACTCGGCGGAGGTTGGCCGATGTTTCCTGTGGGGCTAGCGTCCAACCGAGACCGTCGTAGTGGAGGATGGTCCCCTTCGTGCCGACGGCCCACAGATCATCGGGGGCCAAGCCATCGATGTCCTGCAGGCGCCTCATCTCCGGAGGATAGTCAACGGCAGCCCATGAATTGCGGTCAAGACGCAGGGCGGGACCACCGGGGCCTACGGCCCAGCCCTCGTCGGGGCTAGGCATTGCGAGCCCTGTCAGCCATCTTTCGCCGTGATCCACATCCCATCCATCGGTCTTCACTCGGACCACAAGAGCGTTGTCGCTGGCTGCCAGCGCGTAGTCCTCTCCAGGCACAAGAGAGACCGCACGAAATGCGGCGTGTGGGAGCGACAGTGTAGCTGACCCATGGTACCGCCAGTCCGCACCGTCGTAGCGCATCATGGCCCCGTCTCCTCCTACTGCCCAACCGCGCTCAGAGGTCGCGACAACCGAAAACAATGGCCGCCTATCTTCCCAACGTCCCGATGGTACCCTACGAAGGGTATTCGGAAAGGGCGCGAGTGATTACGTATTGCGAAGACCCGAACACACAGCGGGACTGACTGTGGTGTTCATACCTGTATTTCGTCATCGAAAATTCCCCCACTTAGGGCCAAATCGTCATCGAAAAA
>CAYYVH010000239.1:0-6434 GCA_964475075.1 uncultured Anaerolineales bacterium | reverse complement strand
GACACGGGTAGCCGGGGCAGCTCGCGCGGCCGTCGTACGCGTCGAGCGCCGCGCTCTGTTGGTAGCCCTCGGCGGGGAGCGAGATCCGCAGCGCCTCGGAGCCCTCCTCGACGGGGAGCAGGTGCAGACCGGCCGCCACGGCGGTGCGATCGTCATCGCTCTCGACGACGTCCGCGATCATGTGGGCACGGGCGCCGTGCTGCTAACCATGGGCCTCTTCTTCGTGGCCCAGATGGGGCTCGTCGGCTCGACCGTGTTCTACGACGGCTTCCTGCCCGACATCACGACCACCGACACGATCGACCGTGTCTCGGCCCGAGGTTATGCCATCGGCTACCTCGGCGGCGGAGTCCACCTCGCTTTCTCGCTCCTCCTACTGACGCAGCCCCAGCTTCTCGGGCTCGACACCGAGACGGCGGTGCGTGTCGCGCTGGCTACCGCCGGCCTCTGGTGGATGGTCTTCAGCCTCATCTCCCTGCCCCGCCTGCCGGAGACGGGCGTGGCCCAGTCGCTGCCGGAGCGCTACGCGGGAACGCCCCGTCTCGTGGCCTACGCCCAGCTCGGGCTGGGCCGGACGTGGCAGACGGCGCGCCACCTACGCCACTTCCCCCAGCTCCTGCTGTTCCTGATTGCCTACATGGTCTACAACGACGGCGTGCAGACGATCAACGCCATGACCTCCAGCTACGCCACCGTCACCCTCAAGCTCACCCTCTCGACGATCGTCATGGCCTTTCTGGCCGCTCAGATCACGGCCTTCCCCGGCGCGCTGGTGTTCGGCTACCTGGCGCAGTGGATGGCAGCCAAACGGGCAATACTGATCTCTCTGGTCGTCTGGAGCGGACTGGCCGTGGGGGCCTACTTCCTGACGGAAGGGTCCGTCACGCAGTTCATGCTAATGGCGTCGGTCGCCGGCTTCGTCCAGGGCGGCACCGCGGCCCTCAGCCGCAGCCTTTACGGCTCGATGATCCCGGAGGAGGCGTCGGCCGAGTTCTACGGCTTCTACTCCGTCTTCTCGAAGTTCTCCGCCATCTGGGGGCCGCTTTTCTTTGGCGTGATCAAGGACGTCACCGGCTCGGGGAGACTGTCGATCCTGTCGCTCGTCATCTTCTTCATCCTCGGTGCGCTGCTCCTGGCCAAGGTGGACGTCGAAGAGGCCCGCGCATCGCGCGACCGGTGGAGTTTCGAGGCTGACGACGTCGAGCTCGAGAACAACGACTGACGGCGTACGGTAGGAGCTGGGAGCTGGGAGCCGGGAGCTGGGCGCTGGGAGTTGGGCGGACGACGCGGCTCCGGCAGCACGCGCATGGCACCGAGAGCGAGGTGGACCGGGCGCGGCATGCCCTCCGTGAAGCCCTCAAGCCGTGCCCTTGGAGGATGGTGAATATACCGGCAGGCTGTGGGGCGCTTCCTGGTGAGGCCTTCACTCCGGGCACGCCACGCCCGGTCTGTGCGTGCATGATTGACGGTGCCCCAACGCGCGTGATACTCTGCCCCCCGCTATTACGCGGGAGGGGACACGCATGGGCAAGAGGAAAGCACTCCGCCTGGCACTGCAGCTTCTCGTCATCGCGCTGGTGGCGCTGGCGCTCTCGACCTATTGGGACTACAGGCAGGACCTGCGCGCCGCCCGCAAGCGAGTGCAGACAGGCGCGCAGGTGGCCGAGACCCCGGCGGGACCCATCGAGTACGCCACCGGTGGTGATGGCGCGCCGGTGCTCGTCGTGCACGGGGCCGGCGGTGGATTCGATCAGGGCGCCGCCCTGGCCCGATGGCTGCTAGGCGACGAGTACCGTTGGGTCGCTCCCTCGCGCTTCGGCTACCTCGGTACCCCCCTGCCCGACGACGCCTCGGCGGAGGCCCAAGCCAATGCGCACGCGGCCCTGCTGGACGAGCTGGGCATCCAGCAGGCGGCCGTGATCGCCATGTCGGCCGGCGGTCCGTCCTCCCTCCACTTCGCCGTGGCCCATCCGGAGCGCTGCTCGGCACTGGTGCTCCTATCCGCGTTCAGCCGGCCGGATCCGTCCCGGGCGGAGGACCCGGACCGAACGGTGGAGCTGATGTTCAGGTGGGACCTCCTGGGCTGGCTGATCATGAAGGGGGCCAGGACGCAGGTCATGGAGATGGCCGGGGTGACCCCCGAGGTGGCGGCCCGGCTCACGCCGGAGGAGCAGGACCGAATGACCGAGATGCTGGACCTGATGCTGCCCGTCTCGCCGCGCCGAGAGGGAGTGATCAACGACAACAGGGCACCCATCTCGGAGGCCGCGATTTTCCTGGGTGAGATCACCACGCCGACGCTGATCGTCCACGCCGACAACGACGTGTTGGTGCCGCTCCAAGAGGCCGAGTTCGTCTACCAGGAGATTCCCGGTGCGCAAATCGTGGTCTTGCGCGAGGGCGGCCACCTGCTCATGGGACATCACGAGATGGTCCGCTCGAACGTCTTGCGGTTCCTCGGGGAGCATGGCGCGGCAGGGCCTGAGGAGTAGCGGTTGGAGCTGCCCGTGCTCTCGCGGGACGAGACGGTTGGCATGATGGCTGGAGCCGGCTTCAACGAGGTTTACGTCCGTTCAGCCTACGATCTCGGCGAGCCGGGCGAAGACGTCCGGGGGGTCGTGTCCTTGGCACGTGCCGGGTGACCAAGCGTTATCGCTTGCCATGTACGGCCCCACGGCGCAGCTGTTCTCATTGCCAATGAAAACAGCCCGTGATAAGACTTCACCGTGAGTGAAAACCGCTGGCGGCCGACCAATCGCAGTGGGGGGAGGTCCACGAGACGGATCAACCGACGCTGCCCCCAGCCCACGCGGCCATGACTGCCTCCAGGTCGTCCAGAGTCACCAGCAACACTTGCGCTGCCGGTCTGCCGTCGGAAACGGCTAACGCGGCGGCTTCGCGATGCGCCGCGTCCGTGAAACCGCCGCGCGCGAACCAGGCGAAGTGAACACGCCACCGGCTGGCCGGCTTCACTTGGTCTACCTTTTCCACCAGCTCGAGAATCACCGACCGTCCAACAGCCTGCCGGCCCCACTTGCACTCACCCAGCAGGAGATCCTTCGTCCGCCAGTTGATGGCCACAACGTCGACCTGTGCCGATTGGGACCAGAAGCTGCCAATGCGCTCCGGGATGAAGGGCAGCTGTCCCGTCTCTGCCTGCACGGCCACCCACTCCCGGCACAACTCCTCGAACGTGTGGCTACCGATGAAGTCGAGCAGGTGGTCCTTCAGGAGCGCAACAGCCGGCTCGGTCATGCCGCGCTCGATCATGTCGATGTGGGGGGCCAGGAAACGGTAGTAGAAACGCAGGTAGGCGTCGCTAAGAACGTAGCGGCCGCTGCGGCTCCGCTCCGGACGACGCACGGTCGCGGGCACGCGCCGCTCGATGTACCCCAACACCTGGAGGACGCTGAGGTATTTTCCGATATTCGAGCGGTCGATCCCCGCCGCGTGTGCGATGTTGCTCAGCGTGTGGTTGCCGGTGGCGACGGCTTCCAGAACGGCCATGTAGTTACGCGGTCTGTCCAACTGCTCGTGCAGCAAGAAGGTGGCATCGCGCAACATGAGGTTCGCCGGGCTGGCGATCCGCTGCCGCAGATTCTCAGCGACGGACAGGCGGTCGTCGAACTGCTCGATGTACGCCGGCACCCCACCCGTGATCCCGAACACGGCCACCCGTTGCTCGGCCGAATACCGCGGCAGGAGCTCCGTAAACGCACCGAACGGCAGCGGACCCAGCCGGATTCGCCCCGTCGCCCGGCCGTACAGCGGAGCCTTGTAGTCCAGCACGTGGCGCTGAATCATCCCGGCCAAGGAGCCTGTCAGGATCAGGAAAAGGTTCGTGCGGTCCTTGAGCTCGTGATCCCACGCCCGCTGAAGCAGGCTGGGGAACTCCGGATCCGCCTGCATGACGTACGTGATCTCGTCCAGAATCACCACCCGCCTGTGAGCTCGGGCGGCTCTGCCGGCCTGTTCGAATGCCGCTTCCCAGGAGGCGTAGCTGAACGTCGGATCCAGCTGGGCGCCCGGGGTCACGAATCCGGCGACCGCTTGGGAGAAGGCGCGCAGCTGGTTGACGGTCGATGTCTGCGTCGCCATCCAGTAGAGAGGGTCACCGCCAGGTGCGTTGCGGCCCGCTGCGGTGCCACTACCGCCGGCCAGGCCGTCCAGCCAGTGTGTCAGCAGGCGGGTCTTGCCGATGCGCCGCCGGCCGTAGAGGATCAGGAGCTGCGCTCCCGGGCGACCACAGACCTCGTCGAGGAGTTGCAGTTCCATCTTCCGGTCGACGAATCGCATGGTGCCTCCCGCCAGGTCGTCGCTAGAGAGTAACGAGAGTATGATACGCTTCTTACTCCTTAGCGACAAGGAGGTGGCGGGGCGGCAGTTGCCGTGCGGGCGGTAGACCCCAATAATGGGGCACATCGATGTGGCTGACCGAGCCGTGATCGCTTCCTTGTTTCTCGAACACCCAGATTGGAGAAAGAATGACGACGTACGCGGTCTACCTCGAGGCCTCGGACGAGGCGCTTGCCGAAGGCGGGTATCTCGCGCATGTGCCCGCAGTGCCCGGTTGCACAGGGCGGGGCGCCACCAAGGACGAGGCCGTGGCCAGATGCCGTGAGGAGTTGGGCCGGACGCTGGACTTGCTCCGGCGAAATGGCCTGCTCCCTGACACCGACGATGAGTCGGTCGAGCTGGAGGTCCGCGAGATCGACCAACCCACGTTGCCGACCGACTTCGAGCCGCTGACTGACGCGGAGTTGGCCGACCTTCCGGTCCGGGCGGCGGCGATGCGTGAGGAGCTGCTGGCCTTCATCGACCAGATCCCCGAAGAGGCGCTGGACTGGAGCCCGGACGAGGAGTCCTGGCCGATGCGCTGGGTGATCGCCCACCTATCCAGTGCCGACCTGTGGTACGGCTCCCGCATGTCGGCCGGGGGCACGCCCGAGCTGAAGTGGCGATTGCAGGCGACCCGGCAGCAGCTGCTCGATCGCGTGGCCGAACTCGGCCGCCGCGCCGACCAGCCGGTCACGCAGCACGACGGCGAGGAGTGGACGCCTCGCAAGGCCGCCCGCCGAATGCTGGAGCACGAGCGGGAGCACCTCGCCCACCTGAAGGAGCTGCTGGCGGCCTATCAGGCGCACGTGGCAGGCGGCGAGTAGGCACCGACGGGCGCAGGAGAATCAACTCAGGCCGCCGAAGTTGCCAAGTGCGAGCGGCTGATTTATAGTTGGGCTGTGAATCAGCCGATAGACTACCGCCGTCGCTCTCTGGAGGCCGGATGGCTGGCGGCATCCGGGCAGTTTCCGGCGGTACTCCTCACCGGACCACGCCAGGCAGGGAAGACGACGCTGCTGCGCCACCTGTGCGGGCCGGAGCGCAACTATGTCACCCTCGATGACCCCACGCGGCGTGGTCTGGCGGCCAGCGATCCACAGCTGTTTCTGGAGCGGTTCGCCCCGCCCGTGCTGATAGACGAGATCCAGTACGCGCCGGAGCTGCTGCCCTATATCAAGATGCGCATCGACGACAACCGGCAACCGGGTGGCTTCTGGTTGACCGGCTCGCAGCAGTTTGCCTTGATGCGGGGGATCTCGGAGACCCTGGCTGGTCGGGTGGCGATCGTCAATCTGCTCGGATTCTCGCAGCGCGAAGCCAGCGGCGAGGGTGTCGAGCTACCGCCCTTTCTGCCGACCACCGAGATCCTGGCCGAACGCGATCGCGCGCTGGCAGCCGTTGCGCCCGCTGAGCTGTTCCGGCGCATCTGGCGCGGTAGCCTGCCCGAGCTCGTGGTCGGCCGGGTGGTGGACCGCGACCTGTTCTACGGCTCGTATCTGCAGACGTACCTGCAGCGTGACGTGCGCGACCTGGCCCAGGTGGGCGATCAGCAGGCCTTTCTCCGCTTCCTGCGCGCGTGTGCGGCCCGAACGGCCCAGCTGCTGAACTTGGCCGACCTGGCCCGCGACGCAGACGTCAGCCACGGCACCGCCCGGGCGTGGCTGTCGATCCTGGAGGCCAGCTTCCAGGTGCTGTTGCTGCGACCCTACCACTCCAACTTGACGAAGCGGTTGGTCAAGACGCCCAAGCTGCACTTCCTGGACACCGGCTTGGGCAGCTACCTGACCGAGTGGACCACACCGGAGACGCTGGCTGTCGGGGCGATGGCCGGTCCCATGGCAGAGACGGACGCCGTCGACGCGGTTCTGAGGAGCTGGGGGCGTTGCGCCCGGGCGCGGGGGAGATCGAGGGGGCGACACGGATCGTCCTGGCCTTTCGCCGCGCCGAGGCCGCCGGGCTCGCCGTCGTCTCCCTCGGCTCCCGCATGATCGATGCCCCGGTGGTGAAACGGGCCCGTCGCACCGTCGCACTCGCCGTCGCCGCGGGGCGCCACGCCCCCGAGTGGGACCGCGACATCGAGAGCAGGGAGCTCGGAG
>CAYYVH010000238.1:0-6448 GCA_964475075.1 uncultured Anaerolineales bacterium | reverse complement strand
GCTGGGAGTCCGCGCCACGTCCGCGGCCCTCGCGCCACCCCGATTCACAAAGAAGTTGGCGTGTTCCGTGGAGATCTCGGCACCACCGACTTGCGTGCCCTTGAGCCCGGCGGCGTCGAGCAGACGACCCGCGAAATCGCCTGGCGGGTTCCGGAACATCGACCCGGCGCTCGGCTGGCTGGGTTGCGTTGCCCGTCGGTGGGCGGCGTACTCAGAGATCCGCTGCGCGAGGGCCGCTGGCTGTTCACGACTCAGGTGCAGGTTGGCGCGCAGGACTACCCGCCGCCAATCGCCCTTGAGGGCACTTCCGCGGTAGCGGAAGGCGAGCTCGGCGGGTTGCCATTGACGTACGGCGCCGTCGGGCTCCAGCACCTCGATTGATATCAGGCTATCCGCAATGGACCAGGAGAAAGCACCAGCGTTGGTGATGACCGCAGCACCTATCGCGCCCGGTATCCCGATTCCGGCCTCGAGGCCGGCCCATCCCTGGCGAGCCAGAGTCAGGGCCAGCCCGGCGAGGGTGACGCCGCTCTCAGCCACGACCAGGGCGTGTTCGCCGTCCGCTTCTTCCTCCAGCGCAAACGCCTCACAGCGATTCAGTATCACGAGCCCCCGGAAACCCCGGTCGCCAACCAGGACATTCGTGCCGCGCCCGATGACCCGTGCGGCCACACCCAACTCGCGGGCCAACTCCCACCAGCCCACCAGATCCTGGATCTCGTGCACGCGCACAAGTGCGTCCGCGGGGCCGCCAACCCGCAGGGAGGTGAAGGGTCCGATCGGCTCGGAGTGCAACACCGTGCCCCCGAGTTCGCGCGCGCGGCCCTCTTTGACGATTCGCCCCGCGTCCTGGCGCTGGCGAGCCGCAAGTGTCAACCGGCTGGCGGTGTTGATGTCGCCGGCGCCCATGAACAGCAGGACGTCGCCTGGGGCGGCCCCCTCCGCGGCCACGCGCACGGCCTCATCCAGGTCTGCACTCACCATCGCGCCCGGAATGCCCTCCGCGATCCGGTCGGCGTCCACTCCCGGCAAGGGCGCCTCGCGCGCCGCATAGACGGGCGTGACCACCACCCGATCGGCTTCGCGCAACGCCTCCGTGAATGCGCCGGCCATGGCCGCGACACGGGTGTAGGTATGGGGTTGGAGGACTGCCCAGAGCCGCCGGCCCGGGAAGCGCTGCCGTGCCGCCCGAATGGTTGCCGCTACTTCAGTCGGGTGATGGGCGTAGTCGTCGATCACGACCACACCCCCGCTCTGTCCGACCACGTCGAAGCGCCGCGCCGCGCCCCGGAAGTGAGCCAAAGCGTGACGCGTCACCTCCCGGTCCACACCCAGGGCCTCCGCGGCGGCGATTGCCGCCAGGGCGTTGCCCGCGTTGTGCCGGCCCGGCAGGCGGATGAACCACTCTCCGAGGGACTCCTTGCCGCGCCATACTTCGAAGTGCTGGCCGTCAGGGTCGGCGGCGAGCTCGAGGGCGCGCCATGTCGGCTGGCAGTCGGCCGGCGGCTGGTCCTCGCCCGCGACGTAATAGAGCTCGACCGGCACCGATGCCGCTTCCAGGGCCTGGGTGATCGCCGGCGGCGCGGCACTCGCGATGATCCGACCGTGCGGCCGTACCAAGCCCACGAACTGGCGGAAGGCCTCGATGACGGACGCCAGGTCCGGATAGTGATCAGGGTGATCGTGCTCCAGGTGTGTCACGACGGCCACCGTGGGATGGCCGTGCAGGAAGCTCCGGTCGTACTCGTCGGCCTCGAGGACCAGGTGATCCCCCGACCCCATCCGGGCGTTGGTTCCGAGATCGGCCACCTCGCCACCGATGAAGAAACTTGGGTCCCGGCCGGCCTCGACGAGCACGGTGGCGATGAGGCCGGTGGTTGTCGTCTTGCCGTGAGTGCCCCCAACTGCCACGCCGATCTTCTCATCCATCAGCGCTCCGATGAGCTCCGCCCGCCGCGTGATCGGCAGGCCGGCCCGGCGCGCGGCGATCAACTCGACGTTCTGGGGGTCGATCGCGGGTGAGTGGATCGCCAGCCGCACCGGGGGGTCCAGGTGCGCCGGGTCGTGGCCCACTGAAACCCGTATGCCCTCGGCCCCCAACACGGCCAGCAATGCCGAGTCAGCCCGATCACAGCCCGAAACCGCGAGCCCGCTGGAGGCGAGTGCCCGCGCCAGGCCACTCATGCCGGCACCGCCGATCCCGATCAGGTGCACGGCGTCGCCTGCCTTCAGTTCGGGAAGGCCGGGGATAGCAGGCCAAACGGCTCGGTTAGGGATCGGCATCAACGGGCTACCTTCAGGACGATCAGGAAGATGAGGAACGCGGTGAGGTAGAACCCCGACTGCTCGTCGGGGATTACCGCCATGGGAGTCATCGATACGAGCCGCTGTGCGGCGGCCGAAATCGGGGGCGTGAACCAGCCCAACTTTACGATCGGATAGCCCAGCTGGTGCGTGTAGTACCACCAAGTACCAATCACGAGCCAGCCGTTCAGGACCCCGATCACAAGGTTGAACACGCTGCCCAGTAGACCCTTCGCCGACCGGCCGCCGAAGATCAAACCCTCGCCCTGGTACATCAGAATGATGGAGAGGGTGACGATGGCGGTCGTGATTGCCCACTTGATCAGGTTGAGGTCGGGACTGAAACCCGCAGCAGTCAAACCGCGCTGGGCCAGCATGCCGAAGCGCTCGCTGCCCAGGTCGAGCACCAACATCATGGTGACGAACCCGATCGTTGCCCCGAGCTCGCGCGGAAACTCGCGGGAGAGGCCGACGAACACGAACGTGGCCCAAAGGACGATTGCGAAGACCTCGACCGGGACCATCAGCCATCCTTCTTCTTCTTGGGTTGCAGACTCATGACGCCGAACAGGATGATGACGCCGATGACCAGCCACAACACGTTCGGGGCCTGGCTTTCGAGAATGTCCTGCACGTCCTGCCGAGGTCCGACCAGGGTGATCGTTCCCGTTGGCAAACGCAGCAGGCTGAAACGCCCCACCAGGTAGCCGGTCGCGCCGCCCAAGGTCAAACCCATCAGGCGTTCGAGCAGGCTCGGCAGGCTCTGAACCATCTTGGCGCCCGCTGCTGAAGGGGCGCTCACCAGGCGGTGGCCCAGGAAATGGGATAGCAATACGCCGCCGCCGAAAATCAACCCCTGGAGCCTGGCACCGGCAACCGGCATGTGAGGCGCCAGCTGAGCGGCGAGTGGTGCCCAGCGGGTGGTAGTGCTCCAATACACCAGTGCCGTCAAGAACAGCGTCAGCGCCTGTCGGCGGACGCCGCCGCGGAAGCCGAGCAACCCGAAGAATCCTACGATGGTGACCAAGACCAGGAGCGGTCCCAGCACGATGTCCTGAGCCGACGCAGCAGGCGACACCTCCGGTCCACCAAGTACCTGGCGGAGAAGGAACACGGTGCCGGCGGCCTGGTGCAGGGAGAGGCCGGCCATCGCGAACGGCGTAGTGCCGCTCATGTGCGGGCTTCCGAGGGCTGAGCCAGGGCCGCCACCTCGCGCCAGATAGCCGCGGCCGCGTCCGGATGGTCGAGGCCCATGACGGCCTCCGCCATCGCCCGCCGGCGCGTTGGGTCGTCCAGAAGAGCCAAGACCTCGCAAGTCAGCCGGTCGCCGTCCAGCGCGGCATCATCCACCATGACTGCCGCCCCGGCCCGGACGAGGATGCGGGCGTTCTCGGCCTGGTGCCCGCCGGCGATGGGGAGGGGTACCAGAACAGCCGGCAGACCAACGGCCGGGTATTCCCCCAGAGTTGCTGCCCCCGCCCGGCTGACCGCGAGGTCGGCCGCCGCCAGAGCGGCAGCCATGTCTACGCCGTGCAGGTATTCGAACACATGCCAGCGCCGCGCAGCCGCGTCAGGCACTCGGCCGCGCGCTGCAAGCACCGATTCATGGTCCAGTGAGCCGGTCACGTGCACTAGGTCCGTGCGTGCTAGCAAGGATTCGGATGCCTGCACCACGGCATGGTTCAACCGGCGGGCGCCTTGGCTGCCCCCAAAAACCAGCACCACCGGATCGCTGGCACTCAGGCCGAGCCGAGCCCGGGAGGCAGAGCGCTCGGCTTGCCGCACGACGGAGCGCACCGGATAGCCGGTTACGACTGTCTTGGCGGCCGGCAACCACGACAGCGCGGCCTCGGTCGTCGTGGCGATGCGGTCGGCCACACGGGCGATTAGCCGCACAGCCGTGCCCGGCCGTGCATCCGGTAGATACACGACCAACGGCACCGAGCGCAATCTCGCTGCGAGCGCGACCGGCACCGTGACGTAGCCTCCAGTGACCAGGACGACGTCCGGCCGCTCCAAACCCATGTGACGCCATACTGCCAGCGTTCCGCCGAGCAGGCACCGTAGGCTGCGCACCAGCGCGGTGGGACCTACACCGATCAGCGGTGCAGCTGCCACCGCCCGGAACGCCACGCCGTGGCGCTTCACCGCGCTTTCCTCGACGCTGCCCGCTCGCCCGAACCAGGTGGCTGCCACGGGTTCAGCTCCCGAGGCGTCGAGCACGGTGAGCGCGGGATAGATGTGACCGCCTGTTCCGCCGCCTGAGATCCAGACTTGCATATGGCATCGCTCGCCCTGGGTCAACGTGCTTGGAGAGGTTCAGCAACAATCCAGTTGCAGCCAGGCACATGACCAGACTTGATCCTCCGAAAGAAACGAACGGCAACGGTATCCCGGTGAAAGGGGCCAGCTTCGTCACGACCGCCACATTCAGAAGTGCCTGCAGCGTCAGCCAGCACGTGAGACCGGCGGCGAGAAGAGCGGCAAAGCGGTCCGGCGCGCCAGCCGCAATCCGCAGGCCACGCCAACCGATGACGCCGAACAGGGCGACAACCAGCAGGCATGACAAGACGCCCATCTCCTCGCCGAGTACCGCGAATACGGCATCGGTGTGGGGTGTGGGCAGCGTGTACTTGTTCTGGCCCTGCCCGAGACCCACACCCACGAGGCCGCCGCGCATGATGGCATGCAGCGTTTGCAGCGGCTGATAGCCGGCGCCGGCGGGGTCGGACTCCGGGTCGAGGAATACCCGCACCCGCTCGAGCCGATAAGGGGCCCGCAGTATCATGCCGATGAGCACTAGTCCGGCGATTGTGCCCGAGGCGAGCATCTGTATGAGCTCGGCGCCGGCGGTGAAGAACATCGTGGTGGCTACCAGCCCGATCAGTATTGACGTTGAGAAGTCTGGCTGGAGCATGATCAGCCCGCACACCACGCCAATGATTATGGCGAACGGCAACAGCCCGAGTGTCACATCGCGTATGTCCTCGCGCTTGTCGGCCAGCCAGTCGGCGATGTAGATGATCACGGCCAGCTTAGCCAGCTCGCTGGGTTGAACCGAGCCACCGCCCGCCAGCCAGCGCGTGCCGCCAAAGTGCTCGGCCCCGGTTGCCAGAAGTACGAGCAGCAGGGCAAGCGTGCCGGCCATGACGAGAATGGAGTGCCTCTGCCAGAGGCGGTAGTCCAACGCCATCATGATCACCATGGCGATGGCCCCGAGGCCGGCCCACAGGAGCTGCCGTTTGAGGAAGTAGGCGCCGTCCCCGTAGGCCGCGTCGGCCATGCTGAAGCTGGCCGTGTAGGTGACCAGCAGCCCGATGAGCAGCAGGCCAGCCACCGCCGCCAGCAGGACCGCGTCCATCGGGCGGCCACGGTGCCGGCTAGAGGGACTGCGAACGGGGCGGGGCGCCGCCATGCTCATTACGCCGCCTCCGCCCGGGCCGCACGGGGCATCGTGGCCAGGTCGCGGAAGCGCTCGGCTGGGGTCGGCCGCCGGGCCGTGTCCGGATCGCAGGCAGGGCTGAACAGCACTGTGTCGCCGCGCCGGGCGAGCCGTGCGGCTGCCAGTGTAGCGTCGTCGAGGTCTGCGCAGCGGACGATTACTGCATCGCTGCCGTGGTCCAATAGCGCCGAAGCCATCACCTCGCCGCCGGAGCCGAACAGCAGGACGTGCGTGCAGCGCGATCCGGCAGCCCTTGCCCAGCTGCCCAGCGGCTGCCCTCCGTACCGCCCTCCACCGATCAGAAGCACCGGTCCTTCGAGTGCTTCAAGTGCCGCCACGGTGCGACCCGGGCTTGTCGCCCCGGCGTCGCTTATCCACGACAGACCGCGGCGCACACCGACGACCTCCAGGCAGTCACCACTCGGTGCCAGTTTGGTTGACCGTGTCGAGGTCCGAACGAACATGATCCTCCTCCCCAGGAGATACCGTTGCGCTGTGCTTATGGCGGTGCCTGCCACGGAAGCCGCCCGGTTGTGTCCAACAGCTCGAGTCCGGCAGCTGTGCGTCGGGTTGGGAAGCGCGTCACCGTGCCACCCGCCAACACATCGGCGTGCACGGCCGGATCACGGCTGCACCCCCGCCGGCGTGATCGGACGGGCCGGGGGGGATGCCCGCGCGGCCGTCGGTGCCCGGGGGCCCTCC
>CAYYVH010000237.1:0-6453 GCA_964475075.1 uncultured Anaerolineales bacterium | reverse complement strand
GCCGGCGCATCGGCGCCCTCGGTTGCACGGTCTTATTTGTTGACACGCCCTTACTCGACCGCCGGGTCCTCATCGGGCTCGGTGCCGCAGTAGATGACGTCGTCGGTTCCCCAAGCGCGGTAGATGTGGACCTCGTCGCCGGCTCGGAGGTGGAACTCCATGATCACCTTGCCGGGGCCAGAAGGCGGCTCAGCTTCGTCGGCACCTCCACACGTGAGGTCCATGACATCGGCCACGAGGGTCTCCTCCAGGACGATCGTCGCATCGGGCCCCGCTCGCTGCTCGAGATCCCGACGGGCCTTGTCGAGGGCAGGTGCGCCGATCACGCCCAGCTTCGGCGGCTCGATGGCCTGGATCGATCGACTGCCGAGCGTGCCCTCGCAACGTACAACGCTGGGTGGTCTCCCGCCCTCGCTGCGGTCCGTGTGGTAGATCGCCAGCTCGCCCGCGGCTTCCAGGGTGACGCGGTAACCGGGCGTCAGCACTTGGAGGTACATTTCACCGGGCCGACTACAGCCCAGCGAGCTGTCGTTCCAGGTGACCTCTTCGACCGCGACTACCTGGACGTGGCCCGGATCGAGGTCGTGCTCGGCTGCGAGGGCCTGGCGTGCGGCTTGCACGGCCGGAATGTCAAGGAACGCGTCGTCTGCTGAAAGGGACACGCGACTCTCCTCGATAGGGTTGGCCTCCGCCTGCCCCGCCGACGCTGCGAGCGGTCCTGGTGCTGCCGTACCCGCCGGCCCGGCCGCACTGCAACCGCCTGTGGCAACTACAAGGACCAGGAGTAGCACGCGGCGCCGTAGGGTCTCCATACCCCGATTATAGCACGGCAGGTGGGCCATGTTGGCTAGGCGGAAGGTGAGCGTCACGGGTTGGGGACAAGGACGGCAGCCGACGACACCCCCTCCCGCCTCGCTTCGCGGCCGCGGGTGGCAACGAGACGATGTTCATTATTCTCCGACGATGCAACCGCCAGGTTGCTCGTCGGCGCCGTTCATCGGTCGGCCGTGCCAGCCGCGACGAAATCAGCGCTCAGGGTTGGCCAGGAAGGGCAGGTAGGCTCGCATGCCCGGTATCGGTGTCGCCCTGGGAGTCGGCGTCGGCCGTACCTCGACCAGCACGTGAGGTGCGGGGATGGTCAAGCTGTGCTTGCGCCTCCGGGCGTCCTCGTTTCGGTGTCCGCGCGACCGCTCTGCGTTTTTTGACGATTGGCCGCGGTCGGTCTAGCATCTGGCTGACCTAGCTCATTGCGTTTCGCAGGACGGCATGATCATGAATACAGTAGAGCCTACGGTGTCGACGGTGACGGACCTGATCGCGCTCGAGGACCGCTACGGCGCGCAGAATTACCACCCCCTCGATGTCGTGCTGGAGCGCGGCGAGGGCTGCTGGGTGTGGGACGTGGAGGGCAACAAGTACCTGGACTGCCTGGCGGGCTACAGCGCGCTGAATCAAGGGCACAACCATCCTCGCCTCGTGCGCGCGCTCACCGAACAGGCCGGGCAGCTGGCGCTCACCTCCCGCGCCTTCCGCAACGACAAGTTGGGCCTGTTCTACCAGGAAGTGTGCCAGGTCAGTGGGTTCTCGCGCGTGCTGCCGATGAACTCCGGCGCCGAGGCGGTGGAGACCGCACTCAAGGCGGCGCGGAAGTGGGGGTACCAGGTCAAGGGCGTGCCGGACGGCCGGGCGGAGATCATCGCCTTCAGCGGCAACTTCGCCGGCCGGACCATCACGGTCATCTCCTTCTCGGACGAGCCCCAGTACCGCGACGGGTTCGGCCCGTTCACGCCGGGCTTCGTGATCGTGCCCTACGGCGACCCCGCGGCAGTCGAGGCCGCCGTCACCCCTAACACGGTGGCGGTCTTCATGGAGCCGGTCCAAGGCGAGGCGGGGATCATCATCCCGCCGCAGGGCACGCTCCGCGCCATCCGCGAGATCTGTGACCGGCACCGTGTGTTGCTGATCCTCGACGAGATCCAGTCCGGACTCGGTCGGACGGGGAAGATGTTCGCATTCGACCACGAGGACGTCCGCCCCGACGGCATGACGCTGGGCAAGGCGCTCTCAGGCGGCATGTACCCCGTGTCCGCCTTCGTCGCCGACGACGAGCTGATGGGCGTGTTCCGGCCCGGCGACCATGGCTCGACCTACGGCGGAAATCCGCTCGCCGCGGCAGTGGCCACGGAGGCGCTGCGCGTGCTCCGCGAGGAGGGCCTGGTGGAGAACGCGGCCGTAATGGGGGAGCGTTTCAGCCAGACGCTCCGGGGGTACGACTACGACTCCATCCAGGAGATCCGGCAGATCGGGCTCTGGCTCGGAATCCAACTGAAGCCCAAGGTCGGCGGCGCACGGCGCTACTGCGAGGCGCTCCAGCACGAGGGCATGCTCTGTAAGGAAACGCACGAGCACGTCATTCGCATCGCCCCGCCGCTGATCATCACCGCGGAAGAGGTGGACTGGGCGCTCGAGCACTTGCAGCGGGTGTTCGACCGCCTGGGTTGATTCAGCCGCGAATCGGGCGGGGCGGTCCTGTTTGTTGCCTACGACGCGGCGGCGGCGATCGCCTGCTCCTGGTACTGCATCCAGCGCCCCTCGAGGTTTCGGTCCTGGATCGTGTCGAGGAGATAGTCGCAGTACTCGCGGCCCGTGGCACCGGAGTCGCGCCCCGTCATCACCAGCTTCCGCTCGTACTGACCGCAGATGTCGAGCGCCATCTCCAGGCTCTTCGCCCGGTGGCCGAAGCCGAGGTGTCCCATCATGAGCGCACCGGCGCGGATCATGCTGCACGGGTCGGCGTACTTCGCCCGGCCTTCGGCCACCATCCGGGGTGCCGAGCCGTGGATGGCCTCGAACATGGCGTATCTCTCTCCGATGTTCGCGCTGCCGGCCGTCCCGACGCCGCCCTGGAACTCGGCGGCCTCATCCGTTAGGATATCGCCGTAGAGGTTCGGGAGCGCCATGACCTTGAACTGCGTGCGCCGCTTCTTGTCGATCAGCTTGGCGGTCATGATGTCGATGTACCAGTCATCGCACTCGATGCCTGGGTACTCCCGCGCGATTTCCTGGCCGATCTTGAGGAACTTGCCGTCGGTTGTCTTGATCACGTTCGCCTTGGTGACGATCGTTACCTTGTCGATGCCGTTCTTCTTGGCATGCTCGAAGGCGAGACGGATGAGCCGCTCGGCGCCCTGGGTGGTGCAGACGGTGAAGTCCATGGCGAGGTCGTCGGTCACTTCCCAGCCGTCGCTGCCGAGAGCGTATGCCCCCTCGGTGTTCTCCCGGAAGAAGATCCAATCGATGCCTTCCTGGGGCACCCGCACCGGCCGCACGTTGGCGAAGAGATCGAGCTCCTTCCGCACCGCCACGTTCGCGCTCTCGATGTTCGGCCAGGGATCGCCCTTCCGCGGCGTGGTCGTCGGGCCCTTCAGGGTGACGTGATACGTCTTGATCTCTTCGAGCACATCCTCCGGGATCGCCTTGTTGTGCTTGGCGCGGTTCTCGATCGTCAGGCCCTCGATGACGCCGATCTCGACCTTGCCGTTTTCCAGCTCCTCGGCGAGCATGAACTCGACGACTCGCTGGGCCTCCTCGGCGATGTACGGCCCAATGCCGTCGCCGCCCAGAATCCCGATCCGGATCGGCTCGATTGCGGCGTAGTCGACCCACTCCTGGCTGGCCTTCATGCGCTCGACCCGGGCGAGCTGGGTCTCCATCACGCGGCCGATATGCTCCTTCGCCTTCTCGACTGCTGCCCTGTCCATCGGTATCCTCCGTCCGTGCATTATCGATGAGTCCTCGCCCAAGAGCGGCGGGCGTGGGGCACCTATGTGCCCGATTGCTCGATTCTACCGCTCCGCGAGGCTGGGTGTCAACAAATCGTGGCGGCGAATCCGGGGTGGCGTTTTCGTCGGCACGACAAGCGCTGATCAAGGTCGCTTGAGGACTGAAGGGACGAACACGTAATACTCCACGCAGGGTATCAGGGCGTGCCAACTGCTGCCGCCATCGCTGCTGGCGAAGAAGCCGTCGTCGCGCGACCACAGGAGGCGGCCTACCGAGGCCCATTTGACGGGGTTCTTCGGGGGTTGGGGTGGCCGCGGAGCTCGAAACGGGTAGTAACACGCTGTGGATAAGTGGCCCTTGACGGTCCCGTAGTACACGGCTATACTGTAGTTATATACATCCGCACTTGTCGACGCAAGAACAAGAACGGCTCCGTCGCCGAGTACGTCCAGTTGGCCCACAGTTACCGCGACCCGGAAGTCGGCTACTCCAAGCCCAACATCCTATACAACTTCGGCCGTCGCGAGCACATCGACGAGGACGGCCTCCGCCGTTTCGTCGACAGCATCAACCGCTTCCTCGGTCCGGAGGACGAACTCAAGGGCCAGCTGGCAGGCCAGTCCGCGGGCGAGATCAACTTCGTCGAGAGCCGGCCCATGGGCGCCGCCTGGCTCCTGTCGGGGCTGTGGGACCAACTGGGCATCGGCGCCCTCGGTTGCACGGTCTTATTTGTTGACACGCCCTAAGGACATGTCCGACCGCACCGCTATTCCCCCGCCCGCGCACGCGCCTGGCGAGACGGTGCACGGCTTCCGCATCGACTCCGTGACACGCCTGCCGGACATCCGCGCGCTGGCCTACGAAGCAACACATCTCAAAACCGGTGCCCGGCTGGTTCACCTTCACTGCCACGATCCGGAGAACCTGTTCTCGATCGGCTTCCGGACGCCCGCCCCGGATGCGACAGGTATCGCGCACGTGCTGGAGCACTGCGTCTGTTGTGCCGGCACCAAGCGGTTTCCGGTCAAGGACGCTCTGGGCAAGGGCGGAGTTGGCATGACGTGGTCGGATCACACCGCCTATTTCACGGACTCCCAGCTGGCAAAGGGCTTGTTCAACAACGCGCGCGTGCTGGTCGAGCAGGTCTTCTACCCGCTGCTCGCGCACCAGACCTTCCAGCGTGAGGCGCATCATCTCAAGCTGATCGACCCGGATGATCCTGGCGACGGTTTGAAGATCTCCGGCGTCGTCTACAATGAGATGCGGTCCAGCTTCGACCGGCCTGAGTCCTACCTCCTCAGCCAGGTGCGCTGGCACCTGTCGCCGGACCGGCCCGAGGCGGTCGACCTCGGCGGGGACCCGGCGTGCATCCCCGACCTTCGCAACGAGGACGTGGTCGCCTTCCACCGGCGCTACTACCGGCCGAGCAACGCTCGGGTCCTGCTCTACGGCGATATCCCCCTCGCCGAGAACCTAGCCTTCTTGGACAGTGCCTTCGCGCCCGTCGAACGAGAAGGAATGGAGTCCGGTTGTCCCCTGCAGCCGGCCTGGCCCGAGCCGCGGAGGATCGAATTGCCGTATCCGAGCGAAGCCGGGAACGACGCTGCTATCGGCAGTTATGTTATGTTGGCCTGGCTGCTCTGCCCGTCGAGCGACATGCGGGAGATGTACACCCTAGCGATCGCGCTCCAGGCCCTCGTCTGTGATCGGTCCGCGCCACTGCGCGAGATCCTACTCGACTCCGGGCTGGGAACGAGCCTTTACCCGAGCAGCCGTTCGATCCGAATGAGGATCCCTGGCCGTGGGACTACCTCCAGGCCTGGGTGGGCATCGGTCTGCGCGGCTCCGATCCTGCGTCCACCGAGCCGATCGAGTCACTGATCCTGTCGACGATCGAAAGGGTGGTGCAAGAGGGCCTGACGCGCGAGCAGGTCGAGGCCGGCTTCAATCACGTCTCGTACTACGCCCGCGAGATTACGTCGCACTATCCACATCAAATCATGTGGCGCGCCTTTCCGGCCTGGTACTACGATGACGATTCGACTGCCGGATTGCGTGCCGGCCAGACGCTCGGCTCGTTGTGGGAGGAGTATGCGCAGCAGCCGCGGCTCTTCGACGAAGCGCTGCGGCGTTGGCTGCTGGACAACCCGCACCGACTGACAGTGACCGCGCGCCCGGATCCGGGCTTGTTGGCGCGCTGCGACGCGGCACAGAGCGAACGGTTGGAGGCACTTGCGGAGCAGCTGGGTCCGGAGGGATTGGCGCGGGTTCACGAGGAGGCGGAGGCTCTTGCGGCCTATGCGAGTGAGCCGGACTCGCCCGAGGCTCTGGCGACGCTCCCGCGATTGACTCCGGAGGACGTCCCGCATCGGCTGCTGTCGATTCCAACTGAGGTGACCCTGCACGGCGGTGTCGAGCTGCTCGAGCACCCAATCTTCACCAACGGAATCCTGTACGTCGGCCTGTCCTTCGACACGGTGGACCTGACGGACGAGGAGTCGGCCCTGCTGCCGCTTCTCGGCAGAGCCACGATCGAGCTTGGAGCCGGGGGCCTCGGACCCGAGGAGGTAGCGCTGCGCATCGCGCGCCACACGGGCGGCATCTCAGCCAAGCCACCTGACTGCGTGACAGAACGTTTGTGCTGAGGGGATAATAGTGGCGCGATGGATG
>CAYYVH010000236.1:0-6463 GCA_964475075.1 uncultured Anaerolineales bacterium | reverse complement strand
CGGAACGGCGGGCTGGCGCGGGCAGCGGCACGACTCTCACGGCGGTGCGCGAGGCGGCGCCGCCCCCGCCCCGCCTCCCGGCCCCCCACTGGAGAGGAGTCGGTCCAGGATTTGGTCGACGTGCGTATCCACGCGACTCACGAAGAAGCTGGCCACCGAGGCCACATCCTGCACGGGCAGTCCGCCCGCCGCGCGCTCTTCCAGCGCGCCGAGATGGGCCTCCGCCACGGCGTCGTAGTGGTCCATCGAGAACATGAGGGTGACGTTGACGTTTATGCCCTCGGCCAAGCACCGGCGGATCACCGGTAACCCCTCCGGCGTGGCTGGGATCTTGATCATCACGTTGGGCCGGCCCACCATTTCCCACAACCGCAGCACTTCCTGCATCGTGCCATCCGAGTCGTAGGCCAACCGCGGCGACACCTCGTGGCTGACGTAGCCATCGATGCCCCTCGATGAGTCGTAGACGGGGCGGAAGATGTCACACGCCGCACGTATGTCGTGCAGCGTCAGCCGATCGTAGATCTCTTCTGCCGTGAGCCCCTGGCCCGCCAACTCGCCGAGCTGTTCGTCGTAATACTCGCTCTGGGCGATGGCCGCCTGGAAGATCGACGGGTTCGAGGTCACGCCGCGCACGTCGTCGTCCTCGATCCACGCTTGCAGTTGTCCGCCGAACCAGTCGCGCCGCAGTTGATCCAGCCACAGGCTCTGGCCGCGGGTGTAGAGTTGCCGCAACGGATTGTCGTTCATTGAGTGATCGCCTCCGATAGGAAGAGGAATGGAGAGACCGCGCGCCCGGCGCGGATCGGCACGAGCGAGCGGCAGAGCGTCCGGTTGACGGCGACGAGGGGCGTCAGCTCAGGCTGCGGATGACAGCGATTACCTTGCCCTGTATCTCGACGTTCTCCGAATCCACGAAGATCGGGTCCATGGTCGGGTTGGCCGGCTGGAGCCGTACCTGGCCGTCCTCCTGGAAAAACCACTTCAGCGTAGTCTCTTCACGATCGGTGATCCAGGCCGCAACCATGTCGCCGTTCCGGGCGGTCTTAGTCTGCTCGAGCACAACGATGTCGCCTTCGTTGACGAGGGCATCGATCATCGAGTCACCCTTCACGTGGAGGGCGAATATCCCCTCCCGGCGGGGCACGATGTCCCGGGTGAGCTGGATGCGTTCATAGTCCTCTCCCAGCTCCCCCACCGCGTGCTGCTCCAGAACCGGAATCGGCTCACCAGCGGCGATTGTGCCCAGAATGGGAATGGACGTGTTGCCCAACCCGTGCCGCAGCTTCAGCCCGCGAGACACCTGACCATCACGCTCGATCTGCCCGGCATCCTTCAGTTTGTTCAGGTTGTAGTTTACCACACTGGTCGAGGAGATGCCGAGCTTGTGGCCGATCTCCCGAATGGTTGGCGGATAGCCGCGCTCCACGATGAAGTCTTCGATGAACTGAAGCATCTTGCCTTGCCGCTCTGTTTGGGACACCTGAGCCTCCTTTCCTGACTCTCCCGTAGCCTGCACTACGGGAACCGCAGGGAGTCGAACAGCTGTGCGAAGTCTACCACGAACACCTGTTCGATGTCAAGGGGGACAGCGGGACTGGGGCAACGGACACACGGATACAACGGATGGGACAGATGAAACGGATCGGGGATGGAGGGACGGAAGTTGCGGGGGGAGGGGGAGGCAAAGGGGGGGAGAGGGAAGAAAAGGGGGGCAGGAGTGGGCTGCCAGGGCCTTGTCCAACCAGGCGTCTATGCGCAGCGAGGGGCCGGGGTGCCCCCCGGCCAGCTCGTGCCGCAGGTCGCCCACCGTCGCGCCCCGCTCGGCAAAAACGTCGTGGCGGTGGATGGACTCGATGTTCACCTGGCGGGCGAGCACGAAGGCATCATCCGGCAGCTCGGGATAGACCTGGACGACGTGACCCAGCATATCGCGCACCACGTCCTCGACGAACTTGGGGTTCTGGTGGGCCCGGTTGACGATGAAGAACTCGTCGGGGCGCTTCAGGAGCTCGTAGATCTCGCTGGACATGCTGGCCTCGACGATACGGACCAGGTCATCAGCGCTAACCGCCGGATGGTCGGAGACGACCAGTGTTCCACGTCCGCGCTGGTTGTGCGTGGCCAGGGGCACGATGGACAGCACCTCCTCCGCCTGGGCATCGGAAAAGCCGGCTTCCCGCAGCCGCTCGCGAGCGTGATCGCGCACCATGTCCTGAGCGCACGGGCAAGCGGTCATTCCCTCAGCCTCGACGCCCACCAAACGCACGGTGCCCCGGGGGCTGGCGACGGCCCACCCCAACAGCGTGAACACATCCTGGGTGCGCTGGGCGG
Source organism: uncultured Anaerolineales bacterium (assembly GCA_964475075.1). Classification (GTDB taxonomy): domain Bacteria; phylum Chloroflexota; class Anaerolineae; order Epilineales; family Epilineaceae; genus CAYYVH01. The sequence goes on along the minus strand of CAYYVH010000236.1, from coordinate 4,129 downwards.
ACAAAGGGGTGTGACGAGTACGGGGCACCTTAGCGCGCACCCGCACCTCGGACCGCTCGGCCCCCTGGCGGCCGACGATGCCCTCCGCCACCCGGGCCGCCAAGCTCTCGATGTCGGGCGCCCGCCGGCGAACCAGCTCGTCCAAGGTCTCGTCCAGGAGGTCGGGGAAACGCGACATGTGCGCCCCCTTCTGCCCCGGATGAAGGTCCACGAACAGGTCGATCTGGGCGTAGAAGAGCTCGACCCGGCGGCCGCAGGCAAGATGGATGATGCGCTCCAGCCCGGTGACCCCGACGCGCTCCAGGGCGATGGCGAACCGGGGTCGCTCGGTCTGGAGATCGCGTGAGAATCCGGCGAGCAGACCGGCCGTCATGCGGCGTACCCCGTGGCCATCGACGCGCGCCCGCAATGCCGCCACGGTCTCGCCCAACCGGGGGTGGACCAAGTCCGGTGCGATGTCGGCCAGCGGCACCAGCACGAAGGCACGCTCGTGGAGCCGGGGGTGAGGGACTTCCAGGCCGGACCCACTACCCGCGACGACGGCATCGTCGTAGAAAAGCACGTCGATGTCGATGGGTCGCGGGCCAAAGCGCACGGCATCGCCCGCCCGCCGGCCGAGGTCGCGTTCAATGCCCTTCACTAGAGCCAGCAGGGCCTCGGGGTCCAAATCAGTCCGGGCACGCAAGGCCAGGTTGATGAACGGCGGCTGGTCGGCGCAGCCCACGGGCTTCGTCTCATAGGCCGGTGAGACTACGTCCACCTCCAAGGCACGCCGCAGCCGACCAATCGCCAGCGCCAGCGTCGCCTGGCGATCGCCCAGGTTCGATCCGAGGCCGAGGAACACGGTGTGCGTGGCCACGGAGATACGTTATCCGCCCAGGCGGAGTGGGTCAAATGGAGGGCGACCCACCGGGTCGCCCCTACGGCCGGTGCGTGGAGGCAAACGGTAGGTAGGCTTTCCGGGGTGGCGGAATCGTCGTCGGTGTGGGGCTGGGCATCGACGTTGCGGTCGGTGATGGCGTATCGGTTACGGTGGGCTCCGCCGTCGTTGCCGTTGGGGTCGGCGTCACCGGACTCGATTCAGGTGTCACCGTGTAGGTCGCGGTGAGGGTCGGCGTCTCAGCTCCCTCCGTCGGCGTCGGGGTCGGAGTCGGCGTGGGCGTGTCGACCGGAGTCGGCGTGACGGTCGGCGTGGGCGTTACCGTCGGAGTGGCGGTGGGGAGCGGCACCGGGGCGCCGGTCAGCTCGCGCAACCACAATCCGTCCGGGCCGGCGGCGGCGAAGAGGCGTCCGCCATCTAGCGGACCGCCCCAAGCGAAGTCGAACACCGACGTCCTTTCCTGAACCGTCGGCTCCATGCTGACCTCGCCGAACCACAGGTCACCGGCCGATGCATAGATCGCCGGCAGCTCGGGATCCCTGGCAAAGCGCTCCGTGCCCAGGAACATCACCCCGTCGGAATCGAAGCTCGGGGACAGTTGGAGGCGGCGCGGCCGGGAACGGGTGGCCAGACCGTAGCTGCGGTCCTCCCACCTCCCCTCTCCGGCAGTGGTCGAAACGTAGACATGGGAATGCTGCGGATCCGACGGGTCCTCCACCGCCGCCAGGAGCGTGCGATCTCTGGTATAAAAGGGCGAGATGGCCAGGTCGTACAGACTGCGATTGGGATCCAAGGTAGCGATCCTGCTCGCCATCAGGAAGTTCAAGCCATCGGTTGTCGCGTAGATGAAGCCCAGGTCCGACGCCACGAAGGCTGTCCTGTCGTGCGGGTAGTCCGGCGACACCGCCACCGCGACGATGCCCTCCGCCAACCCGTCCGTCGCCGCCCATGCCTCGCCACCGTCTTCGCTCCGCACCAGCCCGCTACCGCCCGATCTCTCGTTCACATACGGCTCGAGGAGGCCGTATATCACCGGCTTCGTGTCCGTGATCGGCCCCACGGCCATCACATACGGCACGCCGCCACCGGGGGCTCGGCCGAGCTCGCGCCAGGTCAAACCGCCGTCGGGCGATCCCCTCTGTCCGCTGAAGAGCAGCTGATCGGTACCGAAGCCCGGTGAGGCGTGGAGGTCGGCGCCGAGGCCGGTGGTCAACACCCGCCGCGACCAGCTCTCGCCCCCGATCGACTCGTAGATGGCGTGCAGCTCCGGCCGGTGCACACCGAGCCGGTCGCGGCCTTCGGGCCGAACCAGCGCGTTCAAGAGCACCAGCCGGTCCGTGTCGTAGGTCGGCGCCACGACGGACAACGCCTGCACGGACACCGCGCCCGTGTGCACGAAACCACCCGCCAGCCGAAACAGACCGAGACCTTCGGAGCCGGCCCAGACGTCATCGGTTTCCGAATCGAGGACAATTCTGGTTGGCGGGACCGGCAGTTGGCCCAACTCGGTCCAGAAAGCCCCCCCGTCGGTAGACTGGAACACTCGCCCATCCACCATCCCCAGCCAGACGACCGGCTCAACGAGACCCAGATCGTCCGCGCCGAGGGCATAGGCCGATCGCGACTCACCCTCCGGCCAGCCGCCCTTCGGCCAGGTGTCCCCCCGGTCCTCACTGGACAGCAGCCCAACTCCGTCGCTGGCTTGGTCGACGGCATACAGTCGGCCCCGGCGCCCCCCGGCCGCCATGCCGACTGCTGCGGACGGCGTCGTGCCCGGGCCCAGCACCGCCTGCCACGTGTCAGGCTGGTCGGTGGAGCGGTAGAGCGTGCCACCGGCCAGGAGGTACACGTCCGGCGCATCGGGCGCCGTGAAAACGTCCTCGATGAGCTTGTCCCCGCCCGGCACGGAATGGGATGTCCAATTGTCACCGAGGTCCAGCGAGGTCCAGAACGTGGTGGCGCCCTTCTCGGCCGCGTATATTCGCCCGCTGCGACAGACGGACAGGAGATCGAACCGACGGGGGCCGGCCGGGCCGTCGACCGCGGTCCAGTTCAGGCCGTCGTCCTCCGACCGAACGAACAGCGGCCGCCCCTCGAGGCCAACGTAGACGACCTGGTTCGTGGGGTCATCACGCGCCACCGCAACGGAATGCACGACCCTTCGGGGGCGCTCCGGGTGGACCGTCACCGGGTCCCAGCCACCGTCACCACGCAGTCGGAACAGCCCCTGCCCCTCCGGCAGGAGGATCATCGAGCGCCTGCCGCGTATAGTCTCCCCCACGAAGACCACGTCGACCACCCGATCGCCGTACAGCCCGTCCAGCACGCGGCGCCACCGCGGCGCTTCAGCCGGTGCGGCCAGTTCCGCGGAAGCGTGTTCCAGGGCCCGTATGGGCAGGAGCGCGGCAAGGCCGAAGAGGCCGCACAGGCCAAGAGCGAGGCCTAAGAGCCTGTATGGAAACCCGTATCCGGCTGCGCCCGGTCCGCGCACGTGCTGGCTGCGTCCGTGCGGCTCGCCGTGACGCAGAGGCCACGCCTGCGCCGCCCGTCCTTGCCAGCCCGCACGCGTCCTCGGGCTCGCCAAGAATCTGGGTTCCCGTACAGGCTCTAAGAGGCGGGAAGGTGCCGTCTTTGACGTGCGCATAGGTCAATACACCGGACCGGATACCCTTCGCCCCGCATGCACCCAGCCACCCAGGATGAGCCCGTACGCCAGATCTGCCACCATCAGGAGCCCCGGTGGCAGGGCCCGAGTGAGCACCGGATCCAGCGCCGGGGCAATCACCCAATGCATCAGCAGCCACAGGCCGAACCCGAGCATCGCACCCCAGGCCAGGGGATGGTCCTCCGGCAGTCGAGCAAGAAACGCGGCGAAGATCGCGCCGACCAGCGCGCCGATCAGGATGAACGCCGCGGCCCCACCCAGGGTCGCGTCGGGGTAGAAGCCCGCCAGCGCCGACGGGCGGGCGGTCTGCAGCCAACGGACGAACCAGGCACCGAGGGCATTGGGGGCCACATACGCCGAGAGCCCATTCTCCACGGCGATGGCAACCAGGAGGGCGAGGGCCACGACGGCGGCCAGTAGACCGCCCGTGGCACCGAAGATCAGCGGTCGGAAAGCTTGCGGCGGGGCGTAGATGCGAGTCACGACGGCAACACCGAGAGGGAAGTCAATGAACGGGGGGGGGTGGGGAGTTGGGGGCTGGGGGCTGGGGGGGGGGGGGTGGGGGCGGGGGGGTGGGAGCGGGG
>CAYYVH010000235.1:1766-6468 GCA_964475075.1 uncultured Anaerolineales bacterium | reverse complement strand
CGGATCTCGGTCGGCGACATTGTACTGGACCGTGCCGGCCATCGGGTGTGGCGGGATGGCCGGCTGGTTGAGATGCCGTCGCGGGAGTTCGATCTACTGCGCGTGCTGATGGAGAATGCCGGCCAGGCAGTATCACGCCAGGAGTTGTTGGACCAGGTGTGGGGCGAGGGCTGGATCGGCTATCCGCGCACGCTAAACGTCCACATCTACCGTCTGCGCCGGAAGCTGGAGGACGACCCGGCCGCGCCGCGCTGCATCCAGACTGTGCGTGGCTATGGCTACGGCTTGATAGACTCCAATGTATTGCCAGTGGATGCCACTTAGGGATGGTGGACCCGCTGGTCGAGAGACAGGTTATGGGAGGGCACGAGCAGTGCGAAACCTGAAGACAGTCCGCACGCTAAGTTTCCTGATCGTGATTGTGCTGATGACGCCGTGGCTGCTTTCTGTGACAGGCGCTGTGTCGTGGAATCCGGGCCTTGGCGCCGCCAGCTCTCATCTGTCGGCCAGCACCCCGGTCTGGCTGTGGGCCGGCGGCGGCCGGCTGTTCGACGTGGCCTTCGCCGGAGACGACGGTTGGCTGGGCGGCTGGTATGGGACAGTAGGGCATACCACCGATGGCGGCGTCACCTGGGCGGGTCAGTACGCCGGCAGCGCCGACGCCGGGATGTATGGCGTGGCCGCAATCAGCGCCGACAAAGCCTGGGCCGTCGGCTACGACGGGTACGACAGTTTCATTTTCCACACCGGCGACGGCGGCGCCACCTGGTCCCAGCAGGCCAGCAGCATGTACTGGAGCTTCTGGTACGGCGACGTCACCTTCGTGGACGCGAACAACGGCTGGGCCGTCGGCCAGGAGTTCGGCCCTAACAGCTCTTCAGGCCTCATCCTGCACACCAGCAACGGCGGCGCGACCTGGTCTCAACAGACCAGCGGCGTTGCATGGATTGCACTCCACGGCGTTTCTTTCGCGGACGCCAGCAACGGCTGGACGGTGGGGGATGGCGGCACGATTCTGCACACGACGAACAGTGGTACCACCTGGGCAGCCCAGACCAGCGGCACGACGGAGCCACTGAACGACGTGTTTGCCTGGGACTCGAACAGAGCCTGGGTCGTCGGTGACAACTGGGGCAGTGATCCCAAAGCTACCATCCTGCGTACCACGAATGGTGGCAGCACCTGGGTCCAGGCCAGCGATACGGCCACGGACACACACCTCACCGCAGTGGCGTTCGCCGATGAGAACAGCGGCTGGGCAGTGGGAAGAGACGCTGTGATTCTCCACACCACGGACGGCGGCGATACCTGGACGGCGCAGGACAGCGGTGTTCCTTATGGCTACATGCTCGACGGCATCGCCGCGCGCAGCGCCACAGAAGCGGTGGTTGTGGGAGCGAACGGCGTGCTCCTGCGCACCACTGACGGTGGCGGTACTTGGACGCCCTGGAGCCCCATCGCCAGTCTCCGCGACGTCGCCTTTTCCGATGCCAACACTGGCTGGGTCGTTGGTTGGGATGAGACCATCGCCCACACGGACGATGGTGGTCTGAGCTGGACGATGCAGGCCCCTGGCGTCGTTGGCGCCGACCTGGAAGGTGTCTCCTTTGTGGATGGCACGAATGGCTATGCGGTCGGTGCGGATGGATCCGGCGGTACTTTGGCCTTGCGCACCACCGATGGCGGAAGCACCTGGAACCAAGGCATTCTCTCCCCACACGTGGAATTGCTGGGCGTGGACGCCTGGGACGCGACCCACGCCTGGGCCGGCGGCACCAAGTATATCTACGCCACCGATGATGGCCTCAACTGGGCTCGACAGTATGATCAACCCTGGTACTTCCATGGGGTGGACTTCGTCAGCGCTACGGAAGGTTGGGTCGTAGGCGAGGCCAGTGGTGGCTACGGCAAGATCGTGTACACTGATGATGGCGGTGCTAATTGGACGTTGCAGTGGAGCAACCTGTACCCCATGGGCCTGCGGGACGTGTTCTTCTGGGACACCCACACTGGCTGGGCAGTGGGGGAGGGAGCTTCCCCACGCAAGAGCCTCATCGTCCACACGACCGATGGGACGAACTGGGACAAGCAGTACCCGCCGGACCTCATGTACAAAGACCTGGAGGGGGTGGTCTTCACCAGCGCCAGCGAGGGCTGGGCGGTGGGCGAAACGGCCACCATCCTGCACACAGTTGATGGCGGCGCCAACTGGGCCCCCGAAGCGGCCCAGAGCGGCGCCCACCTCTTCGGCGTGGCCAACGATGGAACGACTCTGTGGGCAGTGGGTCACTACAGCAACATCCTGAAGCGCGTGGTCATCGAAATCAAAGAAGGCACACCGACTCCCACAGCGACGGCCACTGAGACTCACACGCCGACCGTCACGCCCACCCCCAGCCCAACTGTCACCGAGACACCGACGGCGACACCGACAGCCACATCCACAGCGACCCCCACGGAGACTCACACACCGACCGTCACGCCCACCCCCAGCCCGACTGTCACCGAGACACCGACGGCGACACCGACAGCCACATCCACAGCGACGGCCACCACGACTCACACACCGACAGCTACACCAACCAGCACAGTGACGGTCACCCCAACACCGCCACCGGACGGCGAGGGCTATGACCTGTCGTGGTTCACTGTGGACGATGGTGGAGGAGAGAGCAGTGGCGGAGAGTACACCCTCACCGACACGTTAGGCCAGCACGACGCCGAGGTGCATGGCGGCGGGGACTATACCCTCCAGGGCGGCTTCCAGCTCTGCGCCGTCCTCCACGACCTGGACGGTGACGGGGTCGTGACCATAGAGGACGTCCTGTTCGTGGCCTCGCGCTGGCGCATGACGGACACAGATCCTGACTGGGATCCGCGCTATGATCTCAATGGCGATGGAATCATCACCGTCGTGGACATCATGCTGGTCGTGGCTCAGTGGGCGTGTGGATGCTGAAAGCGTATCTGGAGAATGCCCGTAGTGACGACTTTAGTCATCAATTACGGGCAGGATCGGGCAGAAAACGACTGAAGCCAGTTGACTGCACTGGCCGTCACTACGAACATCTTAGTAGTCCATAAAGATCACATTCTCGATAAGGAGGAACATCATGAAAGGACAGCGAATTCGCATCAGCATACTGACCATGGGGCTGCTGCTGGCCCTGCTAGTGGGGCTGACGGCGGCGCAGGGGCCGGAACCGGCAGGGGAGCTTTCGCCACAGGCTGCTGCTTCGACTCCTCTCAGCACAAGCTTCACCTACCAGGGCCGCCTGAAGCACGGCGCCACGCCCGCCGACGGCAGCTATGACTTCGTGTTCTACCTGTACGATGCCGCCTCAGATCCAAGCACCCTGCTGGGCACGGTGACGGCCGATGACGTGACCGTGACCGACGGGCTGTTCACGGTGGAGCTGGACTTCGGTGCTGGCGTCTTCAGCGGCGATGCCCGTTGGCTGGAGATAGGGGTGCGGCCAGGGGACAGCGTCGATCCCCACACCGTGCTCAGTCCACGCCGGGAGCTGACAGCGGCACCGTATGCGCTGTACGCTCCGTCAGCCGGTGGTGCACCGTGGAGTGGGCTGAGTGGCGTGCCGGCCGGCTTCGCCGACAACACCGACGACGACACGGATACGCTAGGTGCGTTGCCCTGTCTGAACGGCCAGGTGGCGAAGTGGGACAGCAGCGCCTGGGTGTGCGCCACCGATCTGGTAGGCGGGGGAGATGGAGGCGACTACTGGTCCTTGACCGGCAACGCCGGCACGACGCCTGGGGCCAACTTCCTGGGCACCACGGACGGGGTGAGCCTGACGCTGGCCGTGAGCGGCATCACCGCGTTGAGCATTGAGACCAATGGCAACGTGGGGGTTGGCACGACCAGTCCATCACAACGCCTGACCGTGCAGGGCAATGGGCTGATCCTGGGGGAGGATGCCCCGGTGGCCAAGGGCTTTGCCTACAAGAATCTGGACAGTCCTCAGTCAGTCTACGTGTCCGGCAAGTACGCCTATGTCGCGTCTTACGGCAACGACCGCCTGGCCATCTTCGACGTGTCCGCCCCGGACACCATCGTGGGCAAAGGCTTCACCGACACGAATCTGGACAGACCATACTCGGTCTACGTGTCCGGCAAGTACGCCTATGTGGCGTCCTACGGCAACGACCGCCTGGCCATCTTCGACGTGTCCAACCCCACCACCATCGTGCCCAGGGGCTTTACCGACACGAATCTGGACGGCCCATACTCCGTCTACGTGTCCGGCAAGTACGCCTACGTGGCGTCTTACGGCAACGACCGCCTGGCTATCTTCGATGTCTCCGATCCTACCAGCATCGTGCCTAAAGGCTACATTAGTACCAACTTGGACGGCCCGAAAGCCGTCTACGTGTCCGGTAAGTATGCCTACGTGGGCTGTTGGACCAACAATCATCTCGCCATCTTCGACGTCTCCGACCCGTACAGCATTGTGGCCAAAGGCTACACCGGCACCAATGTCGTTAACCTGACGTCCGTCTACGTGTCCGGCAAGTATGCCTATGTAACCTCTGAGGCGAACGACCGCCTGGCCATCTTCGACGTGTCCGATCCCACCACCATTGTGGCCAAGGGCTTCACCGACACGAATCTGGACAGACCATACTCGGTCTACGTGTCCGGCAAGTACGCCTATGTAACCTCTGAGGCGAACGACCGCCTGGC
>CAYYVH010000235.1:0-1666 GCA_964475075.1 uncultured Anaerolineales bacterium | reverse complement strand
TCTACGTGTCCGGCAAGTACGCCTATGTAACCTCTGAGGCGAACGACCGCCTGGCGGTCTTTGAGGTCAACCACCTGGAGTCTCCCACGCTGGCGACGGGCAACCTGCAGACCGGCTACCTGGATGTGACCGACAACGCCATCGTCAACAACAACCTCTACGTCCAGGGCGGCCTCAACGTCGGCCCCAACGGCGCCCTCGTTGATGGGGACCTCGCGGTGGCCGGCAACCTCCAGGCCAACGGCAATACGGTGTGGCATGCCGGCAACGACGGTGCCGGCTCCGGCCTGGACGCTGACCTGCTGGACGGGCAGGAGGGCTCCTACTACCAGGCCCGCGTGAGCGGGACATGCGCGGTGGGTAGTACCATCCAGGCGGTAAACGCTGATGGGACGGTGGTCTGCCAGACCGATGCGCCCCTAAACCGCTCTGTGGCACCGGCCAACAATACCCTCACCACGCTAGATAGCACTAGACGCGTAGGAAGTTACAGCTCAATCACCATCGGTGCCGACGGCCTGCCGCTGATCAGCTACTACGATTGTGGGACGTCCATTGTGGGATGCAACGCGAGCAACCTGAAAGTGGCCCACTGCGATGACCCCGCCTGCACCAGTGCCACCCGCGCCACGCTGGATAGCGCTGGGATGGTCGGTCGGTACACTTCGATCATCATCGGTGCCGACGGGCTGCCGCTGATCAGCTACCGCGATTCTACTAACCAGGACCTGAAGCTGGCCCTGTGCGACGACTTGGCCTGTACCACTGCTGACACCCTGAGGTTCTCTAGCTCTGATGACGATGGTGAGTACAGCTCGATCACCATCGGCGCCGACGGGCTACCACTGATCAGCTACTACAACCGGACCGACGGGGACCTGTGGGTGATGCACTGCGGCAACACCACCTGCAGCAGCCGCTCCAGCGGTAATCGGGACATCACCGGGGATGTCGGTCTGTACACCTCGATCACCATCGGCGCCGACGGGCTGGGGCTCATCAGTTACTGGGATGCCACCAACGGCGACCTGAAGGTGGCCCACTGCAACAACGTCGCCTGTAGCGGCGCTGCCTCCTACACACTGGACAGCACCGGGAACGTCGGTCTGTACACCTCGATCACCATCGGCGCCGACGGACTGGGGCTTATCAGCTACTACGACCTTTCCAACAACGCCCTGAAGGTGGCGCACTGCAACAACGCGCTCTGCAGCAGCGCTGCCTCCTACACACTGGACAGCACCGGGAATGTCGGCCAGCACACCTCGATCACCATCGGCGCCGACGGGCTGCCGCTAATCAGCTACTATGACGTCACCGACGACGACCTGCAGGTGGCTCACTGCAACGATCCCGCTTGCATTAGCTCTTCTCTCAACACGCTGGACAGCGACGGGAACGTCGGTTACTACACCTCGATCACCATCGGCGTCGACGGGCTGCCGCTGATCAGCTACCGCGACGTCACAAACACCGACCTGAAGGTGGTCCACTGCTCCAATCCCTTCTGCGTGCCCTACTTCCGGCGTCGGTAGGGCGGAGGTGATGCAAGACGGAACTCAACGTGTAGCGACTTAGGGCTCATAAAAGAATAAGTTCCCGCACTTCCCCCAATTTTTTAGGGAAATCCGCTCCCAATGCGGGAAGTTATTTATTTACGGACCCT
>CAYYVH010000234.1:0-6493 GCA_964475075.1 uncultured Anaerolineales bacterium | reverse complement strand
CAGCCCAACGGTGACTGTAAGACCGGTGCGTCACTTCCGCCCGGCGGTACTAGCGGCCTACGAGCACTCAACCCGCTTGACGCGCGACTCCACGGGGCGACCTTCGGGTCGCCCCGTCGCCTGACCGCCAGTGGGAGTTCTCTCTACCGCCCCGGCTCGCCGCGACACTTGCCGGTCTGCTGGCACCAGATCTGGTGACGATTCTTGACCAGCGTGCAGCCGGCGGCAAGATCACCGCCGCCCCACATCTGCAGGGCGGCCTCCGTCGCCCCGTAAACCTCCTCTGCCTCCGCCAGCGTCAGTCCCGAGCGCTGTAGGTCACGGATGTAGGCATCGCGAGGCCCACTGCACACGCTGGGTACCGCCGCATTGGCACTCGGATGGGAGTGGGACGCCGTCCGCCATGCCGCGAACGCGGTGTACCTGAGCCCCTGCGCGAACGTCGCCCGTGCCAGTATCGTCGGGTCCGCGTCGAACGTGAACATCTGGCCGAACTCGTCGCTGCCGAGCCAGGCGTGCGTCCACAGCGCCTCCCCCCTGGTGATGCCGGGCCCCGGGGCCGGATCCTTGATGTGGCCACCACAACAGTAGATATCGTCCGTGTGGAGCAGATAGCGGGCCGTAGACCTCTCCCAGTCGAACATGAGCCCGGCGTGCCGGCCCCAGCCGCCGGACGGTCCCTCCAGCATCGTCTCGGCCTTCCGGACGGGGATGTTGACGGACCGCATCAACTCGGCGAACAGCGCTGAGGCCGACCAGCACCCGGAAATGGACATGTACACCGCCTGGGGATAGCCCTCCACCGACTGGCGGCGCAGTCGGTCGGTCAGGTAGGGATGAGCCCGGTAGAAGGCGTTCTGCCACAGCACATCCACCTTCCCGTGCTCCAGGAAATCGTGGAACCACTCGGTCAGTTTCACCGCCGTCTCGGCTCGGGTCAGACCGATCAGCTTCCTGCTCTCCTCTGGCTCCCGCACCATGAAGCTGTACGCAACTCGCGGGTCACGCAGGATGCTCTCGCTCCCACAGCCGGCCTCAGTGCCGCCGCATCCGCTGTGACACATGGTGTAGCCCAACACCGGAGCCGCAGCCGCACCGTCGACGCCCGCCACCTTGGGCTAGAGCAGCTCCGCATCGAAGTAGTTGTCGCTGAGTAGCAGATAGGCCAGCTCGGTGTCCGAGTAATCGCTGAGCCGCCACGGAACGATGCGGCGGGATGTTCGTCAGATGGACGTCGATCTGATGGCCAGCCGTCGCGTCGAACCTGAACCAGTCCCAGTCGGTGGGGTGGCAGACATACGACTGGATGGCGACGCTCGGAGTGATGGCAATCGCGTCGACGAAAACGGCGTGGGAGTACTTGTCGCCTGTGGCTCACTCGATTCCGTCACGGGCTGACCGTGTCCTGCCGCCGGCCCGCTGGCCAGGGCCACGCTGACCGCGAGGCCAACCGCCAACACACGCGCCAGAACGTGACTACCTCGCAAGAGTGCATGCATTTGAGCCTCCCAACTGCTGCCAATGAGGAGCTACAACTTCTGGACGCAACACGCGCCACTGTAACACACGCTAGCCGATCTACGGGGCAACGCGATCTGCCGCCGGCAGCCGCCGGTCAGTCCCGATTGCTGCGGAACATCACCAGTACGAGCAGGATCATCGTTGCCAGCGGCCACACCCACGCCAGGTCGCCGGGGCCGCCTGGGCCGGTCCGCGCCTCGGTACGGCGGATGCGGATCAGGGGGTAGGTGGCTGTCGCCTCGTCGATCTCCGCGTCAGTCATGGTGCGCGGATTCATGCCGAACATGCGCGCGGCGAACCCGCTGGCGATCAGCACTTGTCTCAAGACGGATGTGCGCACCGCCGGATCCGTGACCTCCTCGGCGATGCCGGCCCACCAACCGTCCGGTAGCCAGACCTCGACCTCCGGATCGGCCATCATGTTCAGGTACCAGTGCGAAGTGCGGCCGAAACCTGCCGCGCAGTAGACGTCGCCGTCCACGATGGCGTAGTTCGCCGGCGTGCGCCGCTTCAGGCCCGACTTCCGGCCGGTGTGCGTGATGACCATGATCTTTCCACCGAATTCCGTTCCGTTGAGCCACGAGCCCAACCCCAGTCGCCAGAGCAGGCGCATGAACTTGTTGAACTGGTCAAAGCTTCGCCTGAGCCGGTCTGCGAATTGCGGATCGACGGTGTGCGGATCAATGGTCCTCATGTAATGCCTCGCTCTGTTTTCGCGTGGCCGGTCGTCATCAGGATGGTCAAGTCCACCGGGAACAGCAGCGACACGCCGGCCGCCTCGGCCGCATCCAGGGCCAACTCGATGCGACGCAGCCCGGCCGCGTAGGCATCGTCGGTGAGCAGCGCTAGCTGAGAGGCAGCGTGTTTCTGTAGGAAGGGCTCCTCCAGGACGCCACGCCCCACAGTGGTCTGCGCGATGCGCTCGACGTCCCGCGCCTCCACACCTTCGAAGCCGACCGCATCCATCCACTCGATGATGGTCGCCGCCGCCGGGAACCGCTCCAGGTCGGTTTCGAGTGTACCCTCGAAGTAGTCCCAGACGTACCACCGGTTCCCACCGCTGTGGGGGTCCATGCCGATGACGGCCAGCACACCACCGGGCTTGAGGACGCGCCGAGCCTCACCCACAAAGGCGTGCGGATGATCGAAGTGATGGATCGACTGCACGCACAGGACGAGGTCGAACGTAACGTCGGCAAATGGAAGCTGACTAGCTCGCCCGCGCGTCAGGGGAAGCTCGACCTCCTGCTGCCGCGCCTGCCCCAGCATGCCCGAGGAGAGGTCCAAGCCAACAACCTGGCGGGCCGCCGATTGCAGCTCGGCCAGCCAGTGCCCGGTCCCACAGCCCACCTCGAGCACCACCTCCGCTCCGGAGTCACGCGCCAGAGAAACTACCGCGTCACCTACAGCCGAAAGGTCCCTGAACACGAAGCGTTCGCCATACTTGGCGGCCATCCGATCGTAGTCGACATGCATGTCAGACATCGTTCCCGATTCCGATTCCCGCCTGCGCAGCCTCAGGGCACGCGAGGAAAACGCGGTGTCTCACTCTCTCGGTACCAGGTCGGGGTGCGACCTCCTCGACCCGCACGGAGAACCGTGCGAGGCGCAACCTCTCGACAAAACCCGGCTCCCGATACGGCGACCACACCGCCAAAATGCCCCCCCGCGTCAGGGACCGACGCATGCGGGTGAGCCCGGAAACCGTGTAGAGATGGCGGTTCGAGGGCAAGGCCAGATTCGACGGGCCGTTGTCCACGTCCAGCAGGATAGCACCAAACGGTTCCGTTGTCCGCTCGAGCAGTGCGGCGACGTCGCCTGTCACGACTGTTACCCGGCGATCATCGAGTGGACGCCCCGCCAGATGAGCCAACGGCCCCTGGTTCCACGCGAGCACCACATCGAGAACCTCGGCCACAACGACGGTGGCGTCCTCGGGCAGGGCGTCGAGGGCGGCGCGCAGGGTGTAGCCCATGCCAAGTCCGCCGATCAGGACGCGCGGTGCGTCGGCACCCCTGAGCGCGTCACAGGCCAAGTGCGCCAACGCTTCCTCGGAGCCATGCGCCCGGCTGGACACCAGCTCGCGCCCGTCGATACGGATCTGGTAGATCCCATCGCGGTGGTGGAGCACCAGCTCGCTACCATCGGCCGTGATCGCCCGCACAGGTGTATCCAGTGCCGCCCCTTGGAGGAAACTCACCACGCCAATTCGTGAGGATCTCGTCGAACACCCCGGAACGCCGGAGCCATGTTAACCCAGGGACCGAAAGGGGGTCAAGAGAGACCGTGCTCACGGTCGTTGGCCCGAACCGGCACATGGGACAGGCGGTGCAACGGGCTCACGGGTGCACCGCAGCACGGCGACTTGCGATTAGGCGAGTTGGGAATTAGACTATCACGCCTCATCAGGGCATTGCCGGAATCAATCATCGTAACACTGTGGCATAATCAATTCGAGGAGGCTAATGACACTGCTGTTCCGCGGACGCGCGCTCGGCAACGAATGGAGGGCCAGTCGACCAGAGTCGGCTTCTGGCTCGGAGTCGCGCATTGAGCGTTGACCAAGAGCTGGTGCGAGTGCCGCTGGTGCTCCTGGCCAGCTACGGATTGGGATGCCTGTGCGCCGGCTACTACCTGGTGCGCTTCAGGCTACGGGAGGACGTGCGGGTCTACGGTTCCGGCAGCGCCGGCGGCACCAACGCAGCTCGAAGGCTCGGGGCGTGGGCACTGCCCGCGGTCTTCGTACTGGACGCGGCGAAGGGAGCTTCTGCTACGGCCCTGGCGATACGTGCGGGCCTGGACGGCCTGGCCTTGGGCGCGGCCATGCTGGCGGTGGTCGTCGGACACGTGCTGCCTCTTCAACTCGGCCTGCGCGGCGGCAAGGGAGTCTCGACATCGGCGGGCGCATTGCTGGTCGCCGACCCGCTCGTGCTCTTCCACCTCGTGTGGCTGTCCATCGTGAGCGTGCTGATATTCCGGAGCCGCGTCCTGGGCGGCCTGGTGGCCTATGCGGCACTTCCGCTTGCGGCGCTCGTGCTGCACCGCGACCTCAGCACCGTCGTGACCATCGCCCTGATCTCAGCGGTGGTCATGGCGGCTCACATGCGCCCCAAGTTTGAGCCCTTGAAAGAAGGAGGCTAGCGTGTCCCAGCCATCGCGGCTCGTGTTCAAGCGAGCCACGGAGCCATGGGAGTTCGAACAGATCCACAAGCTGAACTACGCGACGTTCGTGGAGGAGATCCCCCAGCACGAGCCCAACGCAGAACACCGGCTCGTGGATGGCATGCTGGACCGAAGCGAGTGCTTCATCTGTTTGGACGGCGAGAAGGTGGTCGGTATGGTCGCCGTCTGCGGCGAGCGCCCGTTCTCCTTGGATCGCAAGCTACGAGACCTGGATCGGTACTTGCCGCAGGACCGACATACGTGTGAGGTCCGGCTGTTGGCCGTCGATAAGACGTACCGGACCGGTCTGGTGTTCGTCGGTCTCATGGGCCAGGTGGCACGTTACTGCGAGGAGCACGATTACGACATGGTCATCGCCTCGGCGACAGAGCACCAGTGGCCGATGTACCGCCGCGGCGGAGGCGTCGAGTTCGGTCCGCTTCTGGGCACGCCGGAGGCTCGCTTCCGCGGCATGTACATCACGCGTGAGCACTTCCCGGACACGGTGCGGCGCCTGCTGCGAGAGCGGCAATCCGACGAAAGATCGGCCCAACCCTGATGGCGGAGCGAGTGGTCCTGCCCTGGACCAGCACTGGCGAGTCGCCGGTGAACTTCCTTCCCGGGCCGGTGAAGATCAGCCCGTCCGTGCAAGCCGCGTTGGCCCGGGCGGCGGTATCTCACCGGAGCGCTGGTTTCGGGCGCGACCTTCAGCGGTGCAAGTCGATGCTGTGCGAGCTCACCGGCGCCCGCCGGGTGGCAGTGCTGGTCGGTTCGGGCACCTTGGCCAACGACGTCGTGGCTGGCCAGATCCGGCGCCTGGGGACGCGCGGGATCGTGCTGGGCAACGGGGAGTTCGGCGAACGGCTGGCCGACCATGCGGCCCGCATGGGGCTCGAGTTCGACTTCGTGACCGCGGATTGGGGCAGGCCGCTGCCCTACGACGAGATCGAGCGGCGACTGCGCGTTGAAAGCGAAATCGGCTGGCTTTGGGCGGTGCACTGCGAGACGTCGACCGGTGTGCTCAACGACCTCGAGGCGCTGAAACGCCACGCGCGACTGTACGGTGTCAAGCTGGCGATGGACTGCATAAGCTCCATCGGTGCCGTGCCGGTCGATCTGGACGGTGTGTACCTGGCCAGCGGAGTGAGCGGCAAGGCCCTTGCTTCGTTCGCCGGCCTGTGCATGGTATTCCACCATGGGGATGTCACAGGTGAGCCCACGCTGCCCCGGTACCTCGATCTCAGTGCCCACGCGACCGCCGACGGCGTGCCGTTCACGAGCTCGTCGAACCTGGTGGACGCGCTGGCGACCGCACTGGAGCGCTTCGAAACGGCAGGCGGAAACCCGTCACTCTCCGTCGCGGCGGTCCATCGGCGCAAGATCGACCTGGCAAGGATGGTGCGCCGAGAGCTCCAAGCGCTCGGCTATCGCCCGATCTCCCCGGAGGACGTCGCCTCGCCGGCGGTCATCTCCTTCTTGCCTCCGCCGGGGATCGAGTCGATGCACCTGGGCGAGTACCTGGACCACCACGGCGTGCTGCTCAGCTACCGTAGCGGCTACCTCGTGGAGCACAACGTGCTCCAGGTCTGCCTGATGAGCGAGCATACCGAGCCGGACGTCACGACCCTCGTCGATTGGCTGAGGGCTTACGCGACCGAGCCGGACGTCGGGTGACCTGCGGCTGAGGGGTTGTCGGCGACCAGTCCCTGGCCGAAGACCTGACCCACGACACGTTTCTCAGCTCGGCTTTGTACAAAACCGAGCTTACTGCGCAGCTTCGCTGCGCAGGGCGGGCCGGAGTCTGCCATCA
>CAYYVH010000233.1:0-6507 GCA_964475075.1 uncultured Anaerolineales bacterium | reverse complement strand
TTCCATGGACACGGCACGCGAACGCGCGGTCGCTGGCCTGGTTTTTACTGGGCTCTTCGGGATCGTCGCCTTCTTCCTACCGCTCGTCGTCTTGCGCATGCGGGCTTAGTACCCGGTCACCCCCCGTAGCGGTTCACGCTCGGCGAGGGGCCAGGGGGACAGGGCGTAGGTGTACGGTTCGGGTGCGTCGAGCCGCTGTGTCACGAGGCGGATGGGGCGGGGCTGTCGCCGCTCGAGGCCAACCTCGATCCACACCGCAGTATGCCCGTCGAAGTCTACCTCGGAGATCCAGCCGCCAGGGTCCGCCAGTTCGACGACCGTCCGGGATGACCACGGCAATCGTCCGTCCGCCAGAACGGCCGACCCGAAGACGGCGACTGCGGTGACACACACGGTCACAAGAATAAAGGCGCGGCGGTCCATGTCCACATCCTCCCAATGTGATTCACACGGCGATTGGTGGCAGCGAGCTGGAATACCACCGGGCCGTTCTCGAGCGGTAGCTCGTCCAGGAAGCGGTCGGAATAGACGTGTCGCTGAAGCACGGCCGGCAAGTAATTGGGTCGCTCGGAGCCGTCGCGGTAGGTGTGACGACCGTCAACACCCACACGCCACCATCAGCGTTTCCCGCGAAGACGTGGTCACCGGCCACCGCCAGCCTGGTAACAACGCCATCCAGGACCTCGCTCTGCCCGAGGCGACGCAGCTGACGTGGCGCCGATGCATCAAGCACCATCAGCCGCGGGCCGACGGCCAAGTAGGCACGGTCGCCCGCGGCGTTGAGCACCACGGCGTTTGCCGCCCCGGCGATCTGGCCCATCAGCGTGAGGTTGCCGCCCGCATTCGGCGCGACCACCCGAGCGCGAGCGACGGGTGCTCCGGCGACGACCGCGTTGGCCAGGAATACGGACAGCAGGCAGCCCAGTGCCGCCAGGACCAACGGGGTCAGGGCGCCGCCTGGCACACTCCGCGAGGTCACCATGCGCGTCACCTCCTGGACAGTAGTACGCGCGAAGATCAACTGTCGTGACGATAGCCTGGATCGCCTTTCGCTGCAACAGCCATTGCCACTCAGGTAACCCTGGCTGCCCGCTGGACGCCGCGCTGTCGCTGCCGTGCGAATTCCCTTCGAATACTGCTGGAGGTGGGGGACGTAGGAGGGGCGCCACAGGGTACCTGGGTGACATGGCGGCTCGAACCGGACCAGGCTATCATGCGGGAGCTCGTGCACAACAGGGCGCAGGAAAAATCGGCCGTGCCCGAGGAGATGTGACACGCCCTTGGCATCACGCCCGCGCTGCCCTGGTCGCGCACCGCGTACGCCGCCAGCTGGGCGTCAGCGTGCCGGCAACCGGCGCGGCGGAGCCGGCTCCGTCGCCAGAACCATGAACAGACACGAGGAACGAAGCGTGTCGACAGGAGTGCAACCGTGAATTACAGGGAGACCATCCGCCGGCTCGCCAGCGACCCAGAGGGGCTCGAACTGGCGTATCAGCAGGCCGCGAAGGCCGGCAAGGCGGACGCGTTTGCAGCGGCGTTGGCCGCACTGCACGAGGAGAACGAGCAGGACGTGCTGCTGAGCGCGTGGCACTACCGCTTCGCGCACGCCGCCAGCGCGGCGCGCCGGGCCATCGCTTGGGCGTGGGCGGTCCCGCTAGCCGCCGTCAACGGCCTGGTGCTTTGGCTGCTGTCAGACGAACAGCGCTACGGCCTGCACGTGACAAACCCGTTCTCCGGCGCCGAGTACGAGGTGCTGCCGGCGTTCGTACTGCTGGCGTCGCCGATCGCAGCCTCGATCATCGTGCTGTTCCTAGCCGCGGCCGGGGACCGGCGGTGGCGCCGGGCGCTGGCCGTCGCTATAGCCCTAGCCGCCCTCACGGCGTACGTGCTGGTGGCCTATCCGCACGCGGGACCGCGTGTCTACCAGGAACAGTACCTCATCCTCATGACGATGCACCTGACCCTGCTGGCCTGGGCAGGCATCGGCGCCTACGCGCTGTACGGACGGTCAGATGCCCAGAACCGGTTCGCCTTCCTTGTTAAGTCGCTCGAGTTCGTGGTTGTGGCGGGTCTGTTCGGTATCATCGGCGGAATGTTCACCGCGGTGACGTTCGGCCTGTTCGATGCGCTGGGCATGCTGCCGCCGGATGCGGTAGTGCGCCTGTTTGTGGCCGGCGGATCGGGCCTCATCGCCGTACTGGCGGCGGCCCTCACGATCGAGCCCGGCGCCGAGCCCCGTCGGCAGCCATTCGACGAGGGCCCGAGCCGCCTCGTGGCGACGCTCCTGCGTATCCTCCTGCCACCGGCGCTCGTGGTGCTCGTCGTGTACCTCGGCTTCATTCCCGCCAACTTCCGTGAGCCATTCGAGAATCGTGACGTGTTGATCGCGTTCAACGCCATGCTCTTCGCGGTCGTCGGTCTCGTGGTCGGCGCGGTGCCCCTCCACGCGGGAGATCTGGACGCCCGCAGCCGCGCATGGCTACGGCGCGGGGTCGTTGCGCTGGTCGCACTGGCTCTCCTCGTGGGGGTTTATGCCCTCGCCGCCATCGTGTACCGTACCGTGGGCGATCGCCTCACGCCCAACCGGCTCACCTTCATCGGGTGGAACCTGGTCAACATCGCCGCGCTGTCCTGGCTGCTGGCGAAGCAGCGGGGTGCGGGCGAGGACCGTTGGCTGTCGCGCCTGCACGAGACGTTCGCCGGGGCGATGGTGCCGTACGTCGCCTGGTCGGCGCTCACGCTGCTCGCGCTGCCTTGGCTGTTCGGGATCGACCAGGGCAACGTGGAGGATCTGCCGACGGGGATCCGGTTGATCGTCTTCGAGCAGCCCAATCCGATCCTGCTCAAGTGCCGTGAAAGCCCCCACGTGTACTCGCTTGACGGCGGCCGGAAGCGCTGGATCCGGGACATCCCGACGTTTGAGGCCGAGGGCTATCAGTGGCGCGACGTCCGGCTCGTGCCGTGCGCCGAAATCGACGCCGTGCCCTACGGCGACCCGATCCCAGCCGACGCCGGTATGCCGCCAGACGAGTAGGCGCACCGCCCGCTGCCGCGCCCATTATCTATTGGCAGTGACGTGAACGCTCCCGAGGAGGACGCCCGTGATCTTCAGACCGCATCACGCAAGGGTAACCGGCGCCGCATGCGTTCGGCTGCTGCTATCGGTCGCGGCGCTGCTAGTGGCTAGCTGGCCGGCCACCCCTCAGCCGACCTCGGTCGCTGGAGCACCCTCGCTGCCGGTCGATCCAGCCGCTGCGCAGGCTACGGCCACACCGCCGGCCACACCCACGCAAGTGCTCGCGCGCTTCGAGCCGCCGCCACGGGCGATGCTCACCGTAGGCGGCGAGACGCAGGAAGCCGGCGTCGGCTCGTACTGCTGGGATGGCGTATGCCGGGGCCACTGGGACGGGTGGATCACGCCTGTCGAGCCGCTGCGCGTGCGCTCGCCCATGGTGGGCCGGCTGTCGATCGAGGTGGATCCGGTGCCCACCGACCTCTACTTGAGCATGCACCGCTTCGAATCACACATCGGTTTTCCGTTCGGGGACGGCCGCTTCGCCGTCTGGCCGCCGGAGGATTCGCTTCAGATCGGACCGAGGTACCTTCTGCCACTGGCGCGGGCGCAAGACTTGCAGTTAGTACGAGACCCAGGTCTCTACGTCATCTGGCTGAGCGCGTTCTGGAAAGACATCGGTGACGTGTCCTACGGCTTCTTGGTCGAGGTGGAGAGGTGAGGGCCATGCGCACTCTCGCCGCCTTCGCACTGATTTGCCTCTGCCTTCTTCCGGCAGCGCCCGCCGCGGCCGACGGTCCCTCGCGGACGCCGGACGTACACCTGTTCACCGTGACGTCGTCCGACCACCCCGGCACGTTCGGCTGGACCGGGGGCCTGGCCGCCGGCTCCGACGGATCGATCTACGTCATGGATCTGGAGCACTTCCGGATCCTGCGCTTCGGCACTGACGACCGGCTAATCACGGCCTGGGGCAGTGGCGGGCGCCGCGAAGGGCAGTTCGCGTTCGGGACGGGATCGCCGAACTACAACATGACGACCGGGATCGCCATCGCGCCCGACGGCACGGTGTACGTGGCCGACCCGGGCAACGACCGGGTCCAGCGGTTCACCGCCGACGGTCGGTTCCTGGCCGCATTCGGCCGGCGGGGCTCCGATCCGGGCACCTTCCACACCCCGATCGACGTTGCCGTCGCGCCGTCGGGAGAGGTGTTCGTCCAGGACGCCGGCAACCTGCGAGTGCAGCGCTTCACGGCAGACGGCGCTTTCCTGCGCTCCTGGCCGATCGCCCAAACGTGCGGCGAGGCGCCCAACTGGCCGTTGGGCCTTGCCGCCGCGCCGGACGGCTCGATCCTCCTGGGTGTGTACGCGTACGACTCGGGCGGTAAGAGCGTCAGCGCCGGCTGCGTGCTGCGCTACTCGCCGACGGGTGATCTCCTGGCGCAGTGGACCATCATGGGCGAAAGCAGCCGGGGATTCCCGCCCTTCCCGCGCGACATCGCCGTTGCTGCCGATGGAGACGTGTACGTCGCGGTGGGTGACCAGTGGATCCACCGCTACAGTGCAGACGGGCTCTACAAAGCATCTCATGCGCCGGAGAGCGTCGTCCGCGGCGTGGCCGTGTCGCCGGACGGAACGATCCTCGGAGCAGGCAACGCTCGCATCGAGCGGATCGACCAGAGTGGCGCGCCGATCGATCCCATCCTCTCCACCACTCCGCCCCCGATCGGCACGTTCGCGTCGCCGTCCGCCATCGCGGTCGACGGCGAGGGTTATGTGTTCGTGGCCGATGCCGCACACAACCGAATCCAGCGCTTTGACCAGTTCGGGATGTACGCCGGCCAATGGGGCAGTTTGGGCACGGGGCCTGGGGATTTCAACGCGCCCTCGGGACTGGCGGTCGCGGCCGACGGCGTGGTCTTCGTCGCGGACACGGGCAACAACCGCATCCAGCTCTTCCACCCGCCGGGCACGTTCCACAGCGAGTGGGGAGAGGCCGGTAGCGGGCCCGGCCAGTTCGACCGTCCGACCGGCGTGGCCGTGAGCCGCGACAACGACGTCTATGTCGTCGATGCGGGCAACCACCGCGTGCAGCGCTTCGACGGCCGAGGAACCTATCGCGGTGAGTTCGGCGGCCCGGGCTCGGGCGAGGGGGAGCTGGACGCCCCGGTCGACGTCGCCGTCGACTGGTACGGCAGCGTGTACGTGACCGACTCCGGGAACTTCCGCGTCGCCCGATACAGCGCGGACGGCGACTTCTACGACGCGCTGGGCTTCTTCGGCGGCGGCGATGGCCAGTTCCAGGCGCCGGCCGGCATCGGAGTCGATCCCCGCTCCCAGGCGGACGCAGGAGAGGCACGGGTGTACGCCGTCGACCCCGTGGGCAACCTGCTGCAACGCTTCGACGCCTCCGACGGGCCGCTCATGGCCTGGGGCGGCGGCGGCCTCGATCGGGGTCTCCTCACGGAACCCACCGACGTTGCGGTCGCCCCGGACGGCCGCGTGTACATCGCCGAGGCCGGGAGCGGGCGGGTGCAGGTGCTCGATGCGTCCGGTGAATACCTGGAGATATGGGGATCGAGGGCGCTGAGTGAGTACCGACTGCGGAATGAGGTCCAGACTGGTGAGGGTAGCTTCGAGGGCGTGGACTTGGCGGTGGCACCAGACGGATCGTTCTACGTCGCCGACCGTGACGAGCGGGTGCGCCACTTCGACGCCGCCGGCCAGTTCCTGGAGACATGGGACTACTCCGGGAATGACTGCGAAGACTTGAAGATCGGCCACGTCCGGGCGCTCGCGGTCGCGCCCGATGGCACGGTGCACGTGCTCGGCAGACAGCGGTGTGTCCAGGTGTACACGCCACAAGGGGATTACCTGCGGGCGTGGGATGTCGTGCTAGCGCGGCTACCGGCCAGCAACGTGGAGCCATCCGACCTTGCCGCCGGGCCCGACGGCACGCTGTACGTCACCAGTCGCGATCTCTCGCGACTCCTACGTTTCAGCCCGACGGGCGACCTACTCGGCGAGTGGCGGCCCTGGTCGGGCTGGGGTCCGGAGCTGGTGGCTGTCGGTCCGGGCTCGGACGTCTACACGGCCGGATACGGCCGTTTCGCCGTCGATCGGCTCAGCGCCGCGGGCGACCGGTTGGGTGAGTGGGGTTCGAAGGGCAGCGGTCCGGGTCAGTTCGGGGGAGACTGCGATGAAAGGCAAGGCCACTGCCGC
The DNA here is from genome assembly GCA_964475075.1 of uncultured Anaerolineales bacterium. Taxonomy (GTDB): domain Bacteria; phylum Chloroflexota; class Anaerolineae; order Epilineales; family Epilineaceae; genus CAYYVH01. Next base: position 272 of record CAYYVH010000233.1, on the reverse strand, counting down.
GCCGGCGACCTCGCAGTGGATAGCGATGGGCTGGTCTACGTCGGCGACGCCGGAATGGGGCGGATCCAACGCTTCACGCGCGAGGGCCGCTACGTCGATTCGGTCGTTCCGGACGTGCCGCCGCCGAGCAGTCTGTTCCCGGCGCACCGCTTCGACGTGGACGCCAGCGGACCGTCACCACGCCTGCTGGTGTTCGACACCTATTTCGGTCCCGCCGTGCACGTGTACGGCAGCGAGCCGCCGGACAACTGGCGGGCGGAGTACTACGGCAA
>CAYYVH010000232.1:0-6705 GCA_964475075.1 uncultured Anaerolineales bacterium | reverse complement strand
GTTACAGGGAGGGCGTCAGCGGGGCGTGAGCGAATCGTCAACGTTCCGTCAAAGGGGGAGTGAAAGAGAAAACCCCCTCACCGCGCGGGTGAGGGGGCTGTCCGGTCGGAACCGGGTTACGCGGTCACATCAGGCCGTAGTCGCCGTAGCCCAGGACACCTACACTTCGGATGAGCTCGAGCGGCCAGGCTACGATCAGCCGCCCCCAGGCTGCCCAGAAGCCGGGATTGTCCGCGTCGTAGAGCGTCCATCCGCCTATGCCGTTGCCCGTCACGTACAGGATGACGGCGATGAGGCCGCCGATGATGAAGTACAGCACCATGCCGCTCAGAAACGCCGGGTACTGGTCCTCGGAGCCGAGGAGGGCCATGGATCCGATGATGAACCCCAGGGCGAAGAACAGGACGAACGCCCAGGCAAAGATGGGGTTCGGCTCCGCTGCGGGGCTTCGCGCCGGGCTGCCGTACCACAGCAGCAAGAAACCCAGCAGGATGAGAATGATGCCGATCAGAATGCGATCCATGTAGCGCATGAGGCTCCTCCAAGCGTTATCGGTCGCGCGCCGGGCGCGACCATAGCCCCCGTATTCTACCACGTATCCGCACCGCGTCCGGATCGCGAGTTCTTCCCCGTCCGCCCCCTCTTCCCCCTCCGGCCCCCCTCCTGGCGCAAACGCAGCTTCAGGGCTAGAATATCCACGGAGGATAGTCATGCACCCAACTCCTGGCCCCCTTTTCCAGGTCTGCGCCGCGTCCCTCGTTCTGGTCGCCCTGCTGGCTGGCTGCAGGCCCGTGCCCACGGGCGGGACGCCCGTCGGGCTCGCCCCGACGATCGAGCCAACGGCCGCCGCCGCACCCTCAGACGTGGCCGGGGGAGCAGCGGCTACTGGGGCACCTGCCGCAGCTACTACCGCGGCGGAGATGCCCTCCGCCACTTCGACAGCCGCGGGCGACACAGCGAGTGTGGCGCCGGAGGCGACGCCTGCTGATACCGCAGCGGACTATATCGGCCTGTCGGCGCAGGGCGGTACGATCGGCGGTGCCTACGAGCTCACCGATCTTCGCACCGGCCGGCATGAGGGTTTCACCCGAATCGTCTGGGAGCTGGACCAGGTGGGCAGCTCGCCGCAGTTCGAAGCAGTCGAGCGCTCCAACACCGCCGATCCGGTGAGCGGCGCGAGCGTGGCCGGGGCGGCACGGATCGAGGTCAAGCTGCACGACACCTACGCCCGCCAGATGACCGGCCGTCTGTCCGCCACGGCACTCGGCAGCCCGATCGTGCTCGGCGTCACGCCCCTGCCGAGCCGCGACGATACGCTGATCGTCTTCGCTGTGGCCCTGGCGCGCCCGGCACGCTTCGAGGTGGTGTCCCTGGAAGACCCGAGCGCACCGACCCGCATCGTGCTGGATGTCTTCGAGGATTGATTTGATCGGCAGCAGGGCTCGAACCTTGAACCAAGGCCATGGATCGCCCCGCCGATCTCTTTGATTACCGGCGGATCGCCGACACCGCCGCGCGCGCCCCGCTGGCCGACCGGATGCGGCCGCGCACGCTGGCGGAGTTCGCCGGGCAGGAGCACATCATCGGCCCGGGCCGGCTGCTGCGGCGGGCCATCGAGGCCGATCAGCTCTCCAGCCTCATCTTCTACGGCCCGCCCGGCACGGGCAAGACCACGCTGGCCAGCATCATCGCCAACACCACCCAGGGGCACTTCATCGCCCTGAACGCCGTCCTGGCCGGCGTCAAGGACATCCGTGCCGCGGTGGCGGACGCCACCGAGCGACGGGGCATGCACGGCCAACGATCCATCCTCTTCGTGGACGAGGTCCACCGCTTCAACAAGGCCCAACAGGACGCCCTGCTGCCCTGGGTCGAGAACGGAACGGTGACCCTCATCGGCGCCACCACGGAGAACCCCTACTTCGAGGTCAACAAACCGCTCGTCTCGCGCTCACGCATCTTCCAGCTGCGGCGCCTCGAGCCGGAGCACCTCAGACTGATCGCCCACGCCGCGCTCGCCGACCCGGAGCGGGGCTACGGAGGGTTCGACGTCGAGCTGGCCGATGACGCCCTGGAGCACCTGGTCGACGTGGCCGATGGCGACGCGCGGGGGGTGCTGAACGCCCTCGAGCTGGCGGTCGAGACCACGCCGCCCGATTCCGAGGGCCGGATCGCCATCGACCTGGCGGTGGCTGAGGAATCGATCCAGCGCCGCGCGGTGCTGTACGACAAGGAAGGCGACGTCCACTACGACACCACGAGCGCCTTCATCAAGAGCCTGCGCGGCAGCGATCCCGACGCCGCGCTCTACTGGCTGGCCCGGATGGTCTATGCGGGGGAGGATCCCCGGTTCCTGTTCCGACGAATGCTCATCCTGGCCGCCGAGGACGTCGGCCTGGCCGACCCCAGTGCCATGGCCGTCGTAACGGCGTGTGCCCAGGCCTTCGAGTACGTCGGCCTGCCGGAGGGTCGGTTCCACCTGGCCGAGGCAACGCTGTATCTGGCTACGGCGCCGAAGTCGAACGCGACCCTCGGCTTCTTCGATGCCCTGGAGGCCGTCGAGCGGGAGCGCTCCGAGGAGGTACCCACCCATCTGAAGGACGGCAGCCGCGACAAGGAGGGCTTCGGGCACGGCGAAGGGTATCTATACCCACACGCCCACCGCGACCATTGGGTGGCGCAGCAGTACCTGCCCCTGGGCCTCCAGGGGCGCATCTTCTACGAACCGTCGGACCAGGGCCACGAGGGGCGCCTGCGGTCGGAGATCGCCCGCCGCCGGGACGCACAGCTGGCGGCGATGGTGGAGGGCCAGGCGGGGCTCCTGGAGGAGACTCTCACCTTCACCGGCGACGTGGCGGAGCGGGATCGCGAGCGCTGGTTCGCGCGCACGGTCGGCCGGACCAGCGACCACCTCGCCACCGTCCGTGATCGCGTGCTGGACGCTACCCGGATCGCCCGGCACGGCCTGGTCCTCGACCTGTGCGCTGGAACGGGGCTGCTGACCTGGGAGGCACTGCGGCGCGTGCCCGAGGGCGGCGTGTGGGCCCTGGCCGAGGACGAGCGCACCGCGACGGGCCTAGAGGCGCAGGCCGCCCGGCTCAAGGACCTCGAGCGGCCGGTCGTGGTGGTTGGCACCCTCGGCGAGCTGCCGGATCTCCTGGCGCTACGGGGCGAAGCGGACGTCCGCTTCGACGCCGTGGTTGGTCGCGGCGCGCTGGCGCCCTTGCCTGACCAGGCGGCGGCCCTGGCCACCCTCCGAGGGCTGATGGCGCCGGGCGGTCGGCTGAGCCTGGCGGAGGCGATCTTCCGCCGCGGGCCGCGCCCTTCGTCCCTGGTGGACCTCGATGCCCTGGGTACTGACCTCGCGGGGCGCGTGCGCGCGGCGGAGGAAGCCTATATGGTGGGTGACCCGCGGTTCGCCATCGACCTTGCCGACCTGGCCGCGCTAGCCGAGGAGGCAGGCTTCGAGGAAGTGGCGGCCGAGGTGGTGACCGAGGAGGGCAACCTCGTCGTGACCGGGGCCCTCGTCGCCCGTTGGTTCGACCCGCACCGGGATTACGGAGCTCGTTTGGCGGCCCACCTGTCGGAAGAGGAGACGGCCCGAGTGCGGTCCCTATTCGCGGCCCTGGCGGGGGGGGCGCCCTTGCCCTGGCCGCTCGTGACGGGCTACCTCAGCGGCCACCTGGCCGGCTGACCCGGGAGTGGTCGCATGACGTTCGTCCGGCGGCGTCTCCTGCGGCTCTACTTACGCCTCCATCGCCTCGGTCGCACGCTCAACCGCAGGCTCGGCCCGCTGGTGGCGGTGCTGGAGCGGCGGCTGCTGGGCACGGCGCCGGTGCTCGAGCTCGTGCTCCCCGAGCCGCGTCGGGACTTCAGGGTGATCCTCCCGGTGGCCAACCCCCTGCATGCGGCCCGATTGGCCCGCTTCGCGGCTGCCGTTGCGGCGCACTGGAACGGCGAGGTGATCGTGCTGTACGTCACCCGCGGCGCTGCCGGTCGCCCGGGCGACATGATCTCGCTGAGCGACGGCGCCCAGTCCGGTCCGAGCAGGTGGCAGGCGGTCAAGACGGCCATGGATGCGGCGCGTTCCGTTGGCGTTCCCGTGGGCTATGTCATCCGTGAAGCGGACAACGTGGGCCGTGGCATTCGCCGCGAGGCGCGCCGGCAGAACGCGGACTTGATCGTCATGGGCTGGCGCGGCGGGCCGGCGTCCGAAGGAGAAGGAGAAGGAAAAGGCGAAGGAAAGCGCCTCGATGCGACCCTGGATGCCGTGCTGGAAGATCCGCCCAGCGAGGTGATGGTCGTGGGGGGGCTCGGCGATGGTGTGCCCCACCGGCTGCTGGTGCCCTTCGTGCCGTTCCAGGACACGCCGATTCCACTGTCGATCGCCCGGTGCCTGGCACGCGACGGCGGGTACGTGACGGCACTGCGCGTCGTCGAGGCCGACGCCACGATGCCAGAGGTCGAAGCGGCCGGCCGTGCGCTTGCCGAGACGCTCCGCCGGCTCGGCGCCGAGGACGTGTCGCACCTGGTCGTCAGGGCCGGCGACCGGGCGCAGGGGATCCTGGACGCGGTCGGCCGGGGCTACGACGGGGTGTTGATGGCCGCACCGAAGGAGATGCTCCTCGACCGCATCCTGTTCGGTGACACCCAGATGACCGTGGCCCGGGAGAGCGATGTGCCGGTCATCGTGGTGAAGGTCCGGTCCGCGCCCCTGACCTACGTGGCCCGGCGGCTTTGGCGCCGGGTGTACGACGCACTGCCGAAGCTCGACCAGGCCGAGCGCCAGGCCGTCTACGATGAGATCGACGCCGCGGCCGCGCCCCGGGCGGATTTTTTCGTGATGATCGGGCTGTCGGCGGCGATCGCGAGCTTCGGCCTTCTGATGGACAGCCCGGCAGTGATCATCGGCGCTATGCTCGTCGCGCCGCTGATGGCGGCCATAGTCGGCGTCGGCCTCGGCGTCGTCGAGGGCGAGCTGCAGCTCATTCGCCGCGCCGCCAGCGCTGCCCTGAGAGGCGCCGTGCTCGCAGTGGCCGTAAGCATGGTCATCGGGCTGCTGCAACCGGGAGGGGAAGCGGGTCCGGAGATCATCTCCCGGACGATGCCCACGCTGTTGGACCTGGGAGTGGCCCTCGCTTCCGGCGCCGCGGGCGCGTACGCCCTTTCGCGCAAGGACGTCCAGACCTCGCTGGCCGGAGTGGCGATAGCGGCCGCCCTGGTGCCACCCCTCGCAACGGTGGGGATCGGAGTCGCCATTGCGAGACCGGACATCGCCCTGGGCGCCCTGCTGCTTTACGTCACGAACTTCGTGGCGATTGCGGCGGCGGGGGGAATCACCTTCCTCCTCCTCGGATTCGGGCCGACGATCGAGGAGGAGGAAGAGCGCCAGGTGCTCTTACGCGGTTTCCAGACGGCCGCCGTGTTGCTGGTGCTGGTGGTTGCACTCCTGGGCGCATTGACCTGGCGCCTGTACGCTGCGGCGCAGCTGACACGGGAGATCGAGGAGGCAGTCCGGGCCGAGCTGATTCAGTACCCAAGCACCGAGCTCGTCTCAGTGTCCCGTGTGGAAGGGGATACGCTGACGCTGAAGGTGACGATTCAGCTGCCCTCGGCGGCCATCGCCGGCTTCGACTACAGCGTGGCACAGAGGATACGGCAAGGCGTCGCCGAGCAGCTCGGGCGGCCCGCCAAGCTCGTGGATCTGAACCTGACCGTCATCCCCACCGTGCACTTAGAGGCGCACCCGCCTCCGGATCCGACCCCGACCGTCGCGCCGTGAGCGGACCCGCGGGGCGCGCCCGAACCTTGGCAGCGGGCGCGGGGTATGGTAGCGTAGGAGCAAGTTGGGCAATGCGCGTATGGGGGCGAACGGGCAGATCGCGCGAGGGACGTGTGGGGGCGGAGCATTTGCCCGGGCGGTCACGGCTAACTGAGATACGTCACGCAAATGCTTCGCCCCTACGCGGTACGACTGCGTGCCAAGGGTATCGAAGGAGGATGAACGATGCGCCGCTTCTTATTGGCCGTGGTTCTGCCGGTCGTCCTGGTCCTGCCAGCCAGGTCGCTCGCCTGGCCCGAGACCAAGACGGGCAATGCGCGTGTCGAGGCGAAGCATCTGCCCGGGCGGTCACGGCTAACTGAGGTAGCCCAGGCAAATGCTTCGCCCCTACTGACGAGCGCGTACAGTGACCTCTATGTCCCGCTTGTCTGGCGGGGCGTTGTGCGCGCCGGCCTCCGCGCGGTGCCCGGTGTCACGCTCACGCCGACGACAGTGCCGACGCCGACAGCGACGCCAACGATAACCCCGACCCCTACTGAGACGCCTACACCGTTACCCACGCCGACGCGGTCGCCCGGGGGGTCGATCACCGGGCGCATCCTGGCCAACGGCGAGCCGATTCCCATCGGCATGGGCGTCGGTATGGGCCCGGCGATCTACCTGCGCCACTGCACGGCCGGCGAGTGCACGAACGTCGACCGGACGGCCATCGAGGACGATGAGGGGCGCTACACCTTCAGGGATACCGAACCCCTGGCACCAAGCGAGTACTACCAGGTGGTGTGGTACAACGAGGACAATCCACCGGTGACGTCCGGCATGCGCGAGTGGCTCCGCTCGGTATACCGCCCGCCGGTCGCCGGCAGTCGCGTGCGTGTGGGTAGAGCGCGGCGGCGCTTGTTCGGTGTCGACGACGCTTGCAG
>CAYYVH010000231.1:0-6708 GCA_964475075.1 uncultured Anaerolineales bacterium | reverse complement strand
ATCGTTGGTGGCGTCGTATACCACGGGGATGACCCTCACTCGGGCCAACTGGTAGGTGTCCAGCATGCTGGTCTCCACATCGCTCATCTGCGGAGGATACGTACCGTCGGGTGTCGCGATGTAGCCGCCCAGTGGCCCGCCTGGGATTGGCAGCCCCACGTCGAGAGTGGGGATGTCCAGATCGCTCAGCACCACCTCCTGCGTGGGCGTAACCACCACGCCGGTAATGGTGGCGTCAAGGGGCAGGATGAGGTCAAGGTTGGCGATGGGCAGCACGGGCTCGCCTTCATTGCGCACCAGGTTCATCCCCTGCACCTCGATAATGTCGAACCCCTCGACTGTCTGGGTGATGGCATAGGTGGACGCATCGAGAGATGTCGTCATGACATAGACGTTATCCTGCGCGAGATGACCAGGCTTCGACCACCCGCCCGCCTTCGTGTACTTCTGTGAGGGTGTGGCCCGCTGGGCCTGCCCCATCAGGCTCCCGGCTCTCGGAATCGTCATCCACGGGACGCCGTAGAACGTGAAAGTCTGAACGGTCTTCTTATTCGTGATGTTGTCGGCGATGTCGAACACGTCCTTGGCTGTCATGAGAGCGTGACCAAGCGGCAGGGTCTCATCCAGCGTGCTGAGGTATGTGTGGTACCAGAAGTCGTTCAGCAGGACTTCAGCGTTGCAGGCCTCGGGACTAAAGCAGCCGTACGATAGTCCGGCTGAAGCGATGACGCCCGAGGCGTTGTGGTGCGCCAGGGCGTAAACCATGCTGTCATCCCAGACGGTACTGCCTGTAGGGTTGCCAGCCATGTCCCAGCCTCGGCCATAGGTGAGGCCCGTGCGACACGAGTTGAACACGAAGAAAGGCCGATTGCCGGATATGCTGTTGCTCACGTTGTACAGAGGCATCTCGACGCTAGAGACGTCGACTCCTGACCAGTCGGGGCCCGACCCTCCCGGTGCCTGCCACACGTAGACCTCGCCATGGTGGGCTGCTGCCATGACGGCGAAACCCCTCGCCATTTCCCTGGTCACATCGGTCTTGGTCGGGTTCGCGTCAATCAGCGAACCGTTTACGCTGTAGCCCAACCCAAACTGGATGACGAACTCAGCATCGTTGTCCGGGCCTGGCACTCTCCAGTTCAGGCCATCGCTGGCGATAATCGCCCGGCCGCTGTCCGGGTTGGGGCCACGGATGCTGTTGTGGACAAAACGGTGCATGTCCACCGCCGACGCGCCAACGATACGTCCCACCGCGATCTCCAGGTCGCCTTCCTCCCAGTCGGTGCCACCCCCAACATCCCCATACGGGTTGTCGGTGAAGAAGTAGTTGTGGCTGGCCAGCTCATCGAGGACAGGCTCAGCACCCCACGGGTTAGGCGCGTCATCCTCAGACTTGTCCCCATCCACCCCGTCTACGCCGTATGAATGCTTGCGATAGAAGGGGATGATATTGTCATCGCCCACGATCAGCAGATACTCAGGTACGCTGACCAGACCATCCAGCCACTGATCGAAGGCGTCTGCGACGAAGTTCGGGCCAGGTGTGACCGTGTAGCTGACATCCGTGTTGTCCCAGGTTTCGAGGGTAGGCACATAGCGGTCAGCGTACAGGACCACAGCGGTGGGATTGCCGTGGTAACCGGCTCCTTGGGCCTCTTCGAAGACCCGGCGCAGCAGACTACGTACCTGGCTGCTATCGTAGTAGCTGAACAGGAGAGTCTTGTTGGTGACGATCAGGGCCTCTGGGTCGCTGGTGATGCGCACTGATCCAGTGTCACCCAAATGTGCCCTCCAGTTGAGGCCGAAGGTGTCGAGGGTGAGGTCCACTGCTCGAGACGGCGCGGCAGTTGACAGGTCGAACTTGAACACGACCTCGATCGAGTAGGCACCTTGAGAGCCTTGCACCAGGTCCACGTCCTGGTAGAGGTACCGGCCATTGCCCATGGAGATGGTATTGGACCAGGTGGCTGGCTCATCTCTGGGTCGCGTCCTGGTACCTGCCTCGGGCCAACCCAGGGCATCGTCCTCGACCGTCAGGATCACATCAATGTCGCTGGCATAGTGGCTGGAGGTGGTCCGGATCTTGGCCACAACCCACACCTCAGTGCCCGCCAAGACATTGACCACAGTGTGTGGCTGAGCGTCCTCGACTTTCAGGGTTACTTGTGGCTTGGCCGAGCCGTTGGTGAGCAGCGAGGTAGCTTGAGCTGAGGCCTGTCCAGGACCCACCTCCCAGACAGGGATGCTGGGGGTGAACGCCGTCCAGGCGGGCGATGCGCCCAGGCTCAATGCCCAGTGGGTCCCGGCTCCCGCCATGTCTGGGCCGAGGCCACCGAAGACGATCATGCGCTCGTTAGCCGCATCCCGCGAGGCGCTGTGCCAGGCCCGTGGCGAGGGTCCCTGTCCCGACGGGGAGAGCTGCGACCATGCCTCGGCGCCTGAGGTCAGGCCCAACGCCCAGACATCGTCGTAGAAACCCCCACTTCCCACGCCGCCGAAGATCAGCATCCGCCCATTGGTCGTGTCGTATATTGCCGAATGCCCCCGCCGCGCTACTGGCGGTGTCCCTGCGGGCGAGAGCTGAGCCCACGCCTCCGCGCCGGAGGTCAGGTTCAACGACCAGGTATCGTCGGAGAGCGCGCCAGGCGCCACACCGCCGAAGATCACCATGCGTCCGTTGGCCGCATCGTACACCGCTGTGTGCTGCACCCGCGCGCCCGGCGGTGTACCAGATGGCGTCAGTTCGGCCCACGCCTCCGCGTCAGGCGTCAGGCCCAACGCCCACACATCGTCCAGGACTCCGCCCCCGCCACCCCCTCCGAAGACCACCATCCGCCCATTGGTTGCGTCGTACACCGCCGCGTGCATCCGACGGGCGACAGGGGCCGTGCCATCGGGCGAGATCTGGCGCCACGCTTCCGCACCGGGCGTCAAATCCAGCGCCCAGACGTCGTTCCGGTTTTGGAGGCGGCTCCGCCCTCCAAAGATGATCATCTGTCCGTTGGCCGCATCATAGATGGCCGTGTGCTGCGCCCGAGCGGGTGGCGGGCTGCCGTCGGGCGACAGCCGGGTCCAGGCCTCGGCGTCCGGCGTCAGGTCTAGTGCCCACACGTTGTTAAAGAGTCGTTGCCCGTTCCAGCCGCCGAAGGTGATCAGGCGGTTGTTGGCCGCGTCGTAAATGGTGGTGTGGCCGACCCGCTGGAATGGCAGTAGACGCGCCGGCTCCGTTGCCTGTTGGGCCGTCTCCTCACCTGCCCCAGTGGGAAAGGCAAGGGCCAGGGAGAGGAACACCAGCACCAGGATCAACCCCAGACCCAGGGCCATTCTTCCCAAATAGTTATGGATTCTTTTCCCAGTCATATTGATCCCTCCTTGCATCTCTGTGCCACATGCAGTGGCTGTGCATTTGAATAGGGTCTGGCGAAAATGGCCTGGGGAGTGGAGCCTTCAGGCGGAAGAGACCGGCTAAAGCCTCGACTCCAAGTTGTCTTAGCCACACCCATTTGAATACCAGCAGATCGTGGAACGATGCGTCACATGATCGCCACCTTCTCGCCTCGTCTGCTACAAGGCCCGCAGTTCTACTCACTTGAGCACCCGTCTGAAACACCTCTAGCGCTGCACAACCACCGCCCGGATCATGTAATCGCTGAACTGTTGCTCCCAGTATCCACCGTCCACCTCAAAGCTGCGGCCGTCCGATGCGGCGGTGTCAACCCCCAACGTGGGGCGGTAGTCCTCCAGGTGGGTGAAACCCACGTAGAAATCGCCACTCACGGTGATGTTGTAGGCCGAGAGGTCCACATTGTTCCAGCCGTCCTGACTCGCAGCCACCGTGAAGGGCGTGATCAAGTCGGTGTGATTCGCATCCCACACGTGAACTTCGACGGGCCGCGGGTCCTGAAGGTAGTACCTGGCCCGCATCACCTGAACCTGGTCCACTGGCGGTGTGAAACGTACGGCGAAGCCCTTGCCGGTCTCCCAGGAGTCAGTGGTCTCCATCGTGCCATCGTCGTAGGCTAGCTCCTGCTCCCCAAGATAGTCACGTACGATCACAGGCAGGTAGATATAGAAATCGGGCCGCCAGATGCGGACGCGCACCTGGTCTGCGGAAGGATCATTGGGTTGGCGGAAGAAGTTGATTCTGGTGTCGGTCAGGTTCTGCCAATTGGCACCGAAGAACTGGCCGCCAACTTCCATGCCACCGGCCGCCCGCGTATTAATGCCGGGACCTCCCGGAACCGTAGACCGTGCGGCCGCCCGCACCAGATAGGAGTTGGGGTTGCCTCCCAGGTTATGCGTGAGTGTCCTTACCGTGTCGGTGGCAATATCCACCCAGCCGCTGTCATAGTCGGGCGGGTCCGGCCGTGTGATGAACACGCGCACCTGATGCACCGACGTATCATCGGGATAGCGCCACACCACAATACTTGTGTCAGTCAGGCTCCGCCAGGCGGCACCGTGGAACGCCCCACCGGTCTCCAGACCACCGATGGCAAACTGGTGGATCCCCCGGCCATCCGGGCTCGTGTCGCGGAACTTGATGCCCACGGTGTAGTCATCCACGTCCCCACTCAGGTTGTGGGTCAGGGTTATGGCCTGACCGGGCTGGATGTCGCGCCAGCCGCTGTCGTACTCAGGCGGATCGGGTATCCAGATGCGCAGCCGAACCTGGCCGGCCGCCATGTCATCACGGTGGCGAAAGACGCGGATGCCCGTGTCGGTCAGGTTCTGCCAGTGGACGCCAAAGCGCTGTCCGCCCACATCCATGCCGCCGTAGGCGCGGTGGTGGATGCCAAGGCCCGGCTGACGGGTATCCCGGAACCAGAGGTCCACGGCGTACAGCCCCGGGTCGCCGCCCAGGTTGTGGGTGAAGGCCATCGCCGTGTCTGTGGCGATGGCCACCCAGCCGCTGTCCCAGACTCCGTCGGCCTGGGCCGTGCGCTGTCCCTCCACTTGCCCGGCTGGGGCCACATCACCGAGTGCGGTCCCGGCCAGCGCTAGCGCAGCCAGCACCATGACCATCAGAACGAAAACCAACCATCCTCGTGCGTTCATAACACACCTCCTCGTTTTGTCGAATATTTCCCACTTGAAACCATATCATAAGAACTCCTTGGGAACGATCCTCAAGCCTGATACACAATTCGGCCACCCACGATGGTCATCTCGATGGGGATCTGCCACAGCCGATTCAGCGGCGCCGTGTACGGATCCTCGCTCCACACGGCCAGGTCGGCCAGCTTCCCCGCCTCGATAGAGCCCTTGACTTCCTCTTCGTGGGCGGCGTAGGCGGAGCCCATGGTGTGCGCCCGCAGCGCCTCCTGGACGGTCAGAGCCTGATCGGGCTCATAGCGCTTGTTGGAGAAGGTGATGCGGGTCACCGCCCCGAAGAGCGTCACCTGGGGCGTGTACCAGGGGGTCGTCGGGGAATCGGAGCCCAGAGCCAGGGGTACGCCGGCCTCCAACCACTCGCGGGTGACGATGGCCCGCCGCGCCCGCTCCTCACCAAACAGATTCGCATAATGGTCGCCGCCCAACCGGATGAACTGCGGCTGGGTACTGACCACCACCCCCAGGTCCTTCATCCGCTGGGTGGCCTGCGGCGTGCTCAGAATGCAGTGCTCGATACGGTGGCGAGGGTCAGGACGGGGGTTGGCGTTCATCGCCTCCTCGAAGGCGTCCAGCGTCAGGTCCACTGCGGCGTCGCCCGCGCAGTGGACGCAGATTTGCAGATCGGTGTCGTGCAGGGCACGGACGGCCTTCTTGAAGGTCTCCGGTTCCCAGGTGGGCATGTTCCAGCGGACGCCGTTGTGAGGCTCGTGGCAGTAGGCCATCTTGAGCTGACCGTCGAGCAGGAACTTGAAGCCGGCGAAGCGCATGAACGCGTCCTCATAGCGCTCAATCTCGTTGAGCGCTCGCTCCACGTCGCCCGGCCACTCCAGCGTGTAGTAGACGGCGCCCCGCAGGACCATCTCTCCCCGCTTGCCGGTCTCCAGGTAGGTGCGGACGGTGTCCACGCCGCGCACGTTATTGTCCTGGAAGCTGGTCACCCCGCAGGCGGCGAAGAGGGGCTGAGTGGAGAGGATGTTGTCGTGCACATCCTCCATGGTATAGCGAGGCATGACCCGCCGTAGCAGGTCCATGGCCCGGTGGTTGTAGAAGACGCCCGTCGGCTCGCCCCGGGCATCCCTCTCGATGAGGCCACCGGGCGGGTTCGGGGTGTCGGCGGTGATGCCGGCGATCTGGAGCGCCAGGCTGTTGGCCGAGCCGTAGTGCCCACCCTGCTGCAGGATGAAAACCGGGTGGTTGGGCGAAACCGGGTCGAGGTCGTGACGGTTGGGCAGCCGCCCTTCCTTGACGACCATGAAGTAACCCTTGATCCACTCCCCTTCGGGCGTCTGGGCCACGGCCTCGGCCAGTTTGGTCTGCAGGTCCTCGATGGTCCTCACTTCCGGCGGCAGGAAGGGTATGTAATAGCCATGCATCAGGCCCATCACCTGGAAGTGATTGTGGGCGTCAATCAGTCCCGGGAGGACCGTCTTGCCCCCCAGGTTCAGCACCTGGGTCTGCGGGCCGACGAAGGTTTGGATCTGCTCATCGTCGCCCACGGACACGATGCGGTCGCCACGCACGGCGACGGCCTGGGCGATGGTGTCATGGGCGTTCACGGTGATGACTTTGCCACTCCGGAGCACCATGTCGGCC
>CAYYVH010000230.1:0-6723 GCA_964475075.1 uncultured Anaerolineales bacterium | reverse complement strand
CTGCTCCTCATCCCACACCTGGCAGCGCAGGTCGCAGGCGTCCACGCCGACCACGGCCAGACCGGAGCGGCCGGCCAGGTCGGATTCCTCCCGCAGGCCGTGTTCGATGGCGCTGCCCAGCCGACTGCGCAAGTCCGGATTGGCATCCAGTTCGGCCAGGGTGCGCCGGCGGACCACCGGGGCCAGGGTGGTGCGCAGAGTGTCGCGCAGCCGGGCGATGAGCTCCGCTTCGGTGAACCGGGGGGCGTCCCGCACCACGTCGGTGAGGAAGAGGACCGGGTTCTCGATGCGCAGGGCCAGGGTCACGCTCAGGTCCAGGCGCACGTCTTCGGCAGAGCGCAGGTCGGGCACGTCGAAACGCAGGCGCAGTGCTGTGGCTGGAAGGAGGACAGCTTCGACGCGCCTGTCCCCCTCTTGCCAGCGTCGAGGATCCAGGTGTCCTGGCCCCTGGATTGGGTCCTGGTCCGCCACTCGCCCATCTACCAGCACCACGGCCATCCCGCCGGCTGGGACGTCGCAGGGCAGGTCTGTGCGCTGGGTGATCAAGGTGTGGTACATGCTCGTTGCTCCTTGTCAGAACCTACACGGATTTGCCCTTCCGATCCAGGCGGTCTCCCGACTGCCGAGTCCTCCGTTGCTTCTGGCGAGCCATGAGCTCTCCTCCCAGGAGTATGACTACTTCACCCGCCACAGGCGCGCCGTGCCGTCCCAACTGCCCGAGGCCAGGAGATGGCCATCGGGGCTGAAGGTCACACTATCTACCATCCCCATGTGTCCCTCCAGACGGCGCAACTCCTGACCGGTGGCTACATCCCACAGGCACACCGTGCCGTCCGAGAACAGGGGCCATCCGCCGCTGCCCGAGGCCAGGAGACGGCCATCGGGGCTGAAGGCCACGCTGTGTACTCCATCCGTGTGCCCCCCCAGACGGCGCAGCTCCTGGCCGGTGGCCGCATCCCACAGGCGCACCGTGTGATCCTCGCTGCCCGAGGCCAGGAGACGGCCATCGGGGCTGAAGCCCACCCTGTATACCGAGCCTGTGTGTCCCTCCGGACGGCGCAGCTCCTGACCGGTGGCCACATCCCACAGGCGCGCCGTGCCGTCCCCACTGCCCGAGGCCACGAGGCGGCCATCGGGGCTGAAGGCCACGCTGTATACCGTGCTTGTGTGCTCCTCCAGACGGCGCAGCTCCTGGCCGGTGGCCACATCCCACAGGCGCACTGTGTGGTCCTCCGGGAACCATCCGCCGCTGCCCGAGGCCAGGAGACGGCCATCGGGGCTGAAGGCCACGCTGTACACTCCATCCGTGTGCCCCTCCAGACGGCGCAGTTCCTGGCCGGTGGCCACATCCCACAGGCGCACCGTGTGGTCATCACTGCCCGAGGCCAGGAGACGGCCATCGGGGCTGAAGCGCACGCTCTCCACCGTCCCCGTGTGCTCCTCCAGGCGGCGCAGCTCCTGGCCGGTGGCCGCATCCCACAGGCGCACCGTGTGGTCACCGCTGCCCGAGGCCAGGAGACGGCCATCAGGGCTAAAGGCCACGCTGTGCACCAATAATGTATGCCCATCCAGACGGCGCAACTCACGGCCGGTGGCCGCATCCCACAGGCGCACCGTGTCGTCCCGACTGCCCGAGGCCAGGAGACGGCCATCGGGGCTGAAGGCCACGCTGTGCACTCCATCCGTGTGCCCCTCCAGACGGTACAGCTCCTGGCCGGTGGCCACATCCCACAGGCGCACCGTGTGGTCATCACTGCCCGAGGCCAGGAGACGGCCATCGGGGCTGAAGCCCACGCTCTCCACCGTCCCCGTGTGTCCCTCCAGACGGCGCAGTTCCTGGCCGGTGGCCACATCCCATAGGCGCACCGTGTGGTCACCGCTGCCCGAGGCCAGGAGACGGCCATCGGGGCTGAAGGCCACGCTGTACACTCCATCCGTGTGCTCCTCCAGGCGGCGCAGTTCCTGGCCGGTGGCCACATCCCACAGGCGCACCGTGTGATCCTCGCTGCCCGAGGCCAGGAGGTGGCCATCGGGGCTGAAGGCCACGCTGTACACTCCATCCGTGTGCTCCTCCAGGCGGCGCAGTTCCTGGCCGGTGGCCACATCCCACAGGCGCACCGTGTGATCCTCGCTGCCCGAGGCCAGGAGGCGGCCATCGGGGCTGAAGGCCACGCTGAGCACTCCATCCGTGTGCCCCTCCAGACGGCGCAGCAATTGTCCCGTGGCCAGGTTCCACAGGTAGATGGAGCGGGCACCGCCCAACGCCAGCACCCTCCGGTCAGGGTTCAGCGTGCCGGACCGGGCCGGGCAATTCACCTCCCAAAGAGGGTCTCCCCTACGCAGGTCAAACAGCCCGGCGCTGCCGCTGGCGATCACCAGCACCTGCCCCTCGGCTAGCGGGATGACCTGCAGCGGGAAACCGCGGCCCAACTGCCGTTCCATCCCCTGCTGCACCAGATTGGGCAAGACGAACTCGCCGCGCAGGGCCAGCACCGGGACCGGACCCGTCTCAATCGCCGCAGCCATCTCCTGGGCGCTCTCCCATCGGTCCCATGGATCTTCGGCTAGTGCGGGGGCCAGCACGTCGTTCAGCCAGGTCGGCACGTCCTCCCGCAGTTCGCCGGGCTTCGTCCCCGGCCGCACCCGTTTGTAACGCTTGCCGGTCAGCAGCTCGAAGAGCACACAGCCCAGGGCGTAGAGGTCGGCGGCGGGGGTCAGGTAGTCCTGGCTCGTCGCCTGCTCCGGGGCCATGTAGAGGGGCGTGCCGGGATGCTGGCCGCCTCGCAACTGGGACCGCCCACTCGCGCCGGCCAACTGAGCGAAGCCAAAGTCCCCCAGGTGCGCCCGGCCCTGGGCGTCGAACAGGATGTTGCTCGGCTTCACGTCGCGGTGCACAATCTCCAGCGGGTGCTCGTGGGCCCCCTGCAGGGCGCGCAGCACGTCCAGGGTGATAGCCACTGCCCGGTCTATCGGCAGGCCAGTGGGGTGCTCCTTCAACAGGCCGGCCAGGTCGCCGCCGGGCATGTAGGCCATGACCAGCAGCAGGCCGTTGTTGTAGGGTTCGGCGGTGAGGGCGCGCACGATGTGGGGGACGCCGGCCTGGGCCAGGGCAGCACACACCTGTACTTCGCGGTGATAGCGCCGGCGGACTTCTTCCAGATCCTCGGGCAGCAGGTCGGCGCGGGGCTCCTTGAGAGCCACGCGGCGATTGCCGAAGGTGATCTCTTCGGCCAGATAGACGCGGGCCATGCCGCCCTCGCCGATGAGTTCGAGGATGTGGTATTTGTTGAGGATGGTGCTTCCCGGAGCTATAAGCATGGTCGCCGATGTCCCTTTCGTCTAACGCACAATATCGAACTGCCACTGAGCGTTCTCAATTGGTCCCAACTTTTCTACTTTGACCAGGACGAACTCCGCATTGCGGGTAACACGGCTCCACCAGCCGGCCATTTCCGTGTAGTAGCGGTTGAATTCCCAGCTCTGGCCCGGGTCCAGCCACCGGCTCTCTAGCCCACCGCCGTCCCAGTCGCTGAATCGCCGGCCAAAGCTGTCGATGAGATAGATGCGGCTAAAGTCGCTCTCTACCAACAGTCGCTCGCTGCTTCGGTTGACCAAGTTGAACCAAGCCCGTCCGGCTGCATCCCCACTGTCACTCTCAGCCCGGATCTCGATCTTATCCAAGGTCAAGGCCAGGTCATCCTGTTCCCAGGTCTCGCCAACCGCTTTGACCTGGCTGGGAGCCGGCGCGCCCATTGGCTCCAGCGTCGGGTTGATCTCGAACCGCCATCTCGCATCACTGATCCGCGAGAACTCATCGACCACCACGTCTACGAAGCTGGCGTTGCTGGGCATGCGACTGCGCTCACCGGCACGCCGCGTGTAGTAGCGGTCAAAGTTGTAGCTCCGGCCAGGTTCGACCCAGACAGAGGTGGTGCCACCGCCATCCCAGTCAACATAGCGGTTGCCCAGGTTATCTTCCAGGTGAATCTTGCTCCAATCGATCTCTACCAACAGTTTCTGGCCGCTCTTGTTGAAGAACCGGAACCAAGCGTGTGCCGCTGCGTCGCCCCCGTCGCTCTCCGCCCGAATTTCAAGGTTAGTCAGATTCAGGGTTACCTCTGCCTCCTCCCAGGGCTCGCCTACCATGAGCATGGTCCCAGGGTTTGGGGATGATGTCGAGGAAAGTGCCGAAGGGATGCTCACTTTCCACTGAGCTCTAGTCAGACGAGACACGTCCTCTGCTACTACCAGTACAAAATCAGCGCCCCGGGTGACACGGCTCCACCAGCCGGCCATTTCCGTGTAGTAGCGGTTGAATTCCCAGCTCTGGCCCGGGTCCAGCCACCGGCTCTCTAGCCCACCGCCGTCCCAGTCGCTGAATCGCCGGCCAAAGCTGTCCAGGAGGTAGATGTGGCTGTAGTCCAACTCCACCAGCATTCGCTCATTGCTCTGGTTGGTCAGTTTGAACCATGCTTGTGCTGCTGCATCCCCGCCGTCGCTCAGGGCGCGGAGTTCGATCTTGTCCAAGGTCAGTGCTAGTCCGCCCTGTTCCCAGGTCTGAGTGGCCTTCTTTACCTTGCTAGAAGGAGGTGCAGGCATCGGAGTCAGTGTGGGGTTGATCTCAAAGCGCCACTGGGCGTCATTGATACGGGAGAACCTATCGACGACGACATCCAGAAAGCTGGCGTTGCTAGGCACTCGGCTGCGCTCGCCGGCACGCCGTGTGTAGTAGCGGTCAAAGTTGTAGCTCCGGCCAGGTTCCACCCAGTGGGAGGTAGTGCCGCCACCTTCCCAATCGACGTATTCGTTGCCAAGGCTGTCTTCTAGACGGATCTTACTCCAATCAACTTCCACGAGGAGCTTCTGGCCGCTCTTGTTGAAGAGGTGGAACCATGCGCGGGCGGCTGCGTCGCCCCCATCGCTCTCAGATCGAACCTCGAGGTTGGTCAGCACCAGGGACACCCCTGCTTCCTCCCATGGCTGACCCACGGCGTGCACGGTCTTTGTTGGGACCTTCGGTGCCGATGTACGCGTTGGGACCTGAGTAGATGTCGGCGCAGGCGTGAAGGTGGGTGTAGCCGTTGGCCGACGCGTTGGAGTAAACGTTCGCGTCAGAGAGGGTCGGGGCGTTGGCGTCGCGGTAGGAACAGGTGTGCTTGTTGGCATGGGCGTGTTGGTTGGCCGTCTTGTTGCCGTCGGTGTACGAGAGGGTACAGAGGTGGCCGTTGATGTCGATGTGGCTACAGGGACGAGAGGACCGGTTGATCCCAGGGCTTTTTCTGTCTTAGCGGTGATCGTTGCAGCGGGTATAGGTCCGAGGATTGGTGTTGTCGTCTTTGCCGGGGCCACGATTGGTGGCTCACCACCCCGACCCAGCAGCCGGGGCACCAGTACAATCATCGTCAGCAGTACCGCCACGGTTGCAAGGCCTATGGCTAGTAGGCTAGTACGCTTCCTGAGGCCAGGCTGAGGGGGTGGCTGTTTCTGAGGAGGCACCGAGGGCGGCACTTGTTGCGTTCCCAACGCTTCCGCCATCTCCGTCGCACTTTGCCAGCGTGTCCACGGGTCCTCCTCCAAGGCCCTTACCACTACTCCATCCAGCCATACGGGCACTTCGGATCGCATTTGGCCTGGCTTCGTTCCCGGTTTCACCCGCTTGTAGGGCTTGCCGGTCAGCATCTCGAAGAGCACGCAGCCCAGGGCGTACAGGTCCGCTGCCGGGGTTAGGGGCTCCGGGCTCCGCGCCTGCTCCGGTGCCATGTACAGTGGCGTTCCAGGGTGCGGTTCGGCCTGCATCTGAGTCCGTCCACTGCGTCCCGGAAGCTGGGCCAATCCGAAGTCTGCCAGATACGCTCGCCCCTGGGTATCGAACAGAACGTTGGACGGCTTGATGTCGCGGTGCACCGGCATCGCCGGCAGGTTGTGAAAGGTCTTGAGCGCCTGGCACAGATCGAGGGTGATCTTCACTGCTTGCTCGATGGGCAGCCCCTGAGGGTGTTGATCGATCAGATCGGCGAGGGAGCCGCCGGGCATGTACTCCATGACCAGCAAGGGGGTGTCATCCTCCAGATGCTCCACTGTGAGGGCGCGCACCACGTTGGGAACGTGGTGCTCTTCCAGAAGACGGGCGATTTCGATCTCCTGGACGAAGCGGCGCTCCTGCTCTTCCATCTCGCCGGGAGTCAGCTTGTCGCGGAGGAGTTCCTTGATGGCTACTTTGCGGTGGTCAAAGCGGGGTTCCTCGGCCAGCCAGACGCGCGCGAAGCCGCCTTCGCCGATGAGTTCGAGGATGCGGTATTTGTTGAGGATGGTTTGTCCTGGGGCTAAGGGCATTGTCGTCCCCTCCTCTCGTTCAGGTTGCCTCAGTGAGGCGCGCGATTTCGCGACAGCCCAATATGCTACTTCAGCACCAAATCTACCGTGATGGCCTGGTCGGTTGTCTCTGTGTGCGAGATGTGGAGGCCCTGATGCTCCATTGTCGCCCTGACGGTTGCGTTGATCTCGGCCTCAACTGTGTCCACGACCTGGCGTGCCGGCTCCGGCAACAATCGCCTGGGTATGGGCATGCCGGCCACTTCCATCTTCACGATTGAGAGGATTGGTTCGCCGCCGCCGGCGCTGAGATGAGTCACGATGGTGCCTTTGGGGAAGATCCTCAGCGAACTCAGGCCGATCTTGCCTTCCACCGTGATGTTCACCAGCCGCCCTGGTTGCACATCCACA
>CAYYVH010000229.1:0-6761 GCA_964475075.1 uncultured Anaerolineales bacterium | reverse complement strand
CCTCGGCCATGAGAGGCCCCCCGGCAAATACGAGGACCTCGGCATCGGTGGGGGCGGCCGCCTGCGCCAGGGCCAGGCTATCCCCCACATGGTCGGCGATGTCCTGGATGTCCGGTTCCTGGTAATAGTGGGCCAGGATCACGGCATTCAGGGCGCTGCGCAGTTCATCGATGGCCGCATAAAGATCCGTCGGCAGGGCGGAAACCGGACTGGATGACATGCTCACTCACTTTCGGATGGGTCCCGGTTAATAATGCCTATCTGAGGACGATTCGGCAACCTCCCACCCGACCAGCCATTGCCCTGTGGACTTTCAGGGGGCAAATGCTTAATATTTATGGGTTGGTTATCGCGGCCTTTGCCTCATCGGGCATGGAGCGGCGTGTGCCGGGGAAACGGGTCTCCGGTGTACACGCCGGCGGCGGGCCGAAAGCCGCCCGAGGGCGGGAGGAGGTCCAAAGCCATATCCGCAGCCTGAACCGCCGCCTGTGCAAGTGCCTTCGATCGCAAAAACCGATCCGGCACGGTCGCCCTGGCCCCGGCGTGGCTCAAGAAGACGATTCGCGCCACCCCCGCGCGCGCCATTACTTCCACCAGGTTGCGCGTGCCTTGCTCGTTCACAGCCTCGAAGTCCGCCGCCCCCCGTTCCGAGCCGACGCCCGCCAGGTGAACCACGGCTTCCATTCCTTCGACCGCCACGCGGAGCGCTGCAAGGTCGCGCACATCGCCCATTACCAATTCCAGCCCCAGGCCGGCCAGCCGCCGTGACGCCTTCCCACGGCGATGGACCAACGCGCGCACGCGATGGCCTTCTGCCAGAAGAGCCCGCGTGACAGCGCAGCCGATGTGCCCTGTGGCGCCTGTCACCAGAACTTCCATGTCCGCGCTCCCTCGGCGCCCTCTAGGACTCTCGTGCTGCGCGCTGTCCGCGCTCGAAGGCCGCCGTCCACAACAGGCCCAGGACAGGCGCCAGCAGAAACACCAGCAGCCCGACACCGCTCAGCAGCGCCAACGGAGAGCCCAGATAGTCTTGTGGCAAGTGATACGAACGCAGATCGCGCAAACCGTAAGCACCCGAGGCGAAACCAGCGAGCAGGGAGGTCGCGAGGCCCATGACCGCCGTGACGACTATTCTCCGCGAGGTGCGCTCCACCCACGCGTGATCTGCGTTCCGGCCACCAAGCGTATGCGGTCGCGCGCTATGTACATACTGGGCCACGAACCAGCGCACGACCATTGTCAAGCCCACGAGTGCCAGCCCCCCTCCCGGGAGAGCCAGCGACGTCGGCGCGCCCGGTAGAGAGCGGCCATACCGTAGGTCATACGAGGCGGGAGCGAGGTCCTGCCAGAGCCGCATGAGCCCGGCGCCCGTCACGGCCAGCGACGCCGCGTAGAGCAGCCCGAAGGCCAGGACCGCCACGGCGCCCGCGACAGTGCTGAGTGCCCAGAAGGCAGTCGAGCGGAACATGAGGGGCACCGACCACTCGCGGTAACCGCGGTCCACCATCGCATACAACCCGAGGTCACGCGCATACTCCTCAGGCGCGCCAAGTCGGTCGAGCACGTCCAGGAGCGCACCCACCGTTGGTGCCTCGCGAGCTGCCAGGGCGTCCTCGATGTGCGCCCGGATCTCACGCTCCACGTCATCGACCACGTCGGAGGTGATCCCCTTCATGCCCCGGCGCAGGCGGCCCACGTAGTCGTCCTCGATCCGTCGCATCTCTTCGCTCATGCATCCCCCTGCAGAATGCGCTGCACGGCAGCGGAGAACCGGCACCACTCCCCACGCATGGCCTCGAGGGCACCTTCTCCCTTCGGGGTCAAAGTGTAGTACTTCCGCGCAGGACCCTGAGGCGAGGGCCGCCACTCCGCATCCACCAAGCCCTCAGCCTTCAGGCGGTTGAGGAGGGGATAGATCGTGCCCTCCTTGATCACCAGGCCGTCCGATTCAGCAAGCGCATGCACGATGTCGTAACCGTACCGCTTGCCGCGCGACAGGATGGCTAGTATGCACAGCTCGAGTGAGCCGCGTCGCATCTGGGCCATCCACTTCTGATCGTCGATCGTGTCGTTGTGCAACTACCTTGCCTCATCAGGTACCTGCACAAGTATAGCGCTCGGTCCAACCTCTCCTCAAGCGGGCCACGGCTCAGCGGATCACCCACCTGTCCCCTTGCCTGTCCAGGAGAGCGTCAGCCTCGGATGGGCCCCAGGTGCCGGCGGGATAAACCCGCACCTCGTGCCCCGAGCCGAGCAACGGGGCGTAGACTCGCCAGGCGGCCTCGACCTCGTCAGCCCGGACGAATAGTGTCTGGTCGCCCTGCATAACGTCGAGGAGCAACGTCTCGTACGCATCCGGCAGCGATCCGAACGCCGACTCGTAGTCGAAGTCCAGGGATTGGGTCCGGAGGTCGAAAGGCTCGCCGGGCGCCTTGACTTCGAAGCACAGATCGAAGCCCTCGTCGGGCTGGACCGTGAGGTGTAAAATGTTGCGGTGCACGTCACACGCATCGAAGGGTGCAAACAGCCACACCGGAGCGCGCTTGAAGGTGACCGCGATCTGGGTAAGCCGACGGGGCATTCGCTTCCCGGTGCGCAGATAGAAGGGCACGCCCTGCCAACGCCAGTTGTCAATCCCGAGCTTCAACGCCACAAGGGTCTCGGTCTGAGAGTCCGGGGCTACGCCAGGCTCCTCCAGATAGCCAGGCACGCTCTGCCCATCGATCCTCCCGGCAGTGTACCGGCCAAACACCACATCGTCCATGGCCAAGGGCTCGATAGCGCGCAACACCTTCACCTTCTCGTTGCGAATGGCGTCCGCATCGAAGGCCACCGGCACCTCCATCGCGACCAGGCTGAGCAGCTGGGTCAGGTGGTTCTGGAGCATGTCGCGCACGGCACCCGCCTGCTCGTAATACCCTGCCCGATCCTCGACGCCGAGATCCTCCGCAACGGTGATGGCCACGCTGTCGACCCGATCCCGGTTCCAGAGCGACTCGAAGACGGGGTTGGCGAAGCGAAAAACCAAAAGGTTCTGTACGGTCTCCTTGCCCAAGTAGTGATCGATGCGGTAGATCTGTGACTCGTCGTAGTGGCGATGGACCAGACCGTTGAGCACCCGCGCCGATGCCAGATCGCGCCCGAAGGGTTTCTCGACGACTAGCCGTGTCCACCCACGGCTGCGGTTCAACCCCGCCGCGCCCAGGCCTTCGATCGTTGCCGGAAACGCGCCGGGCGGCAGTGCCAGATAGAAGGCTCGGGTGCCGGGCAAGCCCATCGCGGCCTCCAATCCGGCAATGCGCTCCGCGAGGGCACGGTAGTCCTCCCCTCGTCCCCGGCCAATCGTCTGGAAGAACAGACACTCATCGCACCACGAGCCGGGACCGTTCCCGGAATCCAGGCCGGCTTCGGCCAACGCCTCACGGGCCCACGCACGATAGGCCTCATCATCAAGATCGGAGGCTCGGGCCACACCGAGGATCAAGCAGCCCTTCTCGAGCACCCCCTGCTGCGCGACGTGGAACAGGGCCGGCAGGAGCTTGCGGCGCATGAGGTCCCCCGTCCCCCCCATGACGATGAAGAGGTTGGACTCCATGGATGTCGCTGACACGCTTGGCGCCTTCCTTTCGACGAGGCCAACGGGACCTTCGATGCAACTCTGACGCAGGCCAGGCCGCAATCTCACGCCCGGTGTGACAGACCCAGCCCTGCCCGGACCATTGTGTCCCCTGGCGCCCACGCCGGCAAGTCCCAGCACTCCCGTGATATAATGACGGGGCGGAGTACTGGACCATGTCACTGGAAATCGGAATTGTCGGACTGCCCAACGTCGGCAAGTCGACTCTGTTCAATGCCCTTACACGTGCCGGGGCCGCCGTCGCCGGCTACCCCTTCACCACGATCGAGCCCAACGTGGGTATCGTACCGGTCGAGGATCCGCGCCTGGATCGAATCGCGGCCCTCGTCGGGCCGGACGAGGTCATACCCACTACGGTACGCTTCGTGGACATAGCGGGCCTTGTGAAGGGCGCGCACCGAGGCGAGGGGCTCGGCAACCAGTTCCTGGGCCACATTCGGGACGTAGATGCCACCGCCATGGTCGTGCGCTGCTTCCAGGCCGGCGACGTGCCCCACGTCACAGATGAGCTGGACCCCGGCGACGACATCGAGACGGTCGACACGGAGCTGGTCCTGGCCGACCTAGCCACAGTCGAACGACGGCTGGAGAAGGTGCGGGCCGGCTCGAAAGGGCTCCCGCGGCACTCCGCTCCGGAGTTGGACTGGCTGGAGGGGTTGCGCGCTCACCTGGATGGCGGCACACTTGCCCTGCGTTTCGGCGAGATCGACATCGTTCCGGACTGGACCAAGGAGCTGAACCTGCTCACGGCCAAGCCCCGCCTGTACGTGGCCAACGTCGGCGAGACGGACCTGCCCGATGGCGGTCCACTGACCCGGCGTGTCAAGGACCACGCCGCGGCGGAGGGCGCGCCAGCGGTGGTGTTTTGCGCCCAGCTGGAGATGGAGCTTCTGGAGTGGTCACCGGAGGATGCCGCCTCCTACCGAGCCGAGCTGGGCGCCGGACAGTCCGGTTTGCAGCAGCTTGTCCACGCCAGTTACCGCCTGCTCGGCCTCATCACCTTCTTCACAACGACCGGCGGGCGCACGGTACAGGCCTGGACGGTGCCCCGGGCCACGCACGCGCACCAGGCGGCCGGCCGAGTGCATACCGACATGGAGCGGGGCTTCATCCGTGCCGAAGTCGTGCACTACGACGACCTCGTGGCCGCCGGCTCGGTGGCCGCTGCGCGGGACGCAGGGCGGCTGCGACTGGAAGGCAGGGAATACGTCGTCGCCGACGGCGACGTGATCCACTTCCGCTTCGCCCCTTAGGGCGTGTAAACTAGAGAAGATCGTGCAACCGAGGGCGCCGATGCAGCGGCGGCCGAATGCGGAAGTTATTTCTCGATCGCACCGCGTCACTATCAGGCGGAGGCATAATGGTACATTTCCATCGACGGGCGGTTTTCGGGCTGTGCATCGCCAGCGCGGGGCTCATCGGTGCCGCCGTCGGGGCGGCACCGGCCGCACCCCTGCCGGGGTACCGCCTTGAGGCCGTGTGGGCCGCCACGACCCATTCTCTGCCAGCACCCAACAGCATCGCCGTCGACGAGCACGATCAGGTCTGGTTGCTCGATGGACCGGCGGGTGAGGCGGTGGCCCTCGCACCTGACGGAACGGTCGCTGAACGCCGGCCCGTGCCGACCGACGCACTGGATTTGGCCGCGGCACCGGGCGGCGACTTGTACATCGGTCGCTGGACCGGGCGGCCGCCTCCCGGTCAGCGGATGGACAACGTGGGGCGCTACGATGCCAGCGGTGCGGCAGTCTGGGTACGCCAGTGCGACTGCGCCACCGGCAGTGGTGTGGCCGCTACGCCCGGGCGCGTCTGGGCAACGGAACCCGGCGACAAGGCCATGACCTGGCTGGGAAGTGTCGACGGCCGGACGCGCGGCCAGATCGTACCCCGTTCGGCCGAGAACGGTTTCCCCGCCGACATCGCGGCCGCCCCCGATGGCATGGTGTTCGGCACGGATCTCACCGGCGGTGCCGTTTATGCCTGGCCGGCACCCTACCTCCCCGACGACTTCGCCACCTGGACCATGCTCGAGAGCTCAGGTCCGTTCCGCGTGGCCGCCGGTGCGCAGCACGATGGCGCCATCGTGATCGCCGTGCTGTTCTCCGACGGCCTGGTGCGCGTTCACCGGCCGGACGGCACCCTCCTGGCGCGATTCTTCGTGCCGGGAGAGCCCTTGGACCTGGCCGTAGGTCAGGAATCCAGGATCTACGTGCTGGACGAGGACACCGCCGAGGTGCGGGTCTACGTACCGGGTCCGCCACCGACGTCGACGCCGGTGCCGCCGGATCCACCCCGCGTCCCAGGCTCGTGCCGGGTCAACGGCACACGGGACCTGGCTCCGTCGCAGCTCGACGACTGCGGGCGGACGGAGGTGACCCTGCAGCTGGACGCTTCGTGCCCGCCCGGGGCCGTAGCGGGGGCCGAGGTAGTCCTGATCATCGACCACTCGCTGTCCATGATCAAAGGGACGCCCGTATCCCAGATGGCCGCCGCCCGCGAGGCGGCACACCGCTTCCTGGCCGGGCTCGACCTGCGCTACCACCGGGCGGCCGTGGTGGGCTTCAGTGTTCAGGCGACGGTGACGCAACCGCTGACCGCGGATCGGGCGGCACTGGATGCTGCCATAGACACGCTGAAGCCCCACGGCAGCGGCACCGACATCCACGCGGCCCTCCGCACCGCGATGGACCACATCTCATCCGCCGGACGACAGGACGCCCTGCCGGCCTACTACCAGCGCGCGGGCATTTCCATACAACCCGACACGAGCTATCTCGGGCACCTGCTCACCTACGTCAAAGAGGGCATCATGCCCGACCTGTGCAACCAACGGCTGCGTGAGCTTGGCGCGGAAATAGATTTTTTCCCCGGCATCCCCCAACTCTTCGACGAGTTACCGGTGAATGTACAGTTGCTAATGCTCGGCGTCGCAGCGACATTGTACATACCGCCGCCGAACGGCGCGCCATTGTCGACAAAGAGACAATGGGTAACCGTAGGATTGCTGTCTCCACAGTACATTCCGCCACCGCCCAGGTACCATGTCCAATTGTCGTGGAACACGCAAGAGTGGACGAGCAGCGGCTCCCGCGGCGCGATCAACGGCCGGGCTATGACCTGATGC
>CAYYVH010000228.1:0-6796 GCA_964475075.1 uncultured Anaerolineales bacterium | reverse complement strand
CCCGCGCACTGGAAGAAGCCGGCGCGCCCATCTGGGGCACCTCACCGGAGACGATACCGGATGGGCTTCGAGCTGATGGCCACCGCCGGCACCGCCAGCTGGCTGGACATGCTCGAGCTGCCCGTGGCACCGGTCAACAAGGTCTCGGAGGGCTCGCCTCACGTCGTCGACGCGATTGCCGGCGGGGACGTGGCGTTGGTGATCTCCACCCCCCTCGGCCAGACCGCCTACGCGGACGGCATGGCCATCCGCACCGCGGCCGTGCGCCACCGAGTGCCACTACTGACAACGCTGTCGGCCGCCTCGGCGTCCGTTGCCGGCATCCGCGCGCTGCGCGACCGCGAGCTCAAGGTGCGCGGCATCCAGGAGCACTACCGGATCCAGGCGGCACGATGGGGCCGGAACGGGCAGCGTCAAGCGCCCGGCGGCTACGCGCCGTAGCCTTCACGATCGTTCAGCCGGAGGAACCCGTGATCGTCCCTGAAGCTGTCGCCGAGGGCTACGACGGACCGCCAAGGCACGTGGTAGCGAACTGACAGCACTGGCCAGGCGAGATATCGACCGTAGCATTGGGCGCACCTGCTACGTCATGTAACTCGAGCGAATCATGGATGCGACTCGACACGTCATGTTGATGCGACTCGCGGGGCTTTGCCTGGCCGGTTTCCTGGCCGCCACCGTCTCTTGGAACGAACCATTGGGGGCCGAGCCCGGCCCCACTCAGGACCCCGGTACGGGAATCTGTACCGTAACCGGCACGCAGACCGCCGACGCCGCCCAGATCGAGATCGGCCGGGCGGTGGGCCTGGAGCTGACGGTCCGGGCACACTGCCCCGTGGAGGTGCGGGGGCGAGCGGACATCCTGCTCCTGCTGGACACATCAGCCTCGATGGGCGAGCTCGGCAAGTTCGAGGCGGCCCAGACCGCGGTCCGCCGGTTCGTGGATGTCGTCGACTTCAACCGGCATCGAGTGGGCCTGGTGCCCTTCAATGACACCGCCTACGTCGCCCAGACGCTCACCACCCGGACCGACCGCCTCTTCAGCGCGCTCGATTCGATCGACCGCCCGCAGGGAAGCACCGACATTGCGGCCGCCATTACCTTGGCCGATCGGGAGCTGCAGGCGACCGCCCGCGCGGACGCCGTGCCCGTGGTCGCGCTCCTCACCGACGGACAGAGCAGCGAAGAACCGATGCTGGCCGCCGCCACAAGGGCGGAGGACAACGGTGCGGTTATCTTCACCGTCGGATTGGGCCCGGACGCCGCACACGACGCCCTACGGAGGGTGGCCACGACGCCGGACCACTACTACTTCGCCCCCGGGCCGGAGGACCTGGCCGAGATCTACGACCGGATCGCCAACACGATCCTCACCTTCACCGTCACTGACGTTGCCCTGATCGACCGTCTCGGACCCGGCGTAACCTACGTCTCCGGCACTGGGCAGCCAACGGAGCCGAGCGGCACCCGCGAGCTCCGCTGGTGGCGGGCCTACCTTCCGGAGGACGACGTGGCTCTGCGCTACGAATTGCAGGTCTTCCGTGCGGGGCTCGTGCAGCCCAGCGAAGCGCTCTGGGCCGAGTACACCGACGGCGATGGCGTTCGCCGACGGGCGAGCTTCACCCCAGCGACGGTTGAGGTTACCGTCCCGGAAATACACTCGGTGTACCTTCCCATCAGCTGGCGCAACCAGTGCGTGCCAGCGAAGCGCTGGGCGGACGTCGTGCTGGTCATCGACGCCTCGGCCAGCATGAAGGACGAGAACAAGCTCGGCCAGGCCGTGGCGGCGGCCAAGATCTTCGTGGATCTCATGACCTTGCCGGCCGATCAGGCCGCCGTCGTGAGCTACGACGCCCAGGCAACCCTGGTCCAGGAGCTCACCGGCGACCGCATCGCATTGGAGCGGGCGCTGGCGGGCCTGGCCCCGGGAGCGGGCACCCGGTTGGACCGTGGGCTCGATCTGGCTACCCGGGAGTTCATGAGTCCGCGCCGGCGGCCGGCCAACCGGCCGGTGATCGTGTTCCTCTCCGACGGTCGCCAGGTCGAGGCCCGCGAGCGCGTCCCGGACGCGGCGGAGTTCGCACGTGACCTGGGCATCACGGTTTTCACCATCGCCCTGGGTAGGGACGCCGATCGTGATTTGCTGCGCGAGGTGGCCGGTGATCCATCGCGCGCGTACTACGCCCCAGGCCCCGAAGCGCTGGCGGAGATCTACGGCCAGGTGGCCGGAGTGGTGGGCTGCCGCTGAGGGCGCCACGGGCATTTGACGGCGCGCGAAACGGGCCATAGAATCGCCGATCGTGCGTGTTCTGTTCCTGCTCACCTACTACCACCCTCACTGGACCGGCCTGACGGCCTACGCCCGGCGCATCGCCGAGAACCTGGCCCGGCGCGGCCACACCGTCCATGCCCTCGCCGTGCAACACGACCCGGCGCTACCGAAGACAGAAGTCGTGCACGGCGTCTTGGTCCACCGGGTCGAGCCACGAACGACGATCAGCCGGTCGACCATTGCCCCGGGGCTCCTGCCGAAGCTGGCTTCGCTCCTGACCCAGGTCGACGTGGTGAGCATCCACATCCCCTTCCCCGAAGTCCTACCAGCCACGGCATTGGCCCGCGCGCGTGGCGCGCAGGTCTTTCTGACCCACAACGGCGACCTCGTCCTCCCGGGCGGGGCGCAAAAGCCGCTGCTCGAGGCCGCGTACTATTCCTCGACATACCTGGCCGGCCGGCTGGCCAGCGGTGTGATCCCGCAGACGGAGGACTACGCCCGTAGCAGCGCGCTCCTCGGCAAGTTGTGGCCCAAGCTGAGCTTCATCTACGCCCCCGTCGACCTACCTGCGCCCGACCCCGAAGGCGTGGCCGCCTGGCGGCGGGAGCTGGGTGTCGAGGACGCGTTCCTCATTGGCTTCGCCGGCCGGTTCGTGGCGGAGAAGGGTTTCGACTACTTGCTGCGGGCCGTTCCGCTCATTGCTGAAAAGCTACCCAACGCCCACTTCGTGTTCGCCGGCGAGCATCGGATTCCGTACGAGAGCTTCTTCGAGGATCATCAAGACATGATTGCCGCGCACGAGGACCGTTTCACCTTCCTCGGGCTGATCCACAATCAACAGAAGATGGCAGACTTCTACGGCATGATCGACGTCTTCGCCCTACCCAGCCGTACCGACTGCTTCCCTTCCACCCAGATCGAGGCCGTGCGGAGCGGCGCCCCGTTGGTCACCGCCGACATTCCCGGTGCCCGCGAGATCGCCCGTGTCACGGGCATGGGTCTCGTCGTCCGCCCGCACGACCCTGTCGCCATCGCCGAGGGTATCGTCGAGGTCGCCCGGAACCACGATCAGTATCGCGCCCGCCTTGACGTGGCGCTGGAGATCTTCGACCCGGAGAAGGCATACGACGCCTACGAGAACCTCTTCCAGCAGTCCCTACGGGGTCGGAGATAGGGCTTGTCAGGCAATAGACCGCGCAATTCGGCCGTCGGCACGCTGAGGGAACTGCTTGCCAATGGCGCCTGAGTTCCGGCTCCGGGCGATGCCCCGACTGCTGTGGGACACGTACTACGCCTGGCGCAGAGACAAGGCGACGCTGCTCAGCGCCGCCATCACCTATTATGCGCTCTTTTCGCTGGCGCCCCTGCTGATCATCGCCATTGCCATCGCCGGGGCGGTCTTCGATCCCGACCTCGCCCAGGAGCAGGTGGTCCAGGAGATCGGACGGCTGACGGACCCGAACACGGCGACGATCGTCGCCGGCGTGATCGAGCGGACGCGGCAGTCGACGTCCGGTCCCATTGCGACGGCGTTCGGCCTAGTCATTCTCGTTTTCGGCGCCTCGCGCATCTTCATTTGGCTCCAGATCGCGCTCAACATGATCTGGGAGGTCGAGCCGGGGCAGCGGCAGGGCACGGTGCAGGTCATCCGCGACCACCTCGTCTCGTTCCTCACCGTGCTCGGCGTTGGCCTGGCCCTGACCGCATCCATGATCGTCGGCACGGTTCTTTCGATCAGCCGCGGGCGCTTGGAATCCGCTTTGGCGGAGCAGAAGGAGGCGCTGGTGGAGTCGATGCCGTCGCTGGGGGAGCAGACCGAGGCGCTGGCCGAGGCGGTGCCGGCGCTTCCAGAGCCCCCCGTCGAACTGCCGCACTCGCTGCTTCCGATCTTGGAATCGGTGCGGTCGCTGCAGCTGGTTGACCTCCTCATGACGCTCGCCATCGCCGCCCTGCTGTTCGCGCTGGTTTTCCGCTTCCTACCCGACACCCGAATCGCCTGGCGGGACGTGTGGCCCGGTGCCCTCGTCACCGCCGCCCTCTTCGCCGTGGGCAAGCTGGCCATCGGGTTCTACCTGACGTACGCCGGCGTGGCATCGACGTACGGTGCCGCCGGCTCGCTGGTCGTCCTCCTCCTGTGGTTCAACTACTCGGCCCAGATCTTCTTCTTCGGCGCCGAGTTCACCAAGATCTACGCCACCCGCTACGGCTCCCGCACCCCCCATACGGCCCAAGCCGACGTCCCCGAAAGCCCTGGTGTGTTGACTGATAGCTGATAGCCGCTAGCCCAAGCCAGACAACGCGCCCGAGTTCTGATTCATCTCCCTCACCGCACCCACACCGTCCGACCGTCGAGCAGCACCTCCACCGCGCCATCGAAGTCGGTTCGCCACACGTGCACCGCGCCCAACCGCTCTAGCACCGCGGCCGAGGGGTGACCGAAGGTGTTGTCGGCGCCCACGCCGATGACCGCCACCGCGGGCCTTACGGCGGCCAGGAAACCGGATGTGGTGCCCGCGTCGCTGCCGTGGTGGGCCACCTTGAGCACGTCGGCGCGCAGCTGCTCCCCCCGGCGCACCAACTCGGTCTCGGCCGGCTCACCGATGTCGCCCGTGAGGAGCACGGCCGTCGTCCCGTACACCAGCCGCAGCACGACCGAATTGTCGTTCAGCTCCGCGTCGGTTCCCCTCATCCTGGTCTCCGGTGGCCACAGCACGTCGACCGTCACCCCGGCCGTCTCGTCCAGCACGATCCGGCCACCGGCGACCGCGGTCACGACCGGCGTGCCCTTTTCCGCCACGGCACTGCGCCAGGCGGCGGCATCGGCCGTGGCGCTATCCAGGCGGGGATCGATGATGACTCCAACCTGGTACCTTTCGATCACTACTGGCAAGCCGCCGACATGATCCGCATCCGGATGAGTGAGCACCACGACATCCAGCCGACGGTCCCAAGGTGCCAGGCGTCGGCCCAGCCCGGCCAGCACGGCGCTCGGGCTGGGTCCACCGTCAACCAGCATGCGGCGACCGTTCGGCGTGACCACCAGGACCGCATCGCCCTGGCCAACGTCCAAAGCATGCACGTGCAGCAGCCCATCGGGCCTCGACAGCGCCCTCACCCACACCAGGGGGCAAACTATCGCCAGTATTACAAGAGCGAGCTGCTCCCTCCGCGCCAGGCAGCCAGCCACCGCCGAATTCCACATCGACCACCGGACCGGCGTGCGCCTAAGCCGGCGGCGGAGGATACCACGGAGACGTCGCGCCAAGGCCAACGTTTGTCCAGGTCGGGCCGACAAGCCGACCCCCAGATAGTAAGCCGCCAGTAGCGGACCGGGCATATGCCAGTCGACCGAGGCCAGCGGCAGGCGCGCAACGAGCTCCACGGTGCGGATGGTGTATACCAGGGGCAGCCAGGCCACCACTCCCACCAGCCGGCCCGCCGGCGGCCAAGCCATGCCGGCCATGGATGTCAGCGCACCCAGCGCCATCAGCGGCGGCTGTGCGGGCAGGATCAGGAGGTTAGCCACAAGGCCCGCGAGGGATACCTGACCCACGTGGTAGGCGATCAGTGGCCACGTGGTGAGCTGGGCCGCGAGCGTGACGATCACCGCCTCATGCAGCAGGCGCACGACGGCCCCGGCCCGATCGGTCGCCATTCGGCGTGCCAGAACCGCCTCGAACCCGCTGCCGATCCGCCGGGTGAAGAGCACGAGGCCCAGTGTGGCGGCGAAGGACAGCTGGAAGCCCAAGTCCCACAGGTATTCGGGCCGGTAGGCGGTCATGGCCCATGCCGCCGCCATGAGCAACGTAGCCGTGTGTCCGGGCCGCCCGAGATAAACGCCGACGGCCATCAGCGACCCCATGACGGCCGCACGCACCACGGCGGCGTCGGCGCCAACCAGGGCGGTGTAGAGCCCAAGAGCGAAGAGAACCACCGGCACGCAGCGACGACGTCCGAGCAGGCGGCCCAGTACCGCCGTGAGGGCCATGACCAAGATTGAGATGTTGGCGCCGGAGATGGCGATGACGTGCGTCGTGTTCGTGACGCGGAAGGCCTCATCCACACGGCGGGGAATGCCGCGCGCGTCCCCCAGGATAATGCCGGTCGCCAACGACGCCTCCGGTTCCGGCAGCGAGGCCGCCAGCGCGCGGCGGGCCCGCCCCTTTACCGCTAGCAACGCGCGGCGCAGGGGCTGCCCGCCACCGGTAGCTACCGTCTCGACTCGCGGCCTACGGGTCAGGCTGTGGATACCCTTGCGGGCGAGATAGGCCCGGTAGTCGAAGCGCTCCAGCACCGGCGGCGCCTCGAGCCGCCCGGTGACCACTACGGTATCTCCGTAGGCCCGCGGCGGAAATGCCGGGGCACCGACCAGCACGAGGCCCCGTGCCGCGTGCCAGGTCCCGTCCAGCTGCCGTGCCGCGACTGACACGCGGTAGTCCGTCCGCCGATCGCGCCGGTCCGGCTCGGCCCCCGTCAGGCCGCGGCAGTGGCGCGCGCCCCCACCGCTCTGGTGTGTCGCTGTGG
>CAYYVH010000227.1:0-6798 GCA_964475075.1 uncultured Anaerolineales bacterium | reverse complement strand
ACGCGACCGGCGGCTTTTTCGAGCAGTCGCACGCCGATCCCGATATGGCCGACCACGTTGCCCCTGTCGGTATCGTCCAGCACAGCGTGTTTGTGGACAGGAGGCAAGCCATCGAAGCGGCGCTCCTCGGCCGCTGTCAGTTCATGTGCGACCTTCTCCATCCTGGCTGTGACGGGTGCGCCACGCGGCCGAACAACGGCTTGAATGAAGCTGAGGGTGAAACAATCCCGGCAGACCGCCGCCAGATCCCACACTCGCTCACCGTGCTGGGCGAGGACGTAGACGTCCTCGGCGTCGTAGCGGCCGCCGCAATCGGTGCAGCGCGCCTGGTCGACCAAGTATCCTATGACCCGGTCGGCGGTTCCTGCCATTCCTCCTCCTTAGCCCGGAAAGAAGAAGCCACGCTCCTGATTGGCGCGTGGCTCTGTGGTCACTCCGTCGCCGGCTCCTCCGTCGCGGCGCCACCTGAGTCAAGGCGATTATCCTCCGTGACGCCTTCGAGCTCCGTCTCGCTCACCTCCTGGGAGCCCTCCAGCGCCTCGACGGACTCGCCGACGTCCGCCGACTCATCGGCCGCCCGTTCTTCCCCTTCTGCCATGAGGCCGATGTCCTCGACGATCACCTCGTCTGCCACCACCACGACCGAGGCTCGAGCATCCACCCCGGGCATGAGATGGATCAGGACCTCGTGCTCGCCCAACGTTCGAATGGACTCATCGAGCAGGATCTTCCGTCGATCCACCGGCTCATCCAGCTCGGCCTCAATCGCCTCCGCGATGTCGGAGGCGGTAATAGCGCCGTAGAGCCGGCCCGTCTCGCCCACCCGGGCCGTAAACGAGAGGTGAAGCGCCCGGATCCGTCCGGCCAGGCGCTCCATGTCGTAGCGTATCCGGTCCTGCCTGCGCAGCTCGGTTCGCTTGAGGTCCTCGACCTGTTTCAGGGCACCCGCCGTGGCCAGGATGGCCAGGCCATGCGGTATGAGATAGTTGCGACCATAGCCCGGCGCGACCTCGCAGACGTCACCCACCTCACCGAGCTTCGGCACGTTTTTTGTCATGATCACGTGCATTTGGTTTCCATCTTCCAGTGCATCGTGGCGGCCATTGTAGCACAGCCGTCAGGAGTGACCAAAACGAAGGGGGGCTAGATTGACTGGAGATCTGATCTGGCTTGGGCTATCAGCTATCAGCTATCAGCTCGGGTGCTGCTGAGCTTGTGATTCTACCATGGCCCAGCGACTTGCCCCGCCGTCACAGATGAACCTCGGGATCTGACCAGCCCGACTGATAGCTGATAGCCGATAGCCCAAGTACGCACTACCCTCCATGCATCATCTACCCGTCCTTTGTAAAGCCGTCCAACCGGCGTATTCCGCGTCCTCGCCCAGCTCCTCCTCGATGCGCAGCAGCTGGTTGTACTTGGCCACCCTGTCCGAACGGGCCGGCGCACCGGTTTTGATCTGGCCCGTGTCGGTGGCGACCACCAGGTCGGCGATCGTGGTGTCCTCCGTCTCGCCCGAACGGTGGGAGATGACCGCTGCCCAGCCCGCACGTTCGGCGACGCGCACGGCATCCAGGGTTTCAGTCAGCGTACCGATCTGATTCAGCTTGATGAGAATGCTGTTGGCCGCCCCAAGGCCGATCGCCCGCTTGAGGCGCTCGACATTCGTCACTAGCAGATCGTCGCCCACGATCTGAACGGTGTCGCCCAGGGCTTCGGTGAGCGCCACCCAGCCGTCCCAGTCATCCTCGGCCAGACCATCCTCCAGCAGCACGATGGGATACCTCGCGCACCAATCCTGCCAGAACTCCACCATCTCCCGGCTCGCCAAAGCCCGCTCCTCCCGGGCCAATTGATACGTACCGTCCTGCCACAACTCGGTCATCGCCGGATCGAGAGCTATCACCACCTGTTCGCCCGGACGGTAACCCGCTCGGTCAATCGCCTTCAGGATCAGCTCGATCGCGGCGTCGTTGGTCGGCAACTGCGGCGCAAATCCGCCCTCGTCCCCCACCTGGGTCGGCTGCCCGGACTCGCGGATGACGGCCTGCAGGGTGTGATAGATCTCAACGGCCCAACGCAGGCCTTCGGCGTACGTCGGAGCACCGGCCGGCATGATCATGAACTCCTGGAAGTCCGTCGACTGATCGGCGTGCCTGCCGCCGTTGAGAATGTTGAACATCGGCACCGGCAGTCGATGGGCGTTCGCGCCTCCCAGGTAGCGGTACAGAGGCAGGTCGAGCGCAGCAGCGGCAGCCCGGGCCGTGGCCAAACTCACCGACAGCAGCGCGTTGGCCCCCAGGCGCCCCTTGTTGGGCGTTCCATCCAAGTCGATGAGGATGCGGTCGATGGCGCGCTGGTCCAGGGCGTCGAGGCCCAGCACGTGCGGGGCGATCTCTGTCCGCACCGCCTGTAGGGCCCGCCGCACGCCCTTCCCCCCGTAGCGGTCCGCCTCACCATCCCGGACCTCGCACGCCTCGTGCGCGCCGGTCGAGGCGCCGGAAGGCACGATGGTCCGGCCGGTGGCGCCGCACGCGAGGGCAACCTCTGCCTCCACCGTGGGATTGCCGCGCGAGTCGAGAACCTCGCGCGCTATAAGGTCGACGATTTGCGTCACATGCTACTCCCTTCGTGGCTTGTCGCTGCGGTAGGCAGCGGGAACGTAAAGCCGCACCCATTCAGCGGGCGCGGTCGGCGACGGTGTGCTCATTGGCCTGTACTCCAGCGCACCGATGTCCGGTGCACCACGCGGGCGTCCCAAGAGGTCCAAGAGCGGCATCTGGGCGCCGTCCGCACGGTCCATGGCCGGGCTGTCAGGCGCAGTTCGAGCGTAACCTGCCAGCGCGGCGAATACCGCGCGGAGATCGGCATGTCCCCCGTGGAAGCGCCTCGTGGCTGCGTCCCATCGCGGCAGCATCACCTCCGCCTGGAGCGGCAGCAGCGGATCGCCCCTGACGGCGGCGTCATCACCCGCCGGTGACGGCAGATCGCCGTCGTCGGGCACGGCCAAGCCCCCGTTCCAGTAGAGGTTGTTGTGTACCCTCACGCCGAGAGCATCTGCCGGTGGACCGTCGGCGAAGTTGACCATCGTCCCGGTTGCGTCCGCCCAGATGTTGTTGTAGAAGCGAACGTCCGAAACCGGTGGCCCCGTCTTCGTACGGGCCAAGTGGGCCGCGAAGGCAGCCGCCGGCATGTCACCCACCACCGTGTTGGCCCGGAAGGACACATCCCGGGCGCCGTGTACCCCAAGGGCCGCCCGCAGGGGCCGCACCGAGTCGCCGATGAACAGGTTGCTGTCGACGTGCACGCTCTCAGTCTGGTATGGCGAGCCGCCGGAGCCTACCTGGAGGAAGTACCCCGTCGGCGCCCCCTCCCAGTGCAGGAAGATGTTGCGGTCGATGTCGATGTCGCGATTGCGCGCCGCCCCGTCGCGCACGACCACGAAGCTGTCCTCGCCGCCCGGCAGGCGACCACTGCCCAAGAGATCATTGAAAAACACGTTGCCGTGGAGGCTCAAGCCTTCTACGCCGCTGGCGTCGACGTGCGAGTCGAAGCCACCTTGGTTGTAGAACAGATTGCCCTCCACCACGATCCGCAACGCGTGCTCGCCGATGACCATCAGGTCGCTGGTGTAGCTGTCGTGAACGACGTTGTCACGGAACTGGATATCCTTCGCCGGTGCGCCCGGCTCGCCACTTATGTGCACCAGGGGCGTGCCGGCGGCACCAGGGCCGGCTCGTGTAATCTCGAAGCCGACGACGCTGTAGTTCCCCCCGCCCGAGAGCGTCACCACCGGCTCTCCGACGGCCTCGAGCCGCACGCGATAGGGGTTCTGGGGGCGGAATGCCGCCAAGGTCGTGAAAGTGCGGGCGATGCGCACCGGCCCGTCGTAGGTCCCGTCGCCGACCATGACAGTAGCGAATCGATCAGGCACGACCGCCGCCGCATGGTTCAGGCTGGCCCAAGGACGCTCGGCCGAGCCGTCGCCCGTGACGTCCGACCCGCCAATGGCAACGTAGTAGATCCCAACCTGGGCACCCACGCTCGGATCGCTCCATTGCAGCCCGTATGCTGACAGCAGCAGCAGGCAGAGCACCCGCCCGAGGTGCGCCGCTCGGGCAACCCTCACGGACCGGATCCTCGCACGTGTCGCACGAACCGGGCAGACGCCTCGCGCAGCGCCGTCTCGGCGTCGAGGTCCCATGAGCGCGCAACCGACACGATAGCCCAAAGCGCCTCTCCAACCCACTCGGCCCGGCCTTCGGGCGTGCCCGGATCCTCAGCCGGCGCGGCCAGGGCCGCACGTGCGTCCGTCATTGAGGAAACCTCAGCTTCCGCCTTGCGCTGCAGGAGTTGCGCCCGAGCCAGGGCCGGCATCGCGGATGGGATTCCGGCGAACGGGTCAGTCTCGCCTCGCGCCGCACGCTCTCGTCGCTTGAGTGCGTCCCAGCTGATCCGCACCTCTTCCGCGGACTCGGCCCGGTCGTCCCCGAACACATGTGGATGCCGGTGCACCACCTTCGTCGTGACGGCATGCACAATGTCGCTCAGAGCGAACTCGCCGGCCTCAACGGCCAGCTGTGCGTGCAGCGCGATCTGCAGCAGGAGGTCGCCCAGCTCTTCTGCCAGAGCCTCGACGTTGCCGAAATCCAGGGCATCCAGCGCCTCGTAAGTCTCCTCGAGCAGATAGGGGCGAAGGCTCTCGTGGGTCTGCTCGCGGTCCCAGGGGCAGCCGTCGGGGGCGCGCAGCCGGGCCACGACCTCAGCCAAGCTGAGTAGCGAGCCGGGGAAGGGAAGCGGCGGAATCGCCACCGTGGTCAGGTCATCGAAATCGTCCCGCCGGTCCAACTCGTGCAGTGGGAATGACTCTGTCCGGACTGCCCGCGTGCCAGCGCCGGCGACGAGAAAAACCGGGTGTTCGGCCGGATACTGGCTCAGCAAGGTCAGTTTTAGATCGGCCGCGACGATGCGGCAGTAAACCTGGGCTATGAGTGCCGGGCGGTCGGGGTCCAGGTCCGGATGGTGCCGCTGGGCAAGCGCGGTCGCGTCTGCAACCTGAAGCCCATTGAGGGCGTCCCAGCCCAACTGCGCCAATGTCGGCCCGATGAAGGACACCCCTGGAAGCAGCACGATGGGAAAACCGGCGTTCCCCGCCGCAGCACGCAAGTAGCCGACGCTGGCCTCCCCCACTGCCGGGTCTCCCGGAACGGCATACACAAGAGGTTGGTTCCGGGCCTCCGCGAGCAGGCGCACCGCGATGGCACGGTACACGTCGTCGAAGGTGTCCTCGCGCTCGTAGAGGTCGTCGCAGCTGCGGATCGTGAGGGCCGGCGGCAGCGCCGCCACTGCCGGGTGGCGCACCGTCCGCACCCAGACCTCAGTGGAGGCCGAAAGAGCCTCCCGGACTGCCTGGGTCAGGTATTGGGGATTGCCGGGTCCGAGGCCAACGACGGTGATGGGATGGGGGCCACCGCACATGATTGGATTCTAGCACGCACTGATCCACAGTGCCTCATAATCATTAGTAATGGAAGATCGCTGCCTCGGCGGACCATGGGCACGGCATGCTGTGCCCCTACAGGCTTTCTGCCGTCGCCTGGCGCGGTGATCGGACGCCGCGAACTGCCGCGAGCTGTTCCCGGTTTTGCGCCAGCGGGTACTATACCGCGGCCGTAACCAGCATGCTCTCGATTTGCTGCGCCACATCGCGGGGGCTGAACGGCTTCTCGACTACGGGCTTACCGAAGGCGCGCACGGCATCGGTCTTGTCCACACGCGCCGTGAGGATGAGGACCGGCATGCTGCTCAGCGTGCCGTCGGAGGCCAGCGTCTCCAGGACCTCGATGCCGTCAATGACCGGCATCATGAGGTCCAGCACGACCGCGTCGGGCAATTCGGAGGCAATGACCTCCAGTGTCTCGGCGCCATCACTGGCGGTAAGCACCGCGTGGCCTGAGGCTTCCAGGCAGTAGCGCAACACCGCCTGGATGTTTACGTCGTCATCAGCCACGAGGATGCGACTCATCGTCTCGGCTCCTTTGGTGTCGTTCACAGCAATTCTCCCCTTTGGGCAGGTTGACGTCAAGTCCCTCACTCCCAGACACCGACGGTGGATGATGTACGGTGAATTATAGCTCGTGTCGGCACTGGCAACGTCAACATCCGGTTAATAAAACCGCCTCCGCCGATCCACACGGAGCGACCGAACCGGTATCGCATGCGGGGATCGAGCAGAGGCGATGACGCGACTGTGGCGGCAGTCTCTGCGGCACCTACCTTGTGTTCATTCCCGACAGGCGCCGTGCCGGGCTATAATGTGCCTCGTGAGCCTGTCACCCGTTGAGCGTGTACTATTAGAACGGCGGCTGGCCAGGCGGCGTTACGACGCGTCGCCCCTTGGTGGCACCGGGGGGCTGGCCCTGGCCGCCCTCCTTGGCGCCCCGCTGGCGGCCGCGGCCCTCGCCCTGACCGGTGCCGGAGTGGTGTATGCCGCGCTGGCCGGCGATCTGAGACAGGGAATCGATCGCATCCAGAACCTGGATGCGCGCGAGACCTTCGAGAGCACGCGCATCTACGACCGCAACGGCACCCTCCTGCGTGAGGTCTTCGTCGAGGGCCGCCGGACATACGTCTCGCTCGCGGAGATTCCGGAGGCGGTACGCCAGGCCACCATCGCCGTCGAGGACAAAACCTTCTACACCAACCCGGGGGTCGAAGTCACCGGGATCCTCCGCGCCATCGATGGCGAGCTGACTGTGGCGCACAGACTATGTGGGGGGAGCGATCGCAGCCGTAACT
>CAYYVH010000226.1:0-6798 GCA_964475075.1 uncultured Anaerolineales bacterium | reverse complement strand
GATGGCTCGAAGGCCATCGCGCCGCCAGCGGCGACAGTCCCCGCGCATGCGTCGGGGAGCGTGACCCAGACCACGAAGCCAGCCACTACCGGCAGCCCGCCGGCGGCCAGCATGACGGCCGTGAGCCGGCGCCTCCCGAGGTGCTGGCGCCGCCCTACCATTATCGCGCCCACCATAACCGCCGGCCACAACGCCAGCACGTTCAGCTTGGTCAGAAGGCCCAACGCCAGGCCCACCCCGACCAGCACCGAAGACACCCCGCGGAAGCCAGACCCGCTTACCCAGCGTACGAGCGCGTAGACCACGAACGCCCCGACGGCGGCGGCCAGCGTGTCGTTGGACACGCTGTGGCTGATAAATAGGAACTGTGGCAGCAAGGCGATCGCCAGCGCCGCCAACATCGCCCGTGGGGGGTCGTCGGGCGCAGCCGCCCGAACCGAAGCCCAGGTAAGCACGACGGCCAGCGCGCCCAACATTCCCGCGAACGTTCGGACCAATCGCAACAGGGGCTCTCCCGGATCCCCCGGGGGATGCAGGTACGCAGCCGTGGCAAACGGGAAGGTCGGGTTGTCCGGCGCGCGTGGGATCTTGCTGATTCCCAGCGCCCGCACGGCCAGCGCGGGCCAGACGTAGTAGAGGGGCGGTTGATGTGCCTCGTAGGTCTCCTCGGCCGCCGGCAAGCGCCCTGCGGCAAGAGCTTCCGCGTAAGCCATATGCCACGGCTCATCCGGGGCCTCCCACGGGGGCACCGCCTCGCCGTAGAGCGCTCCAGTGCCCACGTATACGAGGACGACCAGCAGTATCCCAGCCCTATGCCCCAGTATCCGGCCCATTCACTCGATTCTGCGCCGCCGCGCTCGTTGAGTCAACCTCTCGGGTTACCGACCAATCCAGGGCAAGAGGGACTCACCTTGCCCTTCGGCCAGGCTCCGGTATAATCGCGCCATCTCCGCGGTGTAACGCGAGGGGTGAACGCCGCGGCCCTAAACGAGGTTTAGGTGTAGACAGCGGCAACATGTGCGTCCTACCCCACCGCGTGCCCGCCTGCCGTCACGGGCCGCACCGGCGCAAGAGACGTTTGACGGTATAGCTCAGCGTTAGGAGGAGAGAGAACATGCAACTGCGAGACTGGCGCATCGTGGCCCTCAGCCTACTGTGCTCCCTGGCCCTTGTGGCCGTCGCCTGCGGACCCCAGAAGACCGAGGTGCCGGGAGGAGAGCCGGGGGCCGAGGAAGCCGTTACCGAGCCCGCGGTCGTCGAAGACGAGGCCGCCTCCCGGGTACCCGCCGACACGTTCGTGTCAGTAACCATCGGTGAGCCGGAGAGCCTGGACCCCGCGTGGACCTACGAAACCACCGGGGCCGGCTACGAGGCGAACATGTACGACAGCCTCATCTACTTCGCCCGGGAGAAGCCGGATGAGTTCGTGCCGGCGCTGGCCACCGAGTGGGACCTCTCCGACGATGGCCTGACCTACACCTTCACCATTCGCGACGGCGTCACCTTCCACGAGGGTGGCACGCTGGAGCCACACGACATCGCGTACTCGATCCAGCGCGCGCTGCTCCAGGACCGTGTGGACGGGCCGATGTGGCTGTATCTGGAGCCGCTCCTCGGAACGAGCTCCATCGAGTCACTGGCCCTCGAGACGGCCGGGCTGTCCGAGGAAGTTGCCGAGGGGGAGGAGTCACCGACCCTGGCCGACGTGCCCGAAGAGGTCAAGCTCGCGATCTGCGAGAACGTGAAAGCGGCCGTCAGCGCCGATGACGAGGCCGGCACGGTCACCATAGTTGTCCTGCAGCCCACACCGTGGCTGCTCCAGCTTCTGGCCCAGGCCTGGGGCTCGGCCCTTGACCAGGAGTGGATGATCGAGCAGGGTGGCTGGGACGGCACCTGCGAGACGTGGCCCGCCTTCCATTCGCCCGCGGCCGAAGAGTCCGTCTTGTTCAACGCCGCCAACGGCACCGGCCCCTACATGCTCGGGGG
This sequence comes from uncultured Anaerolineales bacterium, assembly GCA_964475075.1. Lineage (GTDB taxonomy): Bacteria > Chloroflexota > Anaerolineae > Epilineales > Epilineaceae > CAYYVH01. Next base: position 4,812 of record CAYYVH010000226.1, on the reverse strand, counting down.
CTGGAAACCCGGCCAGGAGATCACCCTGGAGGCCAACGAGGAATACTGGCGCACCGAGCCCGTCTGGCCCGGCGGCCCCTCAGGGCCGCCCGCGCTGAAGCACATCCTGCTTCAGAAAGTCGATGAGTGGGGCACACGCTTCACCAAGCTGAGCGCCGGCGAGGCGGACACGGTGGTCGTACCGCGTGCCGAGATCAGCCAGGTAGAGCCCATGGTGCACACGGTGTACACCGGCGGCGACGAGACCGCGCCCTCCGAGTCGGTGAACGAGGACGGCACGCTCAAGCTGTTCCTGGGATACCCCACCGTCGCCATGACGGCCGCGATGTTCAACTTCGACATCAACGCCGACAGCGAGTTCATCGGCAGCGGTACCCTCGACGGGTTTGGGATCCCGGTGGACTTCTTCAGCGACATCCACGTCCGCCGGGGATTCAACTACTGCTTCGACTGGGACACATACATCGAGCAGGCGCTCCAGGGTGAGGGAATCCAGGCCCGTGGGCCCATCATCCAGGGGCTCCAGGGCTTCAGCGAGGATTCGGACGTCTTCACGTATGACCTGGCCAAGTGCGAGGAGGAGCTCGCCCTCGCCTGGGACGGCGCCCTGCCCGAGACCGGGTTCGAGATGACCTTGGCCTACAACGAGGGCAACGACACCCGGAAGATGGCGGCCGAGATCCTGGCCGAGCAGGTGGCCTTGGTCAACGAGAACTACCAGATCGAGGTCATCGATCTGGAGTGGCCGTCGTTCCTCGACGCGCGCCGTGGCCGCAGGCTGCCGATCTCGGTCAGCGGATGGCTGGAGGACTACCACGACGCATCGAACTGGGTCCATCCCTTCATGCACAGTAACGGCGCCTACGCCCGCGCGCAGAGCTTCCCTAGCGACATGCAGGCCGAGTTCGACGCGCTGATCGACAAAGCCGTGCTCGAAACCGACGAGGCGGTGCGCGACGAGCTATACAGCCAGCTGCAGCAGATGGCCTACGAAGAAGCGATCAACATCTTCCTGCACCAGGCTACAGGCCGGTTCTATATCAACCAGCAGGTAACCGGCTGGTTCAACAACCCGTTGACGCCGGGCCTGTGGTACTACGCCTACTCCAAGTAGTCTCCGCACTCCGGCGCAACCGAACCGGGGCGGGGCGCCCCTCGGCGCCCCGCCCCCCACGTGCTCCACGGCTGGAACGCAATGACGACCTATATCATTCGACGGCTCCTGCTGCTGCCTTTCATCCTGTTCGGCGTGACGCTCATCATCTTCGCCATGATGACACAGCTCTCGCCGACCCAACGGGCGGCGCTGTATGTGTCCGACATACCCAAGAAGCAGGCGGACATGGACCGGACAATCGAGAAGTACGGGCTGAACGACCCGATCCCCCAGCAGTACGCCCGTTGGATCGACAGCCTGGCCCACGGCGAGCTCGGTTGGTCGAAGACGGGGAAGCAGAAGGTGACCCAGGTGATTCGCAGCCGCTTCCCCGCGACCCTCGAGCTGACGCTGTGGGCCATCGGGCCCATTCTCATCATCGGCATTCAGTTGGGTATCTTGTCCGCCCTGCGGCACAACCACCTCACCGATCATCTTCTGCGCATCTTCAGCATCGTGGGCACGAGCATTCCCACGTTCGTCTTCGGTCTGCTGGTTCTGATCCTGTTCGCGGGAATGCTGCGTTGGCTTCCCACGGGCGACCGGTTGACGCCGCTCAACCAGAGAGTAGTAGACAGCCCGGAGTGGATCGAGGTCACCCGGCTCTACACGGTGGATGCACTGATCAACGGCCGGCTCGACGTTCTCGTCGACGCCGTGCGGCATCTCATCCTGCCGGTGCTCACCCTGTCATACTTGAGCTGGGCGGGCCTGCTGCGCGTGACACGCTCCAGCATGCTCGAGACTCTGCGCCAGGACTACGTCCGCACCGCGCGGGCCAAGGGGCTGGCCGAGGGGGCCGTCATCCACAAGCACGCCCGGCCGAACGCCATGTTGCCGGTGGTGACCCTCGGGGGTTGGACGCTCGTGGGGTTGCTCAGCGGCGTGGTGATCACCGAAACGGTCTTCAACTATCCCGGGCTCGGCAAGGCCTACGTCGACGCCGCGACGAACCTCGACGTAGTAACGCTGCTGGGCCTGACGCTGTTCAACGGCACGGTGTTGATTCTGGGCAACCTGCTGGTTGATTTCTTGTATGCATACCTGGACCCACGGGTCAGGCTGAACTGAAAGGGCGGTGCGGAGTTGGCGATGTCGAGTTCAGAAGCAGGCCGGATGAGCGTACCGGAGCCGGCCTCCGACCTCGGGTTCGAGATGCCGGCGGCCGGCGCGCCACCGGGCGAAAGCCGCCGCAGCTGGCGACGCATTCTGCGCGGGCTCCTCACCAACCCTTCGTCACTCCTGGGCACGCTGCTGCTCGCTTTCTACACCCTCATCGCGATCAGCGCGCCGTTGCTCGCACCATGCCCCATAGACAAGGACCCGCGCCAACGGGTCTACTGCGGCCGCAGTGCTTACAGAGTGCCGAAGTTCGGCCACTCCGTCACCCCATTGCCTCCGAGCAGCGATCATCGCTTCGGCACGACACCCGACCAGCGAGACATCTACTACGGTGTCGTGTGGGGCACGCGCACGGCCTTCAAGGTGGGCATCATCATCACCTCGGTGGCGCTCCTGATCGGCCTCTCCATCGGCTCCGTCTCGGCCTACTACGGCGGTTGGGTCGACGAGATCATGATGCGCGTCGTGGAGATCTTCCAGACCTTCCCGTTCCTACTGGCCGCTATCACCCTCGCCAGCATCCTCCGGACGAACCCTCACATCGGGCAGGGCACGATTCCTGCCATGGCTGCCCTCATCGTGTTCGGCTGGATGGGCTACGCCCGGCTCGTGCGCGCCGACATCCTATCGGTCAAGCAGCGCGAGTTCGTCTGGGCCGCTCGGAGCCTTGGCGCGAGCGACTTCCGGATCATCACCAAGCACGTTCTGCCGAACTCCATCTACCCCGTGCTCGTGATCGCCTCGCTGAACATCGGAACATATGTGCTCAGCTTCGCCGCCCTGGCATTCCTGGGTGTCGGCGTACCCCCGGGCTACGCCGACTGGGGCCAGATGATATCCGGCGCTCGGTCCCGCATCCCGTCGCTGGCCCAGGACTGGTACATCGTCGTCTTCCCCGGTTTGGCCATCATCCTGTTTTCCCTCAGCTGGAACCTGATCGGCGACACGGTGCGCGATCTGCTGGATCCGCGCTACACGTCAGGCGCAAGAGCACCGTGAGTGGCCTACGCGCCGACGGCGTCGAGCTCGTGGAGGGCCAGCCAGAGGCAGCCGGCTAGGACGAGGGCGGTGAGGCCCAGGCCACCGGTCAACCCCGTCAACCACAGCAGCCCCGTGTGTTCTAGCATGGGAAACCTCGAGACTGCCGCTGGCAGGCCCAGGCTCAGCATGGTCACGAAGCCGTAAGCACCGTACAACACCAGGCTCAAGCACCCCACGTCCGGGGTCAACATCTCATGCGGCGTATCCCAACGCATGTTGGGCCGGGCCGTCCCCAACGCCAGTGTGATGGCCACGGTGCCGGCCCCCACCACGGCCACCACGAACCACGCGTAGAGAAGCAAGCCCGGGTCGAGGCCCGCCAGGACCGATGCCAGCAACGGTCCACCCGCCATGCGCACATCGCTGACGGCCCGCGCCACCTCCAGCAGAAGGATCAGACCACCAGCGAGGGCCACGAAGGGCAGATAAGCCACCGCGTACTTGGCCACGAGCAGGTCGCGGCAGCGGATGGGGGAGCTCTTGATCACCCAATAGCTGCGACCCTCCGTCGAGAACGCCGTCAGCCCAAAGCGGGTCATGATCATGGCACTCACGCCGCTGGCAATTGCCGCCGAGAGCATGGCAAGCAGCGGCGCGGCGAAGGGTTGGGGCCGGTCGGCGCCGCCGATGCGAATCGGGTACAGGAGTTGCTGCAGCATGAAGAACACACCGATGGCCAGGGGCGAGAGAACCTGGGCCATGTTCGTGAGATCGCGGGGGATGACCCGCAGGTCCTTCCGGATCACCGCGACGGCCGTTTGGGGGAGAACGCCCAGCAAGCCCGATGGGCGACTGAGCTGCTCCGCGCGGTCCACCCGGTTCCATGGCAGCCGCCCGCCCGTCGCCTCGCGACGCCGGTCCGCTGATCGCATCCGCAGCCAGCCTTCGTAGTAGAGCCGCTCCGAGGCGATCACCAAAGGCGCCAGTGCGGCCAGTGAAACCGTCACGGCGAGGCCGAACCAGCGCAGGGCAAGTTGAAGGTCATTGCGCCCCGCGGCCGCGACCCCCCGGGTCAACCATTCAGCCGGCGAGAGGGGGTTGCGCACGCGCTCGAGAATGGCAACTAGGTCGGCCAGCGTCAGTGCTTGCTGAAGCTCCCTCGCGCTGCCCGCCACCAACGCAATGGCCAGCGTCATCGCCACGACGATCAGGCTCACGATCTCGCCAAGGCGGTGAGCCGGAACACGACGGACGATCACCATTACCGCCAGCGCTCCCACTGCTGCCGGCAGCACCGGCAGCAACAGCATGGCCAGCAGCACGGATGCGTAGTAGGCCCGGTCGTATTCCATGGCCAGGCCGTGGCCAACGAGGGGCACCAAGGTCAGTGCCAACACGAGCAGGTGCGTCGGCAGGAGCCCGCCCAGGAGCTTGGAGGCGAACACCGCCCGCCGCGGCACCGGCGCAGCAAGCAGGAGATCGAGGGCAGCCGAGAGGGAGAGCGCGGCCAGCGCCACCGCGAAGGTGACGAGGATGCTCAGCATCACGGGGCA
>CAYYVH010000225.1:0-6802 GCA_964475075.1 uncultured Anaerolineales bacterium | reverse complement strand
CCAGCCCGCACGCGTCCTCGGGCTCGCCAAGAATCTGGGTTCCCACACAGGCTCTGAGCATCACTTCCGGTTGAATGGCAGGTAGATCTCGGTCTCGCGCACCGCGCCGCCCAGCCACCCGCGGCGCAGCTCGGCCTGCGCTTCCCCGGGCAGGTTGGACGTGTAGCTCATCAACAGGCCCAGCGACTCGCCGGCGCCAGGCCCGGGCGGTACGCAGTTATCGGCCATGCCGAGCTCGATGGCGGCATCCCCGCCGGCCGGGACCAGGACGTTCGCGGTGGGCGTGATGCAATCGTGCACCCACTGGTCGTAGGTGAGTTTCTCTCCCCTGGTCAGGCCATCTGGCACGTGATCGCTGACCTGAGCCTCGCCCGGCAGCGTGTAGTCACCACCCACACCGGTCAGAGAGACAGCGAAGTCGAAGCGCTGATCGCCGATCCGCAGGTCGAGGCCGATCTCCTCGGCCGAGACGAATAGACGCGTTACCGATTCGTCCAGCTCGTAGCCTTGGTAGAACATCAGTCCTTCAGTCGCCCCGTAGTCGGGCTCGAGCGTCCCGGCTACCAATGGCGAATGGGCCACTATCCAACGGCCATCCGACGGGGCGATGTCCAGCCACTGCGCCAGCTCCCGACCGGACATGTTGTACACTACCCAGTCGAACAACCCGTCCTGGTTCAGGTCCAAGTAGACGCGGAAGAGGGTGCCACGCGGAATCCGCCGCGGCCCCCGCGTCCGGATGGTCCACTCCATCATGATGTCCGACTCGGGATCCTCGGAATCCGTCAACCCGTAGCGGAACCCTACGGTCTCGATGTCCACCGCGCTCGGCAGCTCCAGGTCCGTCGGGTCCGATGCGACGACGGAGAAGAGCTGCACCGAGCCGTCCTCGAGACAGGAGTTCACCCAGCGCTGTGCGAAGAGGTCATCCCGTTCCTTGATGGTGAACGGTTCCTGGGTGACAGATTCCACGCAGCTGTGACGGCGCGGGAGGACCATGAACGGCACGCCCACCTGGTCCCCGCCCGGCACCGCGTGCCCGGCCGCGTCCACCTCCGTCAGGCGGACCCAGCCATCAACCTCCAGCATGCCGAGCAACTCCGACTCGACGACCGGCTCCCGGTCCGCCAGCGCCCACGGACGCAGCCGTGCCGGGTCCACCGCCACTTCAACCGCCAGATCGCCGCTCTGACCAGGCGGCACAGTCAACGCCCGGGGGCTGGCGGAAACGGTCACGCCCTGGTCGGCATCCTCCTCGGGGAAGGCAAGCTGCACCTCGGTCCGGTACGTCTTGGGCGCGTCCGCCAGATTGCGCACCGTGAGCTGGCGCGTGACCGTATTCACCTGATCGGTCACCAGGACGTGGCCGAAGCCCAGATCGGCGATCCCCTCGTCGGAGCGCACCACGGTCATGCCCGTCGCGCTTCCGTAGGCGTCCACGCGCCCGGCGCCCTGGCGGGCCACGGGCGCCAGCCGGCCCTTGTCCTGACGCTCGATCTTGACCGTCGGCACGGCGTAGTTGATCGCCAGGGCACCGATCTCCATCGCATCGAGCCCCAACCCCTCAACACGGTTCCGCTCCGCCAGGAGCGCCGCCACGCCGGCCACATGCGCCGCGGAAACGGAGGTCCCGTTGTCGGTGGTGCCGCCACTGCCGGAACCGCTCTTGGCTGATAGGATAGCGTAGCCGGGCGCGACGAGCTGCGGAATGAGCCTACCGGTCTGTCGCGCCGGCCCACGGGCACTGAAACGCGAGAGCGTATCCGATAGTATATCGACGCTCGGCTCGTAGACCCGGGCGTGCACCGCGATGCCGCGCTCCAGCATGTCCTTCAGCCGCAAGCCAGGCGCACGGTTGATCATCACCGCCGGAATGGTCAAGTCGGCCTGACCATACATATGCTGCACGGGCCATTCGTCCGAGGTGAACACCACGGCCGCCGTCACCGCCACCGCTTGGGCGTTCAGGAGCTTCTCGGCGAAGCTGCAACCCCCACGCTCCACGAGAGCCACCTTGCCGGTCACATCCTGTACCGGCGCCTCGCCCGCACAGAGCGTGCCTGCCCAGGCGAGCTGTCCTTCGAAGCCGCCGATCTCCACGGCGCGGGGTTGACCATCGATCCTCGTGTCGAGCGCCAGACTGTCGAGCTGGTCCGGGCCGCTCTCGCCCGCCCACTCGGCCTCGAAAAGCATGCCGCGCTCGCCGGGCGGGTATGAGCTGCCGACGCTGAGAGCACTCTCGGCGCTCGAGACGGCACCGGCCATGTAGCCAAGCGCCCCCTCGTTGCCCACCGCCACCACTACCGTCAGTCCCCGGTCCGTTGCCTCGCGCACGATCTGCTCGGTCTCGGTCCAGCCGGTCAACCAGGCGCCCGTCACGCTGAGATTGACCACATCGATGCGCTCGGTGGCAAAGCCCGGGACGTCCAGCTCGTCGTTGTTGTCGGCAACCCACTCGAACGCGCTGAACATCAAATCGGTCACGACGGGTGCGCTGACCGGGTTGCCGAAGATCTTGATGGGGACCAGGTGGGACTCGGGCGCCACGCCAGGCGCAAGCTCATCGGTGCGGCCGCCGGCGATGACGCCGGCCACGTGGGTACCGTGCCCGCGGGTATCCAGGGGATCGTCATCGGGGCGGGGCTCCCGGTGACATTCCTGGCCGGGATACGGACCGCACAAGGCGCTCGGAGAATAACGCTTGCCGGCGAAGTCGTAGCCGCCCACCACGCGCCGGGTGGGGAACGTTCCCGATTCCACGAGATCCTCGTCGTTCTCGGTGTACGCCCGGGGGTCGCCCGGTCCTCCGAATGCAGCGTGGGTGTAGTCGACGCCCGTATCCAGCACCGCGACGAGCGTCCCCTTGCCCCGGTAGCGCAGCTCGTCCCACACCCGCGGCGCGCCGATGTGGGGCACCGAGTCGGCCAACGCCGGCTCCAAGAGGGGTGCACGGGCAACACTGACCACGCCGGGCACGCCGGCAATGGCCACCACCTGGTCGGGGGAGGCGTGAACCAGGAAGCCGTTGAGCATGTTCTGGTACCGGTCGACCACAACCGCCCCTGTCGCCTCGACCGCCCGTTGGGCAGCCAGCTGTCGGCGCTCGATGCCGTCATGGAGCGCTTGCAGTGAAGTCCGGGACAACGCCGCAGCCCCGGTCGCATCCGCTCGTTCCCGAGCGGACCGCCGAAGATCCCCGAGGCTCGGCCCATCCAGGCGGACGATTAGGCTCACGATTTCCGCCCTGCTGCTGACAGAGGCCCGCCTCGCCACTGGTCCGGCAAACTGCTCCGGGCGACTCTCTGGGGCAACGATCTCGGGCTCGATCCACGCGGGCGCCACAGGCTCGGCGCCGACGCGGGGTGATGCGGTGAACAGGGGAACCAACAGGAAAAAAGCAAGGGTCGCCCGCACGGGGCGCGGAACGTACGACATGGCGCATCTCCTCATTCGGCGCACGGCACAGCCACGCGCGGCTCGTGAGCGTGCCTTAGCTCACGAAACCGGCTGCATACAGAATACCAGAACCAGCAGCCCACCGCCAGCCCGGCGCGGGTGTAATGACCGAATTAAAGAATGGACCGGTGCCCGCAACCACAGCCCATGGTAATGGCACCGGTCCCACGTAGCACTCCACGTATCAACGCCGTTCCTCACCCTTCTCGAGTGAGAAACCCCCACACAGCCGCTGGCGTGTTAATGCTACGGCCGAGAGTATATCAGAAAGCAGTCCGCCTGCGCCTTAGGGTTATATTAAGATTAAGATGCTCCTTCGGGTGGTCCTGATCACACGAGGATGCCATTGACGAGCCGCTATCGCGTGGCTACAATTGGGCTGTGGGGAGTGGTCCGCTGACGCCGGCACGGTGACCTCGTCTCCGCGCCCTCTTGCCGGCTGCGCCGGCCCGTTCAGGGTTCTGCGCGGCGGAGGCCCCCGAACCCCGTCAGGTCCGGAAGGAAGCAGCGGTAGGGTGTGTCGTCCGGGTGCCGCAGAGTCGCCTTGGGCGGGCCGGCACGGCCGGCAAGAGGGTACAGAGCCCCGAACCCGATCCAAAGCCGCTGGCCACATACACTACCGGGACGCCATGCTCCACGAGCCAATGTCTCCTGCCAGGCGGATACCCATTCTACCCCGCGGGCGTCCGCCGGCGGCGGAGTGGGCGCCACTCGCGGCATTCATCTCCTTGGTAGTAGGCCTAGCCGTTCTCTACCGGCTAAGCGCCATCACCGTCAGCCTCACCATCGATGGCACGACGGCGCGCCTGACAACCCACACCGGCAGCGTGGCGGATCTGATACTCGAGCACGACATCGACGTCGGGCCCGGCGACCTGGTGCTTCCCGGACCTGATTCACGTCTGAGCGACGGCGACCTGGTGGTCGTCAAGCGCGCCAGGCCGGTGCGAGTGCGCACCGACGGGCGAGTGGTGGCATTACACAGCCACGGCCGCTCCGTGCTGGCCGTTCTCCAGGAAGCGGGGGTCTCGCTGGGGCCCCATGATCAGGTGAAGGTCAACGGCCGGCCGTGGCCGGTACATCAGACATCCCCTGAAGGTGCCCGGGGCCGCTCCCCGCCGCCCTTCGTCCAGCTCGCCGCCCACGGCGCCGGGAGCATCGCGGTTCCCCCGCCGGAACCGCAACGGAAAGTCGAGCCCCAAGGGGCACGCGCGGCGGATGACTCCTCACTACCTGGGGGTGACGCCGAGTGGTTGGTGGACGTGCTGCGGCCGGTACCGGTGACGGTGGTGGAAAACGGCATACCGTTCGACCTTGAGCTGGTCGGCGAGACCGTCGGTGAGGCGCTCGAGGCGGCCGGCATTCCCCTTCACGACGAGGACCGGGTGCATCCACCGGCGCAATCACCCCTCTACGGGAGCATGCGCATCGCCATCCACCGCGCCACGCCTTTCCTGGTCGAGGTCGAAGGCACCAAACGCGAGGCGCGTGCCTGGGCCGACACCGTTGGCCAGGGCTTGGAGCGGGTCGGAATCGAGCTGCGGGGCCGTGACTACGCTATTCCGGCCGCCGACACGCCGCTCAGGCCCGACATGCACGTCCAGGTCGTGCGCGTGGTCGAGGACATCCTCGTTCGCGAGGTCTCCATTCCCTTCGCCACGATCACCGAGCCCGACGCCGAGATCCCCCTGGATGAACAAAAGGTCCTTCGGCCCGGCGAGGCAGGCCTGAAGTCCCAGCGCATACGCATTACCTACGAGGACGGCGCGGAGATCGCGCGACAGATCGAGGAGGAGGTCGTCCTGCGCGACCCCCTGGCCGAGATAATGGCCTACGGGACGAAGATCGTGTGGCAGACAGTGGACACGCCGGAAGGCCCGCGGCGCTACTGGCGGCACATGCGCGTCTATGCCACCAGCTACAGTGCATCGCGGGCTGGTACCCCGAGGAGCGCTCCGTGGTTCGGCCGAACCTGGTTGGGCCTGCAAATGCGCCGCGGCATCATCGCGGTGGATCCGCGGTACATCCCCCTCAGCGTCAACCTCTACGTGCCGGGCTACGGCATCGGCTTCGCCGGCGACACCGGCGGTGGGATCAAGCGCTATCACATCGACCTCGGTTTCGACGACGACAACTACGAGTCCTGGCACCAGTACGTGGACGTATACCTGCTGGAGCCCCTGCCGCCGGAGCGGGACATCCCCTGGATCCTGCCGTGATGGCAAATCGGACAGCCCGGCGCCTGGCGCTGCAGGCAGTGCCGTCATGAGTCCACCCGACCGCAGCCCGTCCCCGGCAGCGCCCGAGTTCCAGAACGCGCGCCAGCTCCTGCGGCGCTACGGCATCCGTCCGCGCAAGAGCCTGGGCCAACATTTCCTGGTGGACGAGCAACACCTGGGGAGGATTGTCGCCGCGGCCGACCTGGGCCCGGACGACACGGTCCTCGAGATCGGCCCCGGGCTGGGGGTGCTCACCTCGGCCCTGGCGGAGCGTGCCGGGCGAGTCGTTGCAGTGGAGATCGACGCGGCGATGCGGGCCGTGCTGGCCGACACAATCGGCTCAAGGCCCGACGTCGAGATCGTCAATGCTGACATCCGCAAGGTCGCCCCCGGGGACCTACTCGGTTGCGAGCACGACCGCACAGGTCGCCTGCCCGGCTACAAGGTCGTGGCTAACTTGCCGTATTACATTACGTCGGCGGTGCTACGCCACGTGCTCGAGGCGGGCGTGCAACCGGAGCTAGCGGTGGTCATGGTGCAGAAAGAGGTTGCGGACCGCATCCTGGCCGGTCCAGGCAACATGAGCATACTTGCCGTGAGCGTGCAGTTCTACGCCGCCCCGAGGCGCGTTGCGGTGGTGCCCGCCGGGGCGTTCTACCCCCGCCCGAAGGTGGACTCCTCGGTGCTGCGCCTGGACGTACACGAGAACACCCCGGTCGACGTACCGGCGGACGACAAGGACGCTTTCTTCCGCGCCGTGAAGGCCGGCTTCAGCCAGAAGCGCAAGCAGTTGAAGAACAGCCTAGCGGCGGGGCTACAGCTGAGGCCCGCGCACGCCGTGGCAGCATTGGAGGGAGCAGGCATCGACCCACGGCGGCGGGCGGAGACGCTGTCGCTCGAGGAATGGGCGGCACTGACACGGGCGCTGGCCGACAATGAACGGGATTCGGGCAGCTAGCACAGATTATCAGAAGTCGTTCGCCTATTCTGTCGTGGGCTATCAGCTATCAGCTATCAGTCTGGTGCATCCGGCACTGGTGGAGCTTTGACGTAGTCGAAGGACATGCGGAATCGTGTACTAGTACCCTGTCAAATATGATCTTACGGGTTGTCTGACGCTGCCAAGG
>CAYYVH010000224.1:0-6836 GCA_964475075.1 uncultured Anaerolineales bacterium | reverse complement strand
GATTAGCGGATAGGTGGTCAGCGGATTGCCTGCGGCGCAGCGGATTAGCGGATGGAGGCCGGCGGATGGGCTGTCAGCGGATTGCCTGCGGCGGAGCGGATAAGCGGATGGGAGGCCGGCGGATGGGCTGCGGCGGAGCGGATTAGCGGATGGGCTGTCAGCGGATTGCCTGCGGCGGGGCGGATAGGCGGGTGGTGGCAGCGCGTGTGAAGCGGATGAGGGGATGGCCGGCGTGTGGTTCTGCTCCTGCCGGCCATCCCATTTGCCATGGGCGCTGTTCTCCCTAGTGAGTTTAGACGGTCTTGATGTCCGGGCTGTCTCACGTAGAGTCAGGTCGGGCCGGACAGGGTTAGGCTCAGGCGAGCCGCTACGGTAGGCAGTGTTCCCCCCATGCCTTGCTCACGGTCATGATGTCGACGATGTCGATGTCGCCGTCTTCGTCGCGGTCGTAGAGAGCATCATAGGCAGCATCGTTGCTCTTGGCCCGCCAGTGCGCGACTACGCGCATGATGTCGCTCGTCGCCACTCGACAATCGCGGTCGAAGTCGCACGCCGGCAGGTCCACCACCTGAATGACGCCATCTGCCGGCTGGGCAGTGATCGCATCTTCGTTCAGGCTGGCTCCCGCGATTGATAGAGCCGTTGTGTCCCCGAGCTGACCGACTACATCGAAAGCCAGGTGCAGCAGCACGCCGGTGCCTGTCAATGGCTGCGACCCGGCCAGGGCTACCCGCACCGTGCCCGACTGGCCCAGATTGCTTGACACGAGAAAGTCCTGGGCGGTCTCGCCGGTCGCCACGGCTACAGCATTGAGCACCGCCGGATTGTACGTGATGACCAGATCGGCAGCGTAGAGCTGAGCCTGTTCCAGGGTGATGCTCAGGGTGACGGTGATGCGCTCGCCGGGCTCGGCGTAGAGTTCCGGCAAGGCCAGGGACGCGGTATCGGCTACTCTGGCCAACGCCTGGGTTTGACCACCACCAGCCGCCCAGTTGCCCGACGCGTCTCCCAGCAGCATGGCTGTGAAGTCCTGGCCGGCCACGTCGCTGCTCAGGTTGGTGTAGTTGCGGCTGGGCGGGTCGAAGTCCCACACCACACCTGCGCCAGGGAAGGGAAGCGTGATCAGGTCCACCGCTTTTTGTAGGATGTAGAAGGCGTCCATGGAGGTGATGTCGCCGGACTTGTTTACGTCGCCGGCGGTGGCCGCGTGGCCGGAAAGGGTGCTCAGTCCGGCCGCGTGCTGCAGCACCAGGGAGGCGTCGTAGGCGCTGATGCCGTTGACGTCATCGGGCTTGTTTGGGGTGAGGGTGTAGTCTCCGGATTCAGCCCCGCTGACGGTGTAGGCTCCGCTGTTGTCGCTCAAGTCGGTGTAGACGCGGTCGCCCTGCAGGCTGAGCAGCGTGTCGGGTACCACACCGCCGTTCCAGAAATGCACTATGCCGGCCACGTCGTAGACCAGATCCACACTGAAGGAGCCGTCGGCGGTCTCGGTGGCGATGGCGCCGTCGTTCAGGGAGATAGTAGCGAAGTGCAATGTGCTGGTATTTCCTGGGGGGCCGATCACCTCGAATTCGAGATTGGCCAGGACTCCCGAACCGCTGACGGTGCCGCCTGGGCTGGCCATGGAGAGGCGGATCTGGCCGGCGGTGTCGGTGTTGGCAGCCAGACTCCAGCCGGGTGTCAGGTTGCCGGTGCCGGCTCCCTGTGCATTGAGCACATTGCTGTCGAAGGTGACGGTCAGGTCGGCAGCCGCCAGCCCCTGGATGCTGGCCGCGTGAATTGGCACTTGTACAACGTCGTGCTGCCCGCCACCGGTGTCAGGCAGGCTAAGCGAGGCTACGTCGCTCTCGTAGGTGAAGCCGCGTAGCAGGGTGCTGCTCTGGCTGTCGGGATTGGTTACGGTGACGTCAACCGCGGCCGGGAAGTGGGCCGGCGTGGTCGCGGTGATCTGGTTGCTGCTGAGGATGGTGGCATCTTCCGCCACCGCTCCGTCGAAGGTCACCGAAGCGCCGTCTTTGAAATTGGAGCCGGCGATGGTCACGTTTGTGCCGCCTGAGGCCGGCCCCTGGTTCGGGCTGACGGCCGTTACCACCGGCTTGTCTACTACGGTGACCTGATAAGGGTACTCAGCTCGGCCCTTGCGCACGGTGCTCACACCGTCCGTCGCCTCGATATAGTACTCCAGCCCTGGCGAGGCGACCTCAGACCCCGCAATGGTGGCCGTGTAACGGCTCCCCGTCGTGTTGACCATGACCTTGCTCTGGTAGTTCGCTGCGCCGATGGCCCTGTAGTGCAAGATGACATCTTGCACTACTACGTTGTCGGTGACGTCAGCAGAGAGGGTGAGCGGGAGGCCGGGTGCGGCTTCGGTCACTGGCGTATGAGTTATCGTGGGGGCGACGGTGTCTACCGGTGTGGCCATGGCGACGTTGGAGAAGTCCGACTCGGACATGTCGGTTTTGACGACAGTGAACTTGTAGTAGTGGGGCTGGCCGGGCTGGACGTCGGAGTCGCGGTATGTTCGCTGCTCGGGTGGGATGATGCCGTCGTTGATCAACGTGTACGTGCCGGTGATGGACGTAGAGCGGTAGAGGTTGAAGCCGGCCAGCAGATCGAAGTCATCCTGGGTCCAGGAGAGGTCCACGTACCCCTCGCCGCCGGTGGCCTGCAGGTTCATGGCCTCGGTGCCGGAGGTGACGATCTCGAACCGGAAGCGCTCCGAGTCGTCGCCGGTGACCAGCCAGGGATCGTCGGCCGCGACGGCGCCAGCGATGCGCATGAACTGGTAGCCGTCGCCGGTGATGGGTGTGATATTGAAGCTGCCGACCCAGGTGCGCGGGTCCTGCCAGCCACCGGCGATGGAGTGGATGGTGTAGTCCGTCTCCGGCACATCGGGGCCGAAGGAGACCGCCGGCTGGATGGTGGTGGACATGTCGCGGTTGAAGGTCACGGTGAAGGTCACCGTCTCCGCGCCGACGATGGCGGCATCGGGGTCGCCGGCGGTGGAGAGGATGACATCGGTGACGAAGGGATACGCACTCTCGGGAGGCTGTGTGAGCATAGGTTGGTAGACGTAGCGCCCCTTGTTGAAGTCATCGTTGTAGTCCTGGATGGCAGCACCAATCAATGTGGTGTTAGTCGTGCCCCACCAGTTGTCGGTAAGATAGCGCCAGTAGCCACGCCCGGATTGCACATCGAATTGCATCCAGTGATCGATATCCGGATCCCACCATACGTTGAGGAAGGCGTTGTTCTTGAAGGTGTTGAATGATCCTTCCGTGATGATCTGGCTCCGCACGGATGCCAGAGTTTCCTCAACTTCCGGCGGGAGCAGTTGGAACACTTTGAGCTCGTAGGATGGTCGTGGCCAATTCTCACATCCGTAAGGGCTGCCAGCGGGCTGGGTAACCCTCACGAAGTACACACCGTCTGCCGGCGCTTGCCATTCCAGCCTGGAGCCGTAGCCAGTGCCGCTGTTATCATCGGTGGCTAGCAGAGTTACGCCATCCTGATCATAGGTCTCGAGGATGGTGTCGACTGAGGCCTGCAGGTTGCTAGTCTGGATCAGGTACATCGCTCCCGCCACGGCCTCAAAGCGGAACCAGTCTTTGTCCCCTTCAAGGTCGAACAGGTTGTAGTACGGCGTATTGTCGGTGTGGACAAAGTTGGCAGCATCGTAGTTATCGTTGGGTTCGTAGCGATTATCCGAACTACAGTAGAGAGGCCCCAACAGGTCATAATGACCCAGCGGGTGATAGATCCAGTTCGCCGTATAGCGATGTAGGTTCGTGTCTACCTGACCGCCAACCCATTGCCATCGTTTTTCCAGCTCATACCAGCGAAACAATCCTAGCTCAGCTTCCCGAAGGTGGGAGACGTCCGTCGCCGAATATGCGGCCAGTACATGAAAGCCACCTTGGAGCGTAGCGTTCCCAGACGGTGCCATCAGTAGGAAGGAGCGGCCGGCTGAACGGGTGCCGTCCCCCCAATAATTGTGGGTGGTCGTATCGACGACCGGTGGGGTCTGCCACAGTTGTATGGTTGCGGTGATAGTGCCGGTAATGGACCCTGGTGGTATGGTAACGGTGATGTCACGTGCAGGAGCGATTAGAATCATGTCCGTGTTCGGGTCGACCGTTGCCTGATCCCAGATTGGATACTTCCATAAGTAGTCGTTGGGCATCGTCCACGGGTCCGGGCTTTCGCCAATCCAGCCGAAAGGATCGACTGCCTCAGATTCAGTCCAGCCGCTATCGTTGTCCTGATCGTAGTACACTCCGAAGTGCAAATGTGTGCCCCATGCATCGCCGGTGGCGCCCATGATGCCCAGCGGTTGCACGGTGGTGTCGGTAATCAACGTGCCGATGGTGACGGAGACCGCCTCGAGATGTCCGTAGAGGGTGGCGTAACCGTTGCCGTGATCGATCCAAACCTGATTGCCGTAGCGTGTCCCACAGGGGTCACCCACCTGACACCCGACTGTCGTACTGATAACTGTCCCGGGCGCGGCGGCGAAGACCGACTCATTTTCTACGCTGCGCTTGAAGTCGATGCCGTTGTGTCCATCGTAGCAGCCGGCGCCGGTTGTGCAAGTAGTGCGTGCAATAGTTGTCGTGTCAGTGTAGCGCGCGCCCGACCAGAGAACGACTTGACCGTCAGCCGTGTAGTCCGGCGAGCTGTGGTCGAACCAGGCGTTGACCAACCCTGGCCCCTGGCCATGAACGTTGCTCCGCAAGGCCTGGGCGAAATTGGTATAGGCCACCGGCAGATCCAGAAACGGGGTGATGACTGTGGCGGATTGTACTTCGGCTGGTGTGGGTCCACGAACGGGCAGGGTGTGGGCTTTCCTGTTCAGACTGGCGGCCGTCTTGTTCGCCAAGCCCTGGGAGGCGAGATCGCCGGGCAACTCAAGGATAATCGGGCCATCGAGCCAGCCGTCGTTCCACCAACCTCCATTGAACTGTACGTAGTCCTCGTTGCAGGTGGGGCAGCCGCCATTGTTGGGTTCCCCCCCTCCCCAACTGGTATAAACGAGCGGTTCGCCACTGATCCATTCGAACTGCCCTTCATTCTCCCTATCGGTCAACCCGATGATGAAGCTCCCAGAAAACAGCTCCCAGCAATCACCGCTGTTGTAGTCTCCACAGTCCATATTTGGATAGGTCTGGTGGAAGTCGTCTGGATTGAAGAAGTTCTGTTGATACCTGCGCAGGAAGTCATTCTCAGCCTCGTCGTTGACGGCTACCACATGCCCGCCCAGTTGGTTGGCATACCACTCGGCGAAGTTGAGCGGGTCCTGGCCCGATGGATCAGCATTCTTCTGCAGTGCCACGTAGATCTTGCCGTTGTATTGGACCGGGAAGGCCGTGCGCAGGAAGGTGGGTTCGTAAATGCCGACCCCCGGCCCATTGGCCTCTGAGACCCAGTACTGCCGATCACCCCATTGAGTCTCGTAGAGCTTGTAGTTCTTGAGGAATATGCTACCCTGAATCGATTGACCATTGAGATACATGTCGTTTGAATCATACAGATTCCCAGCCCCACTATTCACCGAGAGTTTCCCTCCCCATTCGCTACCTACCTTGTAGACGATTGAGTCGGTGATGATGGCCGCGTTGATTTCTGGATTTGTACAGTTTGGTCCCCACTCACTGCGGTCGTAGATGCACCCAAATAGCTCCTGCGCGAAGTAGCTATGTTCAATGATCGACGCTTGAACCTTCGGGTTAAGCAAGCGCACGTACCTGAGTTCTACTGTTCCACCGCCGGCCTCGCCCGGCATCGCGCTCCCTGCCCGGCGTATGTCAACCTTGTGCCCTGGGTAGAAGGCGCCGGAGAAGAACTCAACTGGTTCGTCGGGGGTACCTCGCGTCAGAAAGTTACCCTCAACCTGCAAGAACGGGAAGGCGTTCTGACTGTATGGATCATTCGGATCCGCGCTCCAAAACTGCACCTGCGTTCCCTCGGTTACTGTCACCGTCACGCCGGCCTCAATCAGCGTCTGGTCGGGTACCAGCCAGTAGTAGTCCTTGCTCAGCACCATGTCCTGCGAGATGATACGCGGCAATTCCCGCCCGCGCTGCACGATCAGGTAGAAGTAGGATGTAAAGATGAGAGGCGGATCACCCGGAGCAAAGCCGTTGCCAGCAGTCATGGTCAGTCGGAAGGGAATTAGGTGGTCGTTGGGGGTGTTGGGGTCCACGGCGAAACGGAACGGGTGGCGCACACCAACGATGACGTCGTTGTCGTAGATCAATCCGTTGTCGTCAATGTTGAAGCTTCCCACAGCGCCATAGTTCACCGTGCCGGTGATCATGGTCACGTAGGGGTCGGGCTGGAAAGCGCCCTCGGCCCAGGCTTCCAGCGTCACCGTCACCGGGTCGGCCTTGCCCCAGTGGTTGCGGATGACGATGGCCAGGTCTATGGTTTCGCCGGCGTCTACGATACCATCGTCGTCGTTGTTGGGGTCCTGGGCGGCTGTGTCGAACAGCCAGTGCTCCAGATAGGAGAGTTTGGGCTTGGGAAACGTGGTGAGTGCGGCATAAGCATCCGGTGTGTAGTACGAGACGGCCGGCCCCTTGACTGGTGTGTATGCCTGCATGGTGCCGCCAGTTGTAGCTATCTGACCCATGATGAAGCGGGATGAGTAGACGTCCTTGTCAGGGAAGGCCGTGCGAGCCAGGGCGGCGATGCCGGCGACAACCGGCGTGGCCATGGAGGTGCCGTCCCAGGCGGCATAATTCTCGCTGGGCAGGGTGCTCCACACGTCTACGCCAGGGGACATCAATTCGTACTCGTGAGAATCCTGGGCTTTGCAGTCGAAGTTGGAGAATCCG
>CAYYVH010000223.1:0-6838 GCA_964475075.1 uncultured Anaerolineales bacterium | reverse complement strand
GTTGACCAGCAGGAATCCCAACGCCATGAAGGCGAAACGCCAAGCAGGATTCCGCTCGTGGGCGCGCACGCGCTCGTGCAGGCAGATCGTCTTCTTACGCGTGGCCTTGGTTTCTACGTGGGGTATTTCCCGGAACTCGTGGTCGTGAGGCCGTGAAGAATGAGCAGGAGTCCGATAACTCCGACGACAAGCGGGAGCTGTTGCGGCGGTTTTCCTCCGGTTCTGGGCAGATGATCCGGCAGCTGTCCTGCTGACGTTGGGACAGGTGAGGCGGTCACGATCGGCGTCTCCGTCGGGGCTTCGACTGGCGCTGACGCAGGCCGGGCACTCGAGCGGGTCGACCTCGAAGATGCGCTCAACAGCTTGAGTACAGCTCGACGGAAGGCTTCGGTCAGCACATCGGTGGCGTGGGCGGGCAGGGAACACGAAGGTGCCATCAGGGGGGAAACCCCCGTCGGTGACCAGTGCGTGGATGTGCGGCTGCCAGTTGAGCAGCGAACCGTGGGTCTGGATGGACAGGACGATGCCCACGGACAGGTCCGGCTCGCCGAGGGTGGCGCGGATAAACGCGAATGCCTGAAGAGGGAATTCCGAAGCATCAGCGCAGGCCTCGTCATGTCGCCCCCAGGATACCTCCCTGCTATACTCTCGCCAGTTGAGGTTCCTATCCCTTTTCCCGAGGAGAGTCGCCGTGCGCGTATCCAGACCGGAAGCATCGTGCAGCGCCGTGAGTATGAGCCGACCGATGACACGTGCGGGTGCGGATTTGCCCCTCCAGCAAGTGCCGAATCAATCCTCGCCGCTGCTACGCCTTTGCGTCGCCGGTCTGGCACTATTGGCGGTTGGCCTCGGCTGCGGCCAGTTCACGGCCGTGACCACGGTAGAACGTGATGAGAACGGCGGCCACAATGGTACATGGACGGTGGATCTCGCGCTGGATGACCAGGTATTCGCTGAGCTTCAGGCCCTTAGTTCCGAGCCGATAGATCTTGACTATCGGGCATCGATGCTCAGCGAGGCCGGCTGGGAGGGTACTGCTCGCACTTCGGGCATCTCCGCCCGCCGCAGCTTTGTCGTGCCCGACGAGCTCAATGCGGACGACAATCCGCTCGTGATGCTGTTCGCAGGCGACGAGGGGCAGCCGCCAGAAGAGAATCTGGTTCGTTGGACTGAGCTCGAAATAGACGAGACCGATCCAGATCGCGTCACCTACAAGTACTCGGCCGAGGTCTATGTGCCGCACGTCGACACCGACGAGGTGCTGGACCAGATCGTGCTGTCTTTGTCTGCGGGAAGGGCGGATGCCATCGGTTCAACCGAGACCGAGAGGCTCAACGAGGCCATCGTCGCTGCTGGCCCCTTTGTGGTGCAAATGGACGTTAACTTGCCCGGTGAGGTGAACCCGGACAGTATCCGTGGGTACGGAAGCCACTTGGGTGCCGGTAGCGTGAGCTGGCGGCTGGACAGGAACGGATCCTATCTGCTCGAGGCCGTATCGACCCTGGAGCTTGGCGCTACCGCCGTGCCAGCCAAACAGACGGGTGAGTCTGCGGCAGAAGAGCCAACGGATGGCGACTCAACACCGGGGGCCTCTGCGAAGGGCGGCGCAGGGTCGGGTTTGACGCAGAAGGGGGCCGCTCTCCTGCTCGGGGCACTGGGGGCCTACATCGCGTATCAGGGCGCCAAGGGGATCGTCGTGGTGTCCTCTACGGTTCTCAGTCCTGGAATCATGGTGATTGGCGGCGCGGTGGCCATCGCCGGCGCGGTATATGTGTGGAACTACGGTCCTCCGGATCTGCCCCCCAGCCCAGTATCGGTGTTCGTAGAGGCCGCAAGGAACAACGTAAAGGCGCTGGAGCGGTCAAGCCTGCGTGGCTTGACGGTGGAAGAAGCGCGGGAACTCGGGTTTGAACTCGAGAAACTGTCGCCGGCTCAGAAGCGAGCCGTCTCCAAGGAGCTGGGTGTACCGTATCAGGCATTGCATGAAGCTCTGATGGATGCCAAGGAGCACCCGGAATTCTTTAAGTGATGTGCCTCAATTGTGAGGGGGTCGATCAGCGGCTGGCCACGCGATCGGGAATGGTCCAATGCCAAGGGTGAGGACCTGAAGACGGCGGCGGTGCGCAAGATGGCTGAGCTCGGCTACTGAAGCGCGTGGCCACACGGCTGGCGCAGGTCAGCCCGAAACCGTGTCCCTCGCCGGATTCGATGCGGCGCCGCCTCTCTCTCCGCAAGAGCCGACGCCAGCACAAGCACCATCCCGTCGGCCTTCGCCTATCGCGCGTTCTCGACCGCTATCGACACAGGCTCCGGATTGGCCTTGCCGCCGGTGAGCACGATCATCACCATTTGGTTCGCCGGCTTGTGCCGCGGGCTCACCAACTCCTCGTAGGCAACCTCAGCTCGAACGGGCCAACCGCTCAGGGTGTGAACATCTCCTGGAGTAGGTTCAAGACGCCGT
Organism: uncultured Anaerolineales bacterium; assembly: GCA_964475075.1. Taxonomy (GTDB): domain Bacteria; phylum Chloroflexota; class Anaerolineae; order Epilineales; family Epilineaceae; genus CAYYVH01. The sequence continues at coordinate 4,377 of CAYYVH010000223.1, read as the reverse complement.
GAATCGTGGTGGGTCTCAGGCGACCCAGCCGCCGGACCAGGCGATCCCGGTCTACGGTCCGGATCTGGTCGAGCACCACGTATCCGTCCCGTCCCTGGAAACGGCATGGCATTCGGAAGGGATACGCATACTCACCGGTCGTCATCGGGGCGACGACGTAAGTGCGCAGATGGGCATTCAGCTCATCGGGAGAGAAGACTACGCAGGGGCGTGTCTTCTGGATCTCGCTGCCCAATGTCGGATCCAGACTCACAAGGTACACTTCACCCCGTCTCACCGCCTCCCGGCTCATTACCACTCCCACTCCTCTTCGTCGAAGTGAGTGGGCGTAGGTGCGTCGAGCATTCCCGCCTCGCCGCGTTCCCGCAGTGTGCGCGCCGCATCGGACCAGCCGGACCGTGGGGCTCGCGTCAATCGCCTGGCTGCACAGCGGCAGACGGCGGCAGGGCGAGGTGGGCTGCCGGGCTGGGCATGGGCCATCTACGGCTCCGATTCCTTTCGCGCCACCGGCAGATAGATCCCCGGCAGCCCTTCGTAGGAACAGACGCTGGCCTGCGCCGGCGTGCCGGCGCTCACCTTGTCGAGGACGAAGCCGCCCCCGAAGTTCACCGCCGCCTCGAAGCGCAACTCGTGCGCGGCGTTGTCGGCGAAGTCCGAGATATCAAGCTGGAGAGAGTTGTAGCTGCGGCCGCACATACCGCCTCGGGCAGTGAGCGTGATGACCGGCGTGGCGTCGATTGACACGCCCAGCGTATCCGTGACGGTGCGCTGGTTGCAGGTCGGCATCATCACATTGAACGAGAGCATCTCCAAGCCCGCCCGCAAGGTGATAGCTTGCGTTGCTGACGCTGTGCCCGGCTCGCTCTCGAAATAGCCGAGACGCAGCCAACGGTCGCCCTCGAGGGCCATCGCCCCGTCACAGTCGCCGGCCGTGCAAAGCGGCGAGTCCGCCCAGGTGCTGGCGATCTGCCAGGGTAGCGCGTCGGTCGCCGACTCGAAGCCGCCGTCCTGTATCGCGTCGGTTGCCGCGATCGGCGGTGTGCAGCTGTATAGGGCCTCGATCCGGCAGCCGGCGGAGCAGCCGTCGCCGCTGGCGCCGTTGCCGTCGTCGCAGGCCTCGCCGGCGTCCAGCACGCTGTCGCCGCAGCTCGAGCAGTAGTAGAGGCGAACGTCGTCGACGTACCAGCCGATGCGCCCGGAGCAGCCGTTGGTGCCGAAGTCGAAGCGCAGCTGGACCTCGTCACCGGGGCCGGCGAAGCGGGTGAGATCGATCTGTGTCTGGCCCCACGTACCCTTGTGCGTGCCCTCGTCGGTGCCGTGGAAGGCAAACTCGCCGGCCAGCGGCCCGTTGACGTTCGGGTTGTTCGGATTGGGGCCCGATAAATACAGGGTCTGATCGTAGCCGTTGAATACGAAGTCCTCCGGCGCCACGTTCTGAGGGGGGCCGCCGTTGACGCTGACCTTGATGTTTCCGCCGTCGCGGCTGGGTTGGCTCGACACGTAGTGCTCGAAGGTCAACAGCGGCCGGCCGACCAAGCCTTCCGCTTCGGGCAGCGCGATCACCGGGCTGTCCAGGTAGAGAGCACCGTTCTCCAGGTCGTCGTCGCAGTTGCCGGCCTGGGCCGGGTCCGGGACGAAGAAGGCGCTGCCTGGTCGCTCGTCGGGCAGCGCGTCGACCCGCTCCCAATCGCGCTCATCGAAGGTCTCGGGATCGGCAATGTCACGCCGGCCGACCGTCCAGCCCGCGGCGTCGTCTTCGAAGTCGGCCTCGTACACGACCTCGCCCGTGCCGTCGCAGGCCGGCGGCGGATTCTGGGCCAGCATGGGCTCGAAGCCGCATTGCTCCGGCCATGTCCGGAACTTCACCGCGTCGATGACCTTGGCGACGGTCTGGCAGTCCTCCGCTTCGATCGTCGCGCTGGACGGCGTGTCGAGGAAGACCTCGTTGATCTCGGCGCCGATCAAGTCCCGGCAGCTCTGCTCGAGCGCGTCGGCATGGTCCGGGAAGTCCGTCACCGGCACTTGGTAGGTCGACATGGCGCGCCAGTAGATGTGGCTCGTCTTCGTCCAACCCAGGGCCGGGATGTCGTGACCGTCGTAGCTGCCGCCGTCCACCAAGAGCGCGAAGGCGTGGTTAGATATGCCGGAGTTGGAATGCACGCCGCCGCCGTCGCTGGTGGTGCAGTGGTAGACCTCATCGGTCACCTTGCCCGGGTCGCCGAGGCAGGTCGGCGTCCAGGCGTCGCGGATGGCGGTGCCGAAGGAGGCGCTCTCCTCGCCCATCAGCCAGCGGACACTCTCGTCGGTCTCGCGCGGCGGGGTAGTCAGCCTGACCTGCACGCCGGCCTCGAGCCCCTCCTTGATAGTCTGACCGCTAGTATTGCCGATCACCATCAGCGGGATGAGGAGCTCGTCCGCCCGCCCGAAGGAGATGCTCGGCCGATCGCTACTCGTGTTGATCACGATGACGGCAATGGCGCCGGCGTCCTGGGCCCGGCTTGCCTTCTGCGTATAGCTGCAGGTTCCGCGCTCGACCAGCGCGATCGTGCCGCTGATCGCCTCGGTGTTGGTGAGCTCCCGGCAACCGCGGTTGGGAAGGTTCGAGCCGTCCTCGACGAGCGTCAACGCCCCGCTGATGCCCTCCGCCCCAATGCGCGGGCCGTAGGCCGCGGCGCTGCCGGGGTAGTCGCGCGCGATGTCCGCCGGCTCCGTGACGGTCAGCACGGTCGGTGAGGGCGTGATGTAGCTGCAAGTATTCTCCGTGCGATCCGCCGCCGGCTCGTCCAGACCGTAATTGTTGAGCTGATCGACGATCTCGCCGATGATGTCGGAGTAGGATTCGTTGAGCGCGCCCGACTGCCATTGGTAGATCAGGCCGTGCGTGCTGCCGGTGTAGGCGTGGCCCCATTCGTGGGCCACGATGTCATCTTGGTCGACGTCGACGCCGTAGCGCGTGTAGGAGCCAGTCCATTGGGCGTTCATCCAGTTGTTGCCGAAACGCGCCGCGCTGTGCATCGTCGCGCCCTCGCCATCCCAGGAGTCGTAGCCGAAGGTTTTGAAGAACAGGTCATAAGTCTGGCCGGCGGTGTCGTAGAGGCGGTCGACGATGTCGTCGCCGGTCGGATCGTCGCCCTCGCGGCGCAAGACGACGGCCTCCTCATCGGTCACCGGATTCCAACTGCCGCGCTTGCCCGAGCCGTCGTAGATGATGCGGTCCAATGCATCGTACAGGCCGGTGATCTGATCCACGACCTCGCCGTCGTAAGCGTCGACGTAGACGAACTCCCGTACCCAGAGCCCGTCGCCGACCTCGATCTCATAGACCAACCGGTTCGCGCCCGGCACGCCCCTCACGAAGCCCTCGCGGAAGACGTAGAGCTGGGAAGAACGGGCCTCGAGATTCGTGGCCCGTTCTTCCGCCGCACCGACGTGGCCGACGGCGATCGCACCGGCTTCACCCGCGCCGAGCTGCGGCCGGGGATCCAGCTCGATCCCCGGCACGAAGCTGCCGTTGACGATCTCGAGCGCGCCGCCCGGACCGAAATGCGCGCGCAGGACGGCACCGAAGACCTTCACACCCTCGTAGACCTGTTCGTAGCTCAGATGCGTGCTGCCGAGCTGGTCGGTCTTGGCATCCGTCCGGACCAGCTCGGCCGCCGGATCGCGGATTCCGAAGATGTCGCCGTAGGCCCGGAAGAAAGCCATCGCCTGGTCATCCTGACCGGCGTCCGTGGCCACGCTCAAACCGGGCACACCCCCCGGCAGCCGCACGAAGCGCGCCGCGCCGGTGGCGCGGTGAAGGCTGATCTGCGCACGGCCGGCGCTGTCCTGGCGCAGCCGCGCGATGCCCGCCGGGTCGAGCGCCTCGACGCCGCCGATCACCAGCACGCCGGGCGCCGGTTCGTTCGCGCCCGGCCCGTCGGACTCGATCATCCGGCCGGCGGCCGGCATGGCCGCGGGGACGGCAACGATGGCGAGGAAGAAGAGAAGGGCTCCGAGCGCCACCGCAAGATGGCGGAGCGTGAAACGGGACTTCGACGGCTGCATCGCGATCTCCTGAATCGTGAACCGGTGGGAAACCCAATCGGCGCCGCGGACTCGGCGGCGGCAAGGGTATCACGGGGGCAGCGAGGATGTCAATGGCATAATGTCGAGTTTTCTAGGTGAATGCGGAGTAAGAGCAAACGGGAGGGGTGAACACGCCGCGCACTCGTGCTATCCTTGGCATGCCACCGGCAGTGAGGATCGAGGAGCGTCATGAGCAACACGTATGCAACCCCATTCCGCTCCCCCACTACCTACCGGTCCGCCGCGCAGTATCCAGACTTCGACGGCAGCCTGATCGTCGAGCGACGCTCGCACCGTCGCGCTAGACGA
>CAYYVH010000222.1:0-6910 GCA_964475075.1 uncultured Anaerolineales bacterium | reverse complement strand
TGGTCTTCGCGTCAGTGTGATACTTCGCGCACACCCTCCTTACCGGCCCGGCCAAAGCCGGTCAGCCGCCGGAGCGGAGGGGCCTGCCGGTCCGTCATCGCGCCGCAGCCGAACTGCCGGTGGCTCGGCGGGTTTCCCCTATCACGGGGCGCTCGCCGTTCGCAACCAGCCTACCAAGCGGGAAGACACATTGGAAGGGTCAAACCGACACACCTCTGACAAGAAACAGACAATCCTGCGGAGAAGTGTGGTATCATGGCTCCGCCATTGGCCTTCGGGCTGGTAAGCACCATGGGAGGTCTCCGTGGACCCTGACCAGATCACTGCCGACGACGTGTACGAGGCGCTGCGCAACGTCCGGCACGCCAGGCCTCTCGCCAACTCCCCGCTGCTGCGTCTCGGCGCGCTCCGGTTGCGGCTCAAGCACGAAGGACGGACTGATAGCCCCCAAGCCCGCGAGGCGCAGCTGGGGCCCTATCTGGCGGAGGTGGTCTGGGAGCATCTGGGCCGATTGCGCGGCGCGGATGGCAGCATCGACACGGTCCAACTCACCCCTGAGCGCGAGTTGGAGCTGGCGGCGCGGGACTTCGATGCCGGCAGCAGGGAGTTGGAGTCGTGGAGCGCGGTGTACCTGCGCTACTTCTCCGCCAGTCGGTTGCCGCTGCGGGATGTGGCCGAGCGGTTGGGGGTGTCGCGGAAGACACTCCGGCGCCGGGCGCAAGACGGGCACCGGCTGCTAGCTGAAGCCTTGCGGCAGCGTGAAGCGACGGAGGTCGTGGCGGCGCAGCACAACCTGCCCCATCCGCTGACGCGATTCATCGGTCGCGAGCGCGAGATCGGCGAGGTCAGGGCCATCTTGGCCGAGCACCGACTCGTGACGCTGACAGGCGCGGGTGGGATCGGCAAGAGCCGGCTGGCAGTGGAGGTGGCGAGGGCGCTGGCGGAGGAGTATGCCGACGGGGTGTGGCTGGCGGAGTTGGGCGCGGTCGAGGACGGACCGCAGGTGGTGTCGACAATGGCCTCGGTGTTCGATGTGCGCGAGCAGCCGCGGCGCCCACTCGTCGACACGCTGACTGACTACTTCGAAGCGAAGGACCTGCTGCTCTTGATGGACAACTGCGAGCACCTGGTGGACGCCTGCGGAGAGTTGGTTCTTACTCTCCTCGGACGTTGCGCCAACGTGCAGGTGCTGGCCACGAGCCGGGAGCGGCTGCAGGTGGCGGGCGAGGCGACCTGGACGGTGCCGCCGCTGACAGTGCCGGAGCCGGGCAGCGCACCGCGGCCGGCGCGCCTGAAGCACTACGACGCGGTGCGGCTTTTCACCGACCGTTCCGGAGCGGCGCGGCCGGGATTCGAGCTGACGGAGGAGAACGCCCCTCACGTGGCGGAGGTGTGCACGGCGCTGGACGGGATCCCGTTGGCGATGGAGCTGGCGGCGTCGCGGTTGAAGGTGTTGTCGGTGGAGGAGCTGGCTGGCCGGCTGGGTGGGCGGTTCGAGCTGCTGCACGACGGGCGGCGACCGCTGCGTCCGCACCACGAGACGCTGTGGTCGACGATGGACTGGAGCCACGCGCTACTGGACACGAAGGAGCAGCTGTTATTCCGGAGGCTGTCGGTGTTCCGGGGCGGGTGGACGCTAGATGCGGCGGAGGCGGTGGGCGCAGGGGACGGGCTGGAGGAAGGCGAGATCGTCCACGTGCTGGAACAGCTGGTGGACAAGTCGGTGGTGGAGGTCCGTGGAACGGCCGGGGAGCGGCGGTACCGGATGCTGCAGACGCTGCGGCAGTTCGCGGGCGAGAAGCTGGACGAGAGCGGTGAAGCGGAGGCGGTGCGCGACCGGCATCTGGATTGCTTCCTGGCTCTGGCTGAGGAGGCGGCGCCGGAGTTGGCCGGACCGGACCAAGCCGACTGGCTGGACAGACTGGGGACCGAGCACACCAATCTGCGGACAGCGTTGCGATGGACGGTGGAGTCGTTGGATGCCGCAAGAGCACTGCGATTGGGGCGAGCGCTGACGCGCTATTGGGATCGCAGATGCCATTGGGATGAAGGGCTGGAGCATCTTGCCCGCCTGCCAGCGCTACCTGGCGCCGACGATCTGACGGCGCACCGAGCGGCAGCACTCAACTCACAGGGGCTGATGTACCTGGAACGTGATCTCGATGCTGCCCGCGAGTCGTTCGAGGAGAGCTTGGCCATCCGCCGCCAACTGGGCGACAGGAAGCACATCGCGCACTCGCTGAACAACCTCGGCATTGTGGCCTTCAAACTGGAGGACAACCAGGAAGCTTGGGGTATGTGGCAGGAGAGCCTTTCGGCCTTCCGCGCCCTGGGTGACGAGCAGGATGCCGCCAGATCGCTACACAACCTGGCCAATGTGGCCAAGTCCCGGCAGGACCGCGTGGCTGAGGGCGAACTGCGTGAAGAGGCGCTCGCATTGAGCCGGAAGCTGGGCGACCAGTATTCGATCGCGCTGTCTCTCAACCATCTCGGCGGTCTGGCCGTTATTCGTGGCGACTATGAAACGGCGCTCGCGAACCAAGAGGAGGCCTTGGCCATCTTTCGCGCGCTGGGCGAGCGAAGCGGTGTTGCCCGTTGTCTCCGGTCCCTCGGATTTCTAGCCAAGGAACAGGGAGACCGCGAGACAGCGCGGGGGCTAGAGGAAGAGAGCCTGGAGATCTGGCGCCAGCTGGGCCACCAGGTCGGCATTGCCTCTACACTCCACAACCTCGGCGACTTGGCCCGGTTGGAAGGCGACCACCAGGCGGCGCGTGCCCTTCACGCGGAGAGTCTGACGATCTACAGTCAGCAGGGCGCGAAACAGCCCATCGGTCAGTCACTGGTGAGCTTCGGTTTGCTTGCCGTGGCTCAGGGCAGGACCCGGCGGGCGGTTCGGCTGTTCGGAGCGATAGAGGCGTATTTCGAGGCTACCGAGGCCTCGCTACCACCACCCGAGGGTTTGTTGATCGACGGGATGGTCGAAACGGCCCGCACCGCCCTCGGTCCCACCGCCTACGACGCCGCCTACGCCGAAGGCCGCGCCCTCACGCTCGATGAGGCCGTCGCCTACGCGCTGGGCGAGGTGACGTGGGACGAACTGGCGGACGAGGTGGCGGCACGGGTGGCGGAGGGAGATGGTGCGGGTGAGGGGGAGGCAAGCGAGGGGGCACGTCCACGGCAGTAGCGGCGGTTCGCGAACCGCCACTACTTAACCTGTCGAGCTCGCGAGTTCACTCGCCGGGCGTTCGTCCGGTTTGCTGACGACCCTGGCGCGCACCCCGCTGGCGGGTTTTGCGGCGGGGTGAGGGCCGCAGGCGTATGGTTGAGTGTGCAATCGCCGGCTAGGTAGGGGTGGTCGTACGGGAGGCGCAGCGCCATGAGTATTCACCGTTTTTCCACGGCCCTTCTGACGACTGCCTTACTTACCTCAACTCCAGGCAATTGTCCGCCAGCACCGGACCTGGGTGTCGTGGGCTCACCGCCAGTCAGTGCCGCGGCGGCTGACGTGCAGTTCGATACCTTGGCGCAAGTTGGCGGCGCTTCCCAGGCAGTCCACATCGACGGACGCTATGCCAACGTTAGCCTTGGACCCCGCCTGGCGGTGCTCGACGTCACCGAGCCGGAGTCACCCGTGCTCCTCGGTCAGAGCGAGGCGCTGCCGGGCGTGATCCTGGATATGGCACAGGCTGGCGATTACGTGTTCGCCGCATACCAGAACGGTCCGCCGTCGGAGGGTCTGAGTGGCGTAGCGGCACCGAACGCGGCCGATCGCACGCGCCCTCACGTGGTCGATCGGCTGGATACGGGCATGAGCGTTCAGGCGCTCGCGTTGACGGGGCAGTACGTATTGCTCGCTGAGCGTGGCCCGCTCAGCGGCGCGCTCGAGGTCGTGGACGTATCTGATCCGGGAGACCTTCGCTCCGTCGCACTCCTGGATACCCGCGAGCCGGTGGTTGGTTTGCCGGCCAAGGGCAGGTTCGCCTTCCTCATCGAGTGGCGCGGTCGCTATGACACCGTGCGAACCATCGATGTGTCGGATCCCACCTCGCCCAAACCGCTCGCCCTGGCCGGTATTCCGAATGGCGGTCCGGCGACTCTGTTGGACGACTTGCTGCTCGTGTCGTCGGCATCTCGGCAGGCCACGACCGTCGTGGATGTCTTGAATCCTCTGGCGCCTCGGCGGTTGGCCGTTCACCTGCGGGAGAGGGAGTGGTGCAGCGGCGGAATGGCGGTCGCCGGCGACGGGCCGGTGGTGCACGTCCTGGACGTGACGGCCCTCGACCGGCCCCGTCTCTTGGCCGAGTTGCGCACGGCGGGCGAGGTTCTCGACGTCGCCGTCGAGAATGGCACGCTCTGCGTCGCCGATTGGAGCCGCGCCGATTGGAGGAGCTCCGTTCGGGTGTACGATGTGCGTGACCCGAACCAGCCCCGCAACATGGGAGCGCTCGAGTTCTCGGGTCCCGCCAGCGTGGTGATGAAGGATCACCTCGCATACGTTCTGGACTCGGGCCACCTGTGGGTCGTCGATCTGACCGAGCCGCACTGGCCCAGGTTCATCGGCGCAGCTGCCGCTCCTGCAGGCCCCCATCGGATGCCCGACCCTCCTACGACGAGGTATTCGGGTAGGCTCGCCGTGGCCGGCGGCATCGCGTACGTTTGCCCTCAAGGCACTGACCAACTCCACGTCATCGACGTGTCGGATGCGGCGAACCCGATCGAGGTCGCCGTTGCCACCATCTTCAGCTACGAGTATGCCATCCCGCGCGCGGTGGTGGTGACCGGCGGTTACGTATTCGCACTGGAGAATTACTACGAACAAGCGCGCGAGCTGGTCGTCCTGGACGTCCGTGATCCGGCCAACCCCGTACGTGTTGCCAACTTCGTCGAGGAGCTTGGACCTGAGCCGCACGCTCTAGCCGCGGCGGACGGCCGGCTCTTGATCGGCGATGCCATGGGTGTCGCGGTCGTCGACATCGGGGATCCCGAGCATCCGCGATTCGGCTCCGTGTGGCACACGCCGGGCCGAGTCCAGGACCTGATCGTCTCCGATGATCACGTCTTCGTTTCCGATGGCGAGGGCGGCCTGAGCATCCTGCGCGCCGCGCCAGTAGCTGATCCCCCAGCGGCGACGGTAGCCACACTGGGTCCGGAGCCGACGCAGACAGCGACGCGAGAGGCAACGGCGACCGACACACCCTCGCCGGTCGTGACGCTTACCGCCACCTCCGCCGTACCCACGCCCTCGCCGCCGCACCCGCAGTGGAGCGTCATCTATTTGCCCCTCGTACACAGGGATCGCGGGCCGCGGACGCACCCGATGACCTTCACGGAGGTCGCCGAGGTCGGCGGCCCGTCGGGCGCCGTGGCAGTGACGGGCAACTACGCCTTCCTCAGCATGGGATCGACGGTGCTCGCGCTGGACGTGTCGGATCCGACCGCTCCGATGGAGGTCGGCGTGACCGAGCCGCTGGGCGATCTGATCCTGGACTTGGCGATCGCCGGCGACCTGGCGTACGCGGTGGGCCCGGCGGGCCTGGCGGTCATTGACATCGCAGACCCGGCGGCGATGCGCGTGCTGCACCACCGACCGATGCCCGACTGGGCATTCCAGGTGTCCATCGACGGGCCGTTTGCATACGTCGCCGTCGGGGACGCGGGTTTGCGGATCCTGGATCTGTCCGACCCCGCTAACCCCCGCGAGGTCGGGTCGTTGCTGGCTCCCGGCGGCGGCTGGGCGGCGGCAGTGGCGGCCAAAGGCGACAAGGCCTACGTGGCCCTACGGTTCGGCTTTGGCCGGTCAGTGGAAGCGGCCTTCTGGGTAGTGGACGTCTCTGATCCTGCCCGTCCGCGGGGCATCGCGGCGATAAAGGCGGGTGCGTGGGACATTGTTCTCAACGGGCATTACGCCTACCTCGCCGATGGCGACGGAGACTGCCTGCGGATCCTAGATGTCACGAATCCGGCGGCACCCATGAAGGCAGGGGAGTTCTGTGACATGAGGTACCTGAGTGCTCTGGCCGTCACCGGAGACCACGCCTACGTGACTGAAGTCCGGCTGACGGTGGTGGACGTGTCAGATCCGTCAGTGCCGACCGAGGTCGGACGCACCGGTCTGAATTCGCTGGGCATCGACGTGGTGGTGCAGGACGGTTTGGCATTCGTCGCGGGCGACATGGAGAATGGCCCCAGTCCCGGCAACGAGCGCTACCTCCAATCAGGCGACCTGGCGCTGGTGGATGTCTCGGTGCCGTCCGAGCCACGGTTAGTAGGCGGCTACGATCCGCCCCGGTCGACGTACGAGGAAGGCTACTGGGGCATCGCTCGATCTGGGGACTACGTCTACGTGGCCGGCATGGCGTATCACAAGTGGGGCGTGTGGGTGCTCGACGCATCGGAGCCGAAGTTGCCCCGCGTCGCCGGTGCCGTGCACTTGGATTTCACGGATCAGATCCTCGATCTGGCAGTCCATGGGAATCACCTTTTCGTCGCCGGTGACGGGATCGGCGTGTTGGACTTGGCCGATCCGAGGCGCCCGCAACACATCGCCACGGCCCCGATGAGAGGCAATCCGGCGCACATCGCGTTCGCCGGACCATACGCCTTGATCGCTGAGTGGCGGGGCGATGGTCTCCGCGTGTTCGACATGTCAGATCCCGCGCACCCGGTCGATATGGGGCTCATTCTCGAGGAGCGAGAAATCCGGGAAGTGGTCACGGCGGGTGACCTCGCCTATGTCATTCACTGGGTACAGGATGACGGGATCAGCTTGCTGGTGGCTGATGTGGCGGATCCACTCCACCCGCGGGACCTCGGACAGGTGTTGCTCTCGGCGCGGTATCCGCGCAACGTTTTTCTCGCCGTGGCCGGCAATCACGTCTATATCGTGGCGGGAAACTCGTCCTACGCGCCA
>CAYYVH010000221.1:0-6920 GCA_964475075.1 uncultured Anaerolineales bacterium | reverse complement strand
AACTCCCAGCTCCCAGCTCCCAATCCCCAGCTCCCAGCTCCCAGCTCCCAATCCCCATCCCCCATCCCCCTGTGATGAACGTTCACCTCACGACCGAGCGTCCGCCAGCGGCCCGGCGATCCCGACCGCCGCCCGGTCGGGATGCAGATAGGCGCGGGCTGCGCGCTGCACATCGGACGGCGTCACGGCGGCCACGAGCTCGCCGAACCGTTGGAGGTAGTCCAGGCCCAGGTCGTAGAGGGCAATGTCCAACAGCGACCGCACCACGCCGGCGTTGGTTTCCAGCCGGAGCGGGAGGCTGCCCGTGACGAAGGCACGCACGTCGGCCAGCTCCTCTTCGGAAACGGGCTCGTCCCGGAGGCGGTACATCTCCGCCAGGATCGCGTCGATGGCCTCGTCCACGTTCGCCGGGTTGACGCCGGCGGCGGCGAACCACGGGCCGGGCCCCAGCCCGCCGGCCAGCCGGCTGTGGGCGTAGTAGGCCAGCCCCCGGCGGTCGCGGACGTTCTCGCCCAGACGGCCCATGAGCCCGAAGACGCCAAGCACGATGTTGGCCAGGGACGCGGGCAGCCAGTCGGGATGCCGCCGGCTGATGGCGGGATTGCCCAGCACGATGTCGGTCTGGGTCTTGCCCGGCAGCTCCACGCGCGCCTCGCGGCGCTCCGGCAGGGGGAGCGGCTCGGCGACGGCCGGTGGCGGAGGTCCTTCGCCCGCGGGTTGCCATGCACCCACCGTCTCGCCGAGGATAGCAGCGGCGGCGGCCACAGGCACGGCCCCGACGAGAACCACGGAGCCGTTCTCCGGCCGGACCAGGCGCTCGTAGTACGTTGCCAGCTCGTCCCGGCTGATGGCGGCGATGCTCTCCGTCGTGCCGCCGGCCTGCCGCCCGAATGGATGATCGGGGCCGTAGGCTGTCTCGCTGAAGGCCTGGGCGGCACGCTGGCCGGTGTTGTTGTCGCGCTGGTGGATGCTGGTCAGGATCTGGCCGCGGAGGCGCTCTACCTGCACTTCCGGAAAGGCCGGCCGCGATATCATCTCGGCTAACCGCGCCAGGACGTGCGGCAGGTCCTCCGCCAGGCATTTGGCGTCGAAGCCGATCGTGTAGCGCCCGGCCGCGAAGCCGATCTCGGCGCCGATGGCCTCCAGATCCTCCGAGAGCTCGGAAAAGGTGCGCTCGGTCGTGCCCCGCTCCAGCATCGACGCGGTGAAGGCGGCCAGCCCGCACCGGTCGGGCGGCTCATAGAGGGCACCGCCGCGGACCGCGCCCCCGATCACGACCGTGGGGCTGGCGTGATTCTCCCGGATGAGGGCCTGCATGCCGTTGGGCAGATGGACCTCCCTCACCGTCTCCGGTCCTGGCAGGGCGTGGGTCAGGGACGGGGGCGCCAAGGAGCTCATCGGCCGGGCTCCGCCGGGGCGTCACTTGCGCCGGACCCGTTCGGTATGTAGTGGCCCACGGTGCGCCTTTCCGCGCCGAGCCAGCGCGATGCCACGGCTGAAACATCAGCGGCCGTGACGGCCTCCAGCCGCGCCAGGTGATCCGCCAGCCATGCCTGATCGGCGATCATCTCGGCGAACCCGAGCCAGAAGCCCTGGTCGGTGACGCCCTCGAACGAGTAGGCGAACTGGGCTCGGGACTGCTTGGTTGCCCGCTCCAACTCAAAGGCGGCCACCTGCCCCGTCCTGAGGCCCTCCACGCTGGAACGGATGGCCTCCTCGACGGCGTTCGGGTCGCCGCCCGTGCGCACGACGGCCGTGATCGTGTACAGGAACGGATCCAGGGTCGCGGCCATGCCGCTGTTGACGGCTGTAGCCAGCTCGGTTTCCACGAGATCCCGGTACAGCCGCGAAGAGCGGTTGGGGGGATGACCCCCGAACAGGTTCATGCTCTTGGCGCCACCAAGCACGGTGTCGAGCACCTGGAAGGCGAAGAAATCCGGGTGCGTGGCTGCCGGGGCATGGTAGGCCACGGAGACGAACGCCGTCGGATCCTCACCGCGCACCGTCACGCGCCGCTCGCCCTGCTGCGGCGGCTCGGCCACGGTCACCGGGGCAGTGGGCTCCCCGGGGGCGATCGGTCCGAAGTGACGCTCGACTCGCCCCAGCATCTCATCGGCCTCGAACGCACCGACGGCGACGACGACGGCATTGGCCGGGTGGTAGTGGCGCCGGTAGTGGGACCACAGATCGTCCCGCGTCATCGTCTCCAGGTCGCTCTTGGAGCCGATGACCTCGTGGTGGTATGGATGAACCTGGATGGCGGTGGACTGCATCCCCTCCGCGAGGAGGAACAACGGTGAGTTCTCATGACCCTCGCGCTCGGAGATGACCACCGTGCGCTCGCTCTCCACCTCGTCGGGGTCGAACACGGAGTTGACCATCCGATCGGATTCGACCTCCAGCGCCAGTTCGATGCGATCGGCCGGCAGGGTCTCGACGTAGCAGGTCCAATCCAGCCAGGTCATCCCGTTGAAGGACCCGCCTTCGCGCGCGATCCGACGATCGATCTCGCCCTTGGGGAACCGGGGCGTGCCCTTGAAGAGCATGTGTTCGACCCAATGACCAATGCCGGTGCGCCCCGGCCGCTCATTGCGGCTCCCAACTCGATACCACGCCCAGAAGGTGGCCACCGGGGCGTGGTGCACGGGGCGAAGCAAAACGGTGAGGCCGTTGTCGAGTGTGTGGCGCTCCACCGGAGCGCTCACCCCTGCTCCTCCTTCGCCGTCTCCATCTCCACCTCCGCCGCCGTCTCCGCGGTTGCTAGCGTGTCTGCGCCAAGCTCCGTCTCGCGTCCCAGAGGCGGCTCGCCCGCCATCCCCGTCCCGGCGTACCCTCGCCCGACGCCGCGGTAGATGAAGCCCAACGCGTCCATACGGGCCGGGTCGTAGATGTTGCGGCCGTCGACGACGACGGGGCGGCGCAGCTCCTCGCGCAGCCGGTGGAGATCCACGTTCAGGAACTCGTTCCACTCCGTGACGATGATCAGCGCATCGGAGTGCCGGGCCGCGGCGTAGGCATCATCTACCAGCTCGACGTCCGGGACGAGGCGCCGCGCCACGTCCATGGCCACGGGGTCGTAGGCCCGCACGCGGGCGCCTTCGCTTTTCAGCATGTGGATGATCTCCAGCGACGGGGCACCGCGCATGTCGTCGGTATTGGGCTTGAAGGCCAGGCCCCCGAAGCCTACGGTCTTCCCGTTCAGCGAGCCCAGGATGTCGTGCAGCTTCTGGATGATGCGCCGCCGCTGGTCGCGGTTGATCTCCATTGCCGCCCGGATGAGCTGGGGGTGGCAACCATGAATCGAGGCCGTGTGCTCGAGGGCCTGGACGTCCTTCGGGAAGCAGCTGCCGCCCCAGCCCAACCCCGCATCGAGGTAGTGGGGCCCGATGCGCCGGTCGTAACCCATGCCGGCCGCGACCTCCTTGATGTCCGCCCCGACGCGTTCGCAGATGCCCGCGATCTCATTGACGAAGGAGATGCGCGTGGCCAGAAAGGCATTCGAGGCGTACTTGATCATCTCGGCCGTGCGCAGGTTGGTGACCACGATGGGGGCCCTGAGCGGCAGGTAGAGCTGGGCCACCGCCTGGGCGGCCTCGGGGTCCGTGGCGCCAAGGACAACGCGGTCGGGTTGCAGGAAGTCGAGGATGGCCGACCCCTCGCGGGTGAACTCGGGGTTACTCACAACGGCGAACGAGATGTCGCTCTTCAGCTTCCCGCCCACGATGTCGGCGACGATGTCGCCGGTACCGATGGGCACGGTGGAGCGATTGACGATGATGATCGGGTGATCCAGCACCTCGCCGATCATCTCCGCCGCGCTCCGGATGTAGCGCAGGTCGGCCTCGCCCGTGGCGCCCGACGGGGTGTCCACGCAGACGAAGGCGAAGTCCGAATCCTCCAGACCTTCCTCGTAGTCCGTGGTGAAGTGGAGTCGGCCACCGGCGTGGTTGCGCCGCACCATCTCCTCGAGGCCCGGCTCGTAGATGGGCATCACGCCCTCCTCGAGCGCTGCGATCCGCTCGCGGTCGATATCGATGCAAGTGACCTGGTTGCCCAGGTCAGCGAAACACGTGCCGGTGACGAGGCCGACGTAGCCGGTGCCGATGACGGTTATGGATTTCATCAGAAAACGCTCCGTCTGAGTTGCTGGGTGTCTGATGCAGGCTCGGAAGTGTGATCGTGCGTGTGATTCATCAGGGAGTGTGCTCTATTGGGTTGCTGGGTGTCTGATGATGTCTCGGTCGTCTGATCGTGCGTGTGATTCATCAGGGAGTGTGCTCTATTGGGTTGCTGGGTGTCTGATGATGTCTCGGTCGTCTGATCGTGCTTGGGCTATCAGCTATCAGCTATCAGCTATCAGCTCCGAGTTGAGATGCCGAAGGAAAGTCGGGGAATCGTAGCATAGCGGTCCAAGTGGTTCCAACTGCCGAGCGTCTGCGCCAGACTGATAGCTGATAGCTGATAGCCGATAGCCCGTGATGCACGTGCAGTCTATGAATCTCGTCCCGCCAATCCCGCCGCCTTCCTCCCAATCTCCACCGCGTAATTCGTCCCGCGGTCCCACGGATAGACTTGGCTCATCGAGGCGAGGTACAGGCCGGGGAGGGGGGTTTCGAGGGGCGGGATGTGGGCCGAGAAGCCGAGGGGGACGACGGGCTGGGCGTAGCTGGTGCGGGCGAACCACGTGCGGCGGATCCAGGACCGGTCGAAGTCGGGGTTGATGGCGGTCAGGGCCGGGAGCCACTCGGCGAGGAGCTCCTCGTCGGACAGCCGGAAGTAGCGGTGGTCCGGCTCCAGGTAGTCGCCCAGGTAGACGAGGTGGTCGCCGCCGTAGTGTTCCGCGTCCATGTAGTTGGTGTGCTCTACGCAGGCCAGGAACGGGAACTCGCGCTTGTCGAGGCTCAGCCAGTAGACGTCGGTCATCAGGCGACGGTCGAGCGCCAGGACGACGACGATCGAGCCCAGGTGGCGCAGCTCTTGCAGCGCCGCCAGGTAGTCCGGCGGCAGCTCTGGGGTCAGGCGGGCCAGGATGTGCGGGCCCGTGGTGGCGATGACGCGGTCGAAGGTGGCCGTCGCGCCCTCGGCCTCGACGGTCAGCTTGCCGCCGGCGGCGGACCGGATGGACGCCACCTTCGCGCGGAGGTGCACGTGGACGCCCAGGTCCTCTACGACACCCAGCAGGTGGTCGGCGAAGGCCTGGAAGCCGCCGGCGAAATAGATCAGGCGCATGGACCGCTTGTGCAACCGGCCCCAAAGCCAGCTCATGGGTATGTCCCGGTGGTAATCGCCGAACTTGCCGACGAGCAGCGGCTCCCAGATCACCTCGTAGGTTCGGTTGCCCATCCAGCGCCGGACCCACTCTTCGGCCGTCGTGTGCTCCAGCGAGCGCCAGTTGCGGCTGACCTTGAGGTAGGCGATCACGAGGCCCATCCGCACGCGGTCGACGAACGGGATGTGGGGGAAGGTCAAGACGGGCACCACTCCGTCCAGTGCGTAGGGCCGGCCCTGGTACTGCGATCCCGTGATGGGCCGGCGCGTGATCAGCTGGTCGGTGAAACCGGTCTCGCGGGCCAGCCCCAGCACGACATCGTCGGAGGTGAAGAGGTGGTGGTAGAAGTGCTCCAGGTGCCAATCCCACCGTTCGTCGCGGAAGCCGGCCCCGAGCCCCCCCGGCACGGGCATGCCCTCGAATACGGTCACGTCGTGGCCGGATCGCGCCAGATCGTACGCCGCGGACAGGCCGGCGAAACCGGCCCCGATGATGCCAACTCTCATGGGTCTGATCTCATGTGTCTGACTCCCGGAGCTATTCGTCGGCGGACATGGCGTCGGACACGCGCCCGAGGCTCAGCCGGGAACGCCACAGGTAGTAGGCACCGAGGGCGGTGATCGGTGCCCACAGCGCCACGTGGAGAACCAGCGTGTAGGCCGAGGCGATGCTCTGGTCCACCCCGGCGGCCATCAGGATGGCGATGCCGGGCGCGTCGAATGTGCCCCAGTAGCCGGGCGCGGCCGGCAGCGTGGTGAACAGGTTGACGATGCCGTTCATCAGCATCAGGGTGAGGAAGCTCACCTGGAACGGGAAGGCGTGCATCACGAACCAGTACTTACCCGTCTCGAACAGCCACACCAGCACGCTCGTGCCGAAGATCATGAAGACCTCGCGGCCCCGGGCCAGGCTCTCCAGGCCGACCATGAACCGATCGGCCGTGCCCAGGACCCGCGCCTGGTACGCGCCCGGGACCAAGGCGCCGACGAGGGGCGCGTACAGCGCGCGCGCGATGTCCGGCCGGGCGGCCAGGGCCAGGAAGACCACCAGCGCGCCCAGGAACAGCAGCGTGAGGCCGACGATCAGGTCCTGGTAGCTGGCCAGCGCCGCCGCCTCGAAGCGTACGAAGGGCAGGGCGACGAACACGAAAAGCACCATCGTCAGCCCGTCGAACAGGCGCTCGATGAGGACCGTGGCCAGACTGGCGCTCATCCGCACCCCGTACTCCTGCTTGAGGACGTAGCTGCGCAGGACCTCGCCGGCGCGTGCCGGATAGATGTTGTTTCCCATGTACCCAATGCTGACGATGCGAAACAGGGGATACATGGGAAGGTCCTCGATGTGCCGCAGCATGTAGTGCCAGCGCCAGGTCCGCGCCCACACCCCGAGGAAGTAGACTACAACTCCTGGCACCAGCCAAACGTAATCGGCGCCGCGAAGGTCGGACCAGAACTTGGCTATATCCAGGCCTCGCAAGGCCCAGACAAGGAAGACGGTGCTGACGAGGATGCCCAGGATCAGGCGCCAGCGGGATCGCAAAGGTTCGCTCCAGTTGTCTCGTGGCCCTTGCCCGGTTCTCAATGCCAGCCGGCGGCCCTTGGGGCGTGTCAACAAATAATCCCGGCAATTCGGCCACCGCTGCATCCGGCAG
>CAYYVH010000220.1:0-6956 GCA_964475075.1 uncultured Anaerolineales bacterium | reverse complement strand
GAAAGAACGCGCTCGTGGGTGACACAGAGAAGCGCGTGACAGCTGTTGGCTTGGGTGAAGAGGAGTACCTGCGGATGCGAGAACGGCTTCCCCGCCGTACCCAGAACAAGGTCGTCTGTGTGGGGTGCCGACTCGCTCATCTCCCGCTGCGATCAGGGCTGGAGGAGCCGTTGCCTCGGGGTTTGGTGTGGATCAGGCGGAGGTGAGTGGTTCCGGCAGGCCGGGCAGCTGCAGCCGGGGTTGTCTCAGAGACTTGAGCAAACGGCTCAAGGTAGGTATCAAGCTCGCCGGCGCCCTCAAGAGGCTGTCCGCCCGGGCCAAGCAACTTGCCCATGATGAGAATGTACAAGACAAAGACGAGGGGAGAGGCGCCGCCCAGAAGGGCTCCGAGCGCGGCGTAGTTTGTGAGGGCCAGGAGGCTTGCCAGCCCCCAGGCTCCAAGCAGGCTTTGCCAGGCACGCTTGAGCTGCGTGGCTTTCGGCTGGCCCCTTTGCCCGTGCTCGGCGTAGACGCGGGTGATCTCCTGGACGACGCGGGCGACCATCGCGCCGACGACAACAAGGCCGAGGGTGGCGGCGATCACCACGGCCTGGGTTGCGTACTCGGCGAAGATCTCGTCGTTGGATTTGCGGTGGACGTGGTACCTGGGCATAGGTCACTCCTCCCTCACCGCCGCTGCGCCGGGGGATCTCGTTCCTGCCCCAGAACGAGTCCCCTGACAATAAGAGGTGCTGCTGTCGTTGTAAGCCCCCGCTACGGCCGCTTGCCCCAGTAGTTATCCACCGGGCACGGGATCTCCACCGCGATCGCCTCGTAGATCGCCTTTAGATCCTCCCCGTCCGGCGCCCGGTAGAAGTATTCGGGCTTACTGGCCATCTGTAGCAACGCATCCAAGTCCAGGTCCTCGCCCAAGCCGATCGTAAGGATCGTGATGTCGTCCTCCTTGGCCAGGTCGGCCTTAGCGACGGCCACGTCCGGCCCCACCGGGTTGGCCTTGCCGTCAGTGAGCACAATCATCACCGCGGCATTGCCGACTCTGCGGCGCTCGCTGCCGAGCTCTTGATGGGCAACCTCTACCCCAAGATCGATGCGGGTCTGGCGCTGGACCTCGATGCGGCTAAGGGCGGCGTTGAGATCGGCGCGGCTGCCGGTAAGGTCCTGCAGCAGCCGTACACTACCGTTGAACTCGATGACTGCGGCCTGATCGAAGAGTGGGTCAAGCCCGTCTAGGAATAGCCTGACTGCCTCAACTGCTACCGCCAGCTTGGACCGGCCCTCCTGGGTATTCTCCAGCATGCTCGTTGAGGCATCAATCACCAGCGCCACATCCATCCGCCGCTGGCCGATGGCGCACCCCTCCTTGAGGGCGAGGGGTAAGTATACGGGTTGCGGGATGGGCGCGGGCGTGGGAGTGACCGTGGCGGTTGGTGTGGCTGTTGGTGTGGGGATGGCGGTGGATGTCGGTGTGGGCGCTATCACGTCGATGTACGGGATCGGGAAGACGAAGCGACGGCGCACTCCCGCGGGGTCAGCGAAGTAAGCCACGGCCTCCTTGTTGGTCGGCAGGTGCCCCGCGCGATTCGGCCGGATCCGCAATGTCACTGAGATTCCGGCTACCGGCATGGCGGCAGACCGCCAAATCACGGTATCGGACGACTCCTGCGCCAACGGCTGAGAGGAGCCCGGCACGAGACGCACGTCCGGTCCGACAGTATCCCAAAGCTCGACGTCACGCACGGACGACTGCTGATACGGCGCCCCCAGCCGCTGAAGGAGCGCATCGCTCGCCAGCACATCCTCGAGGTCGAGCAGATCTGCTGGATCCGCAACCATGCCGAGCAATCGGCTGGCCCACTCGGGCGGCAGCCCAGATTCCCGGGGTCGGAGTTTCCATGGTCGGTATATGAGGATCGGCGGCCGTACCCCGACCCGCCGAGCTCGTTCCGCCAGGTCGGGTTCGTTGTAACTGACCATATAGGATGGCTTGGAGATCTGCACCAGGACCCGGTCAGCCCCTGGCCGCGCCTGGTCAGCCAGGTAACGCAGCGCCCAGTCGAGATTCACGTACGACTCGGCATCCGGTGGCCTCAGCGGGTCGTAGTAGGGGCCCACACGCCGGACCGCCGACCGAATCTGGCTCAGATCAGTCGTGAAGCTTGCGTGTTGGCCGTACGCCCACTGATACACCGCTAGCCGATCGCGACCGAGATCCAGCGCACCGGCCAGCCGTTCGGCAGCCTGCAGCATGGCCGAGTAGTAGTTACGGGCTTCCGAGCCATTGCCTCCGTTCATCGAATCGCCGGACAGAACGACCAAGACATCGAGCGGGGGCCGAGGAGAGAACGGGCAGTCAATGTCTACATGGAGGTTGACTCGCACGTCATCGTTCACCATTACGCGTTTGGGCTCGGCCCACTTACTGCCGGTTACGAGGCAATCGCCAGGGTCGTCGGATACCATGGGTGTGGGTGTTCGCGTCACCTCGGCCGGAGGCGCGGCAGACATTCGGAGCCGGAGCACCGACGGCCTACGAGCGTCCAGAATGAGCAGGTTGCCGGACGGTGACCACGCCACATCTCGCGGCTCGACATCCTCGGCTCCGGCCATTGAGCGAAGATCGATCACCCGAACACCGGACCCATCCGGCGCGACGATCTCCACGTTTCCGGACCGCGTCAGTGCGGCCAGCCTGCCGTCAGGCGCGGCATCAATTCGAAACGCGTCATCAGAGGCGGCTATGTATCGCCTCGCCCCGGCACCTGCAGCCTTCGCACTGAAGACCTCGATGTGCCTTGACATACCATTGATAACGTAGATCGCCTCATCCGTTGCCGTGACATCAAGTGGCCAGAACGTCCCTTGCTGTAGTTGCGCCAGCGGCGGCAGGGCCGAGCCGTCAAGTCGGCTGAAACCAGCCAGGCGAGCCGCAAATGCGTTCCCGGTCACGACCCTGTCGTCGGCAATCGCCACCGCGGCGGACTCGTCGCATTTGCAGGGAACCTGCCACCGGAGGCTGCCAGCAGAGTCAAGAACCTGGACGGTTCCCAGCTGGCCTGGCGAGCCCTTGACCGCCAATAGAGAACCGGAAGCATCGAGATCGCCAGCCCAACTCGCTACCGCTGTCGTGCGCTCGAACGTTCCCATCTCAGTAAAGGTTGCCACCATGTCCGAATCTGGATACAGCACGAGCACCTTGCCCGCCTCGTCGACCGTAAGTCGACCGGCCGACCACATCACAGGGATTTCGAGCCCTCGAAACACCGTACGCAGTCGTGGAATGCCCTCGCTGTTGTACTGCACCACCTGGGCCTTGTGCCTCGCCGTGGGTCCCGTCGGTCTGGCCATGCTTTCTCGTACAAGTACCGCGAAGTGGTTGTCAGGGCGAGCGGCCACGCTGGCAACCACACAGTCGGGGCAATGTTGGGGAACGAATGTCGTGAACAGGCGGCGCGCCGAGGTGTCGAACGCGTTGACCAGCATCCCATCGGCAATGTGCACGCGATCCGGCGACGGCCAACCCGTCATCGTCACCCAGGACCAGTATGGCTGACTCGCGTTATACTGGTAGAACACAGCCGGCTGACGACAGTGCCTGTCGGCTGCTCGATCAATCCGATAGCTGGGAGCGGTACCGCGACCGTTATACACGGGCAGGTAGAAGTAGTATCGGCCTGACGCATCAATGGCAAGGGAACTGTACGACTCCGGACAGCGCCCCCCGAGCCAGCGCTGTCCGTAACGGTTCGCGGTCGAGACCCTGGAGTACTGATCGCCGTTTGGTGATGGAGGAGAGTAGGTGAGCCATGCCATGAGGCCGTCGGGTGAAACGGCAAACCGCCTCCCCGCTGCACCCGTTCTCCAGGCCCCCTCTCTGTCCGGGAGTGTCCAGCGCGCCTTCAAGGACGCGTCGCGGCCCAGCACAAGGTATCGAGCCGGCAAGACCCCTTTGCTGGATGTGCCCGTCGAACTCGCCACGAACACCACATCATCCATCGGCTCATGACGAATCGTAGTCGGAAACATTCCATACGACGGCGCGACAAGCCAAGGCGTAAGGGCGCCAGTGTCAGTATCGATCGACCAGATCGACTCCTGACGAGAGTCGGCGACGAGCAGGCGTTCTTTCCCAAGATAGGTGATGCTCTCGCCCTCGAACTCGCCGTTCACCCCGAGACTTGGCAGCGGCCAGCGATCAACCAATTGAGCGGGTGCCAGAGCCTCATCAGCGGCATGGCCTATCACCAGGACCGGGCTGACGATGCTGATGAGTATGACGGCGAATATGTTTCCGGCTCCAAGCCGCATTGCTGGTCCCCCTTGTGGAGCACGCCCGTCACCCAGCACCAATGGTCGCGCGACGATTCGACCGGTGATGCGAGCATTACCGGTCGAAATCTCAACTAACCTGTACAGGATCGTGTGAACTGCCCATCTGTCACAGCAATTGTTCCAGCACCCCGATGGTCCCGGAACTCGCTTGTGGTAAGGTGGGGCCACATTCCCGGTTGGGTCCGCGGCCCCACAATACCGAGTTCACTTCAGGCCTGCCTCAACAGGCCAACCGCTCCGCCGCTATGGCCCTTCTTCGAACAGAACAGTGTAGCAGTCTTCACCGGCACCGGCGACGGCGGAGCAAGGATGTCCGTAGATGGGTCCATAGTTGACCCATTCATACTTATCGTCCCCTCCGCAGTCTCCTCTGTCGTACGGAGTAGGCACGGCGGTATTGTCGTCCGCCCAGTAGTACGTCTGAGCAAGGGTTCTGCCTGATCCGTCTGTCTTGTCGAAATGAAGCTCATACTCGACCTCAGCCGTGCAGTCGCTGAGCAGATCTGCACGAACTGCGTCGCAAGGGCTCTGAGAGGGATCGTTAGGCTCTGAGAGGGATCGTTATGTATCCCCGTAAGGCCGAACACGCCTAACGGGAATAGCGGGTAATCCTCGGCGGAGCCCGGGCAGTTGCCCCACGCATTGAGGCCCGTGATCTGAGCGCAATACCATTTTACGTCTTCCTCCGTGTCTTCGTACTTCGCCCTCACGAGAGCGCCCACATACTCGGTTCCGGCGGGGGCATACCACTGAAGCTGTGTGTCAGGCTCGCCGCCCATTGTGGTATTGAATGGCACATTCCTGACCGTCCAATCGAAGCCGCCTGACGGCAGGCTTGAACATGCCGCTTGCACTGGCGCCACCTCGCTCGCTGGCCCATCGGCGAGAAACTCAATCACCAGGCCAGCAGTCAGAGCGACGACGAGGACAGCGAATACGATCTTGCGCGACATTTCAGTACACCCCCTGATTGTCTGTGTGGTCACCGGCTCAACCGGTGGACCACATGGCAGTGAGTCTTCGTGTCTGCCACTGGCCACTGGAGGCGCTCTTCACTCCTTGTCGGATCGCGCTTTCGCGTGTACGATCAAGGTCTGTCTGCTCTGGGAGCCTCCAGGGCGGCTAGCTGGCCAGTCGGACCGCCCGACTGGTCAGCGTTCGTTTAGGTAGACCGTCACG
The DNA here is from genome assembly GCA_964475075.1 of uncultured Anaerolineales bacterium. GTDB lineage: Bacteria > Chloroflexota > Anaerolineae > Epilineales > Epilineaceae > CAYYVH01. The sequence continues at coordinate 1,448 of CAYYVH010000220.1, read as the reverse complement.
TGTGGGTCAATACACATCACCTCCTTCGGGGAAGTTCCCTCTCACGAGGCAACGGGGCAGGTGCGAGGATGCTGGCTGTGATGCTTTGCGTGAAGGACACGGCCTTGGTTCGGGACAGCAGGCCATGGATTGTCTTGCATTGGCCAGTATACCCGTTTGCGATCCTCTTGTCAATCAACGAAACCACCGTTTGCCCAACGCTTACCGGACGCTAGGCACCCGGCGCACGGGATGTTGTCGGCAGCTCGAACCTTGTGGCGCGCGCGACCGACGTGAGCGCAAGTGCAGGGAGAGCCTAGCAGCCGGGCGGAGGGGTTCAAGGGGAGGAGCCCGGCTGTCTTGGCGAGCGGTAAGCGAGCCAAGGCAAGTAGACCCCGCCGCTAGGCGGGGGACGATATGCGAGCGACAAGCGAGCGCGGCGTCGGGAGCGACGCCGCGCGTCCCGCGCGGGGGAGCGTCTCGCGTTAGCGAGCCCGACTCCCCCTGCCAGTGAAGCGACCGAAGCGTAAGCGAAGGGAGCGGAACGTTCCGCCGAGCCCGACGAGCGAAGCGACATCGGGTGAGGGTACTGGTGTTTCGGGCCCCTTCTGTGCAGTCGCAGTACGGGCAGGCAAGCCTGACCGTACTGTGCGACGTGGCCAAGGACGCTTTAGCGTCCGCGGCCGCACAGAGGGAGAACACCAGCGGAGGCAGGGGGAGTCGGGCTCGTGACAGACGCATCTCCCACACACTAGATCTGACCGATAGGTCGAAAGATAAAGGACGTGCTGTGTGCGCCCGTGGGAGATGGGGATGGTGTGAGACCGACGCCGCATCCGCTGATGGATTCTCCCCGAAAAGCCCCGTGTGACGGGGCTTTGAAGCGGGGGATGACGAGGCGGATCACCCCTTGCTGGCCGCGAAGGCTCGATGCCTGAAGCGGTCAGGGATGCGGCCGGCTGGGTGGCGGAACGTGGCCCGGTGAACGGACTATGGCGCGGGTTACCCGTCCTGTTCAAACAGCACACCCTACAGCACGCTTTAGGCCTCAATACGACACACCCTACGACACGGGTTACAGGAGAGGTTGGGGCTAGTTGCGACAGGGGTTACGATAGGGGGTTGGCACGGTTCAAACGGCCTGATCGTTGGAGGATATTGAATGTTCAGAGAAGTTGAACGAGATCGGGTGGCGATCGCTCAAGCAACTACTCATGAGAGGCGGAGCGCAGGCCTTCGTCAATAAAACGGCGCATCAGCTGGGATACCGAGGTCCGGGATTCACGGGCAACGGTTTTCAGCTGCTGATGTTGAACCACCCTCGACCCCTCGGTGCGGCACCTCGAACCCGCCGCTGACGTCCCACGGACCAGCCTCGCCCTTCCTTTATCGGTGCGACGGCCTCTTCACCACTGCCCTGCCGGCCGCAGAGGTCTGTTGGCGCGCCCCTCGCCATCGTGATACACTCC
>CAYYVH010000219.1:0-7074 GCA_964475075.1 uncultured Anaerolineales bacterium | reverse complement strand
CGGCGTCCAGTCGGCGTAACGCCGATGCGCGCTTGGCATGTGATCACGCAGCGTCGAGTGCTTGCGATTGCTGGGCCCGCGCATGTGGCTCGCGATACGCTTGCCCTTGTCGAAAATCTCCACCGGCCGCGCGGCGGAGTGCGCCTGGCCCGCTCAGGGGCGGCCGGTAAGCTCCGAGGGTCGACGGGCCGCCGCGAGCCGTATAGAGCGCGGCCGTCATGCCCGCCGGCCCACTCCCGATCACAACCACATCATGCATCATCGACTCCCGAGGCTCGGTTAGGTCAATAGGAACAGCGAACGGCTCGAATTGTAGCACCCGTTGCCCGTGGCCCTAAGAGCCTGTGCCGGCGCTGCCTGAACGGATGCGGCCGAAGGCGCCAGGGGTGCGGTGCCGGTTCAGACGCCGGCCTTTGCCCTAGGCCGTACGCCGTCTATCCTTGGCTATCATGACGGAGGATACGGCCGCCATCCGCGGCCACCCTAGTTACGTTTGGCAGTCCGGTCAGGAACGCCGACTGCAGTTGATCCGGCGGTATGCCGAACCGCACGGAGCGTGTATTCTCGACATCGGCTGCGGCGCCGGCACGTGCAGTGCACAGCTCGAGTCGGCCGGCGCCTCGGCCGTCGGTCTCGAGGTCGACTGGCCGCGGGCCGTGGCGGCACGTCAGGCCGGCCTGTCGGTGGCAGCGGCAGTGGGGGAGGAATTGCCCTTCGCCGATGGGAGCTTCGACATCGTCCTCCTTCACGAGGTCCTGGAACATGTTGCAGACGACCGCGCGAGTACCCGCGAAGCAGTGCGGGTATTGGGTCCGGGCGGGCGGGCATTGGTCTTCGCTCCCAACCGTTTCTGGCCATTCGAGACGCACGGCCTGATGTGGCGTGGCCGCTACCGCTTCGGCAACATCCCCCTGGTCAACTACCTCCCCGATCCCCTGCGCAACCGCGTGGCGCCACACGTGCGCGTGTACACGGCCGGCGCCCTTCGCGCGCTCGTCGACGGCCTACCGGCCCGGATTGTGGCCCACGACCAGGTGTTTCCTGGTTATGACAAGCTCGCAGGCCGTCACCCCCGCCTCGGCCAACTGCTCAGGCGCGTCTCATATGCGTTGGAGGGCACGCCGCTCGGCCGCTTCGGGCTCTCTCATCTGATGGTGATCGAGAAGGGGGGGCAGGGAGAGGACTTGCGCCCCCCGGTTGAACGACTAACCTAAGGGCTTGTCAACTAATAAGACCGTGCAACCGAGGGCGCCGATGCGACGGCAAGGGGGCTCGACGCGACGAGGGCATAGCCACAGTGCTATTCCCGAGGAGCAGCGAGTAGCCCTGCCGGATGCAGCGGCGGCCGAATTGCCGGAATTTTTGGCTGACAAGCCCTAACGCATCGATGATGATTACCGACAAGCCAGGTCAAAACGTGTTGACCGTTGTGGCCAACCGCCTGCCCGTTGAACGGTGGGAGGATGGTTGGACCGTTGCCCCCGGCGGCTTGGTGACGGCACTGCGCCCCGTCCTGCAGGAGCGTGGCGGCATCTGGGTGGGCTGGACGGGCGAACAAGGACTTACCCCTGAGCCGTTCACGAGTGACGACCTCATGTTGGTGCCAGTCCGCCTGGACGAGGGGGACTTCGAGAACTACTACGAGGGCTTCGCCAACGGCACCCTGTGGCCCCTATATCACGACAACATCCATGTGCCCCAGTACCACCGCCACTGGTGGAACGCCTACCACCGGGTCAACGGACGCTTTGCCCGCGCCGTCGCCCAGGCCGCACCCACCGGCGGTGCCGTCTGGGTTCACGATTACCACCTGAGCCTTGTCCCTGACATGCTGCGAGCGCTCAGGCCGGACCTCAGGATTGGCTTCTTCCTTCACATCCCCTTCCCTCCCGAGGAGCTCTTTGCTCAGCTGCCCTGGCGGCGGGATGTGCTCCAGGGTATGCTGGGCGCGGGTTCGATCGGGTTCCAGACCGTCTACGACCAGCGCAACTTCCGCGCCGCCACCCACCGCTACCTTGGGGCCCGCACCCGGGGCCCGATCATCGAGCTGGGCGACCGGTCCACGCGAGCGGAAGCATTCCCCATTTCCATCGACGCTCGATCCTTCGCCGAGGACGCCACCACGCCGGAGCTGGAGCAGCTCACCGGCACCATCTTCCAGCAGATGGGCCGGCGCAAGATCGTACTGGGCGTGGACCGGCTCGATTACACCAAGGGAATCGAGAGCCGCCTGCGTGCCGTGGAGACGGTCCTCGACCGCAAGCCCGAACTGGCGCAGCAGACCGTGTTCGTACAGTTCGCCGTGCCCAGCCGGGAGAACGTGGCGGGTTATGCAGAAATGCGGCACGCCATCGAGCATCTGGCCGGGCGGATAAACGGCAAGCACGCCCATCTGGGGCAGCAGCCGGTTTATTACCGCTACACCAGTCTGGCCCGCAAGCAGCTCATCGCCTTTTACCGAGCGGCCGACGTCATGGCTGTGACGCCACTCCGCGATGGGATGAACCTCGTTGCGAAGGAGTACGTGGCCTGCCGGGTACAGGACGACGGAGTGCTCGTGCTATCCGAATTCGCCGGAGCATCCCACGAGCTGGCGCGGGCCGTGCTGGTCAATCCGCACGACCTGGACGGCATGGCCGCTGCGCTGGGGCAGGCTGTTGCCATGGATCTTGCGGAACAGCGCCGCCGCATGCGGCCCATGCGCCGTCAGGTGTTCAACCACGACGTCTATCACTGGGCGCACCAAGCCCTTGAAGCCATCGATGCCACCCCTTGAGGACGCCCTCGCCGGCCTGGCCTCTGCTCCCGTCCTCCTGGTGGCCGTAGACTTCGACGGCACCTTGGCGCCAATCGTCGACAGCCCACCCGACGCGAGGGCCACACCCCGCTCCCTTCGTGCCTTGGCAGCATTGTCCGGCCAGCCCCGGACGCACGTGGCGGTAATTAGCGGTCGAGCCCTCTCCGACCTGGCGGCCCGGCTGGGACCGGCGGAGGACGGCGTCCTGCTCGTCGGCAGCCACGGGGCGGAGTTCGCCCCCGAGTCCGTCGGAGGCCTGACGGCAGAGCAACACGCCCTGGTCGCCACGATTCGCGCGGCGGTGGATGCAGCGGCGGAAGGTCTGGCAGGTTTGGCCACCGAGCACAAAGTAGCATCCTCGACCCTGCACTACCGCACCGCGTCGCGTGAGGTCGCCGCCGAGGCTCTCCGGCGCCTGCGAAGGGCGTGGTCGCGAGCGCCCCTGGCAAGGGCCCGGCGACGGCGAGGAAAGAAAGTGGTCGAGTTGCTGGCCGTCGAAGGTGACAAGGGCGATGCGTTGGCGGCCCTCCGTGCCGAACTGGGCGCCACCCAGATCGTGTTCATTGGCGATGATCGCACGGACGAGGATGCTTTTCGCAAGCTCGGCCCCCGAGATGTCGCCGTAAAGGTCGGTCCCGGCCCCACGGTGGCGGCGCATCGGGTCGGTGGCCCCTCCGAGGTTGCCGACCTGTTGGTCCGGCTGGCCGACCTGCGTGGGGCCGTGACGTAGCTGGGCCGACCGTACCGACCGGCTCGCGATGCGTTATGGCCGAGCCCCGAGCGCACGGTCGAGGTTGAACGCGGCACTGATCAGAGCCAGGTGCGTCAAAGCCTGAGGGAAGTTCCCGAGCGCCTCGCCGCAGGGCCCCGTCTCCTCGGCATACAGGCCCAGGTGGTTGGCGTAGCCGAGCATCCGCTCGAATACCTGCCGCGCTTCCTCCAGGCGGATGCGGTCGACCCGCCCGGCACGGGTCAGCGCCTCCACCAACCAGAACGTGCAGCTGTTGAACGTGCCCTCCCCACCTGCGAGGCCGTCCTCCGTCTCCTCCACGTCGTAGCGATATACGAGGCTGTTGGAAACCAGTCCGCCGTTCGCCGGCGAGCGGTTGATGGCATCCAACGTACCGAGCATTCTGGGATCGGTCGGGGACAGGAAGAACACGAGGGGCATGATCAGGTTGGCGGCATCCAGGTTCTCGCCACCGTAGTGCTGTACGAACGCACCGCGCTCGCCATCCCACCCCCGGGTCATGATGTCCTCGTAGATCCGGTCCCTATTCTCCAACCACAGCGCCCGATCGGCCGGGAACGAGCGCTTGGCCGCCAGGCGCAACCCACGGTCGAGGGCAACCCAACACATGAGCTTCGAATACACGAAGTGTTGCCGTCCACCACGAACCTCCCAGATGCCCTCGTCCTTGCGCTGCCAGTTGTCGCAGACCCAGCCGAGGAGCCGCCTGAGCTGAGTCCACAGATCATACGATATCGGCGTCCCGTACTTGTTGGAGAGGTAGACCGAGTCCATCAACTCGCCGTAGATGTCGAGCTGCAGTTGGCCGAAAGCGCCGTTGCCGACCCTGACCGGACGCGAGCCCTTGTAGCCCTCGAGATGATCCAGGTTCGCCTCCGACAGCTCATGGCGGCCATCGATCCCGTACATGACCTGCAGCGACCCGTCAGGGTTCAGCTCATTGCTGCGTGCCTCCAGCCAATCCATGAAACGGGCCGCTTCCCCGGTGAATCCGATTCGCAGCAGCGCGTACAGTGTGAATGCTGCATCCCGAACCCATGTATAACGGTAGTCCCAATTGCGCTCGCCACCGATCGCCTCGGGCAGACTGCAGGTTGGCGAGGCCACGATCGCTCCTGTGGGCTCGAAGGTGAGCAGCTTGAGAACGAGTGCCGACCGATGGACCATCTCGCGCCAGCGTCCCGAGTAGGTGCACTGCCGGAGCCAGCGGCGCCAGTACGCCACCGTCTGCGCAAATAACCGGTCGACCTCCTGCTCGGACAGCAAGGGGCCACAACCGGACACCGGATCGATCTCGTGCAGCGCGAAGACCGCCATCTGCCCTGCGCACAGCGTGAACTCGGCGCCGATTCCGGTTCCGTCCGGGCGCACCGGAACCCGTGTCGAGAGCCCCAGGTTGAGCCCGGGCGAATGAAAGCTCGCCCCCTCGTCTGCGATATCGACCGTGTGCTCGTCCCGCGCGTAGTTGAAGGCCGGGTGGCACGCCAACCGAAAGGTCATCGAGCCGCGAACCACGCTGACGCGGCGTATCAGGTAGTGGTATCCATGACCGTCCTCGGGCACCCCGACCGGCATGAAATCAGCGACCTCCCCGACACCCTCCGCGGTGAGGAACCGCGTGATCAGCACGTTCGTATCCGGCCAGTAGAGCTGTTTCGTGGTCGCATCCGCGTGGGCGGGTGCTATCTCGAATCGCCCACCCTTGCGCTCATCGAGGATTGCCGCGAAGACGCTGGGTGAATCGAAGTGCGGAAAGCAGTACCAGTCAATCGACCCGTTCCTGCCCACGAGGGCCGCCGTGTGCATGTCGCCAATGATACCGTAGTCCTCAATCGGCTGATATGCCATCGCCTTCTCCCGTACCATACACTGCGCCCGTCCTCAACCCATTATCACCCAGACGGGCCCGGCGCACAACACTGGCCGCGCGCACTCATGTTGACAGAGCCCAACCTGGCCGCTACTATTTACGACGCCACCCACGCTACCTGGAGGAGCGGGGTGTTCTTTGTGTCTGAGCATGGCGTCTTGACCGGCATGCCGCCTGTCACTGCCCTGCCGGCAACACCGCACCAGGTCTAGCCCCCTACCGCGTATCTCAAGGCAGGTTGCGATGTCCCAGCCCGACAAATCCGTCCGCCACTGGGTGGCCTTCAGTCATGTGCCAGGGGTCGGCCCGGCACGTATGGCGGCACTCCTGAACCACTTCGGCAGCGTGGCTGCTGCATGGCACGCACCGGAGCGCGAGCTGCGGCAGATCCTGGACCGCCGCAGCCTGGAATCCCTGCTTGGCGTCCGGTCGGCACTGGATCTCGATGCCACGCTCGCCCGCATCTCGGACCTCGGTGCGCGGGTGATCATCCGCCACGATTCGGCCTACCCAAAGCGCCTGCGCACGATTCCGTATGCCCCTTTCGTGTTGTACGTATTGGGGGACGCAGGGCTCTTGGAGACACGCGGTGTGGCAGTGGTCGGTACGCGGCGGGCGAGTGAGTACGGACGCCTCGCGGCGCGGAAGCTGGCCGGTGACCTGGCCGCGGCCGGTGTCACCATCGTTTCCGGGCTGGCCCTGGGCATCGATAGCGTTGCCCATGGCGCCGCCCTGGATGCAGGGGGAAACACGACGGCCGTCCTCGGGTGCGGGTTGGACGTGGCCTATCCGGGCCGCAATCGATCGTTGAGGGCCCGGATCGCCCGCCACGGCGCCCTGGTCAGCGAGTACCCGCTGGGCACACAGCCCGAGGCCGGCAATTTTCCGGCCCGCAACCGCATCATCAGTGGCCTGAGTCTGGCCACCGTGGTCGTCGAGGCGGGCGTGAAGAGCGGCGCGCTGATCACCGCTCGCTACGCCCTGGACCAGGGCCGCGACGTGTTTGCCGTTCCGGGGTCGATCTTCCAGCCCGGCTGCGCCGGCGCCAACGCCCTGCTGGGGGCCGGCGCCGGCGTCGCCCTCTCGGCCGACGACGTGCTGACGGCGTTGGACCTGACACAGGTAGAGGTGCAGGAAACGGTGCGGCACACCTTGCCAGCCGATCCGATCGAGGACATGTTACTGGGCAGCCTGGGCGCCGAGCCCCTTCACATCGACGCGCTGGGTCGGGCCACTGGTCTGGACAGTGCCGCCGTCACTCGGGCTCTGTCGCTCATGGAACTCAAGGGGTTGGCCCAACACACGGGGGGGATGCGATGGATCGCCACGGGATGACTCTCTACGCCCTCATATTGGCCGGCGGCAGCGGTACCCGCCTGTGGCCCTTCTCGCGTCAACGGCGGCCGAAGCAGCTGCTTTCCCTGATCGAGGGGGGCTCCATGCTACAGGCCACCATCGCGCGGTTGGCGCCGCTCGTTCCGCCGGAGCGCGTTTTCGTTCTGACCAACATGGAGTACGTCGACGAGGCCCGGTCCCAACTGCCGGACGTTCCCCCCGCCCAGGGCGTGGGCGAGCCGGCGGCCCTCTGCACCGCCCCCGCAGCCGCCCTCTGCGCGGCGCTCGTTCTGGCCACGCGCGCGCACGCCGTCAGCCGTC
>CAYYVH010000218.1:0-7076 GCA_964475075.1 uncultured Anaerolineales bacterium | reverse complement strand
GTCCCAAGGATACTGCGTTCCCGGGGAGCTGGCCTTCTCATGTTATCTATCCTTAAATCTGCTGGCAACCGTTCACCCCGCCCGGGCGAACAACAACTCTGCGCTGCACCCGTCGCTGGAAGCGCTCCGCCAGGGGGTCGGCGAAGCACCGCAGGTGGCGTGGGTCAGCGACGGCGCCCGCGGTCTGTGGCGCCTGTACGACGAGTACTTCACCGGCCTGGCGGTCGGAACGCTGGACTTCTACCACGCCGCCGGGCACCTCTGGAAGGCGGCCGCCGCGCGCTTCCCGTGGGTGTGGCGGGCTGAGCAGTACTTCACCGCTCTGCGCCATCGGCTCCGCCACGGCCAGGCCGCTCACGTCGCCGCCGAGCTGGCCGAGCTCCTGTCGGCCGACGACTTGTCCCCTGGTGCGCGCCACATCATCAGCAACGTCCATGCCTATCTGTCGGCCCATCGCGACCACCTGGACTACGAGCGCTGCAAGGCACTGGGCCTACCCATCGGCAGCGGCATGATCGAGAGCGCCTGCAAGTGGTTGATCCAGCAGCGCTTCAAGGGTGTGGGCATGCGGTGGAGCGAGGTTGGCTTCAACCACCTGCTCCATCTCCGGCTCGCCTGGGTCAACGGCCGCTTTGACCAGCTCTTCATGCCCTCCCCGAACTTCTAAATGCGCCCATGCCTCTCCGCTCGTCACGCCGTTGACGGGGTCAGGTTGTTGTGGTACAATATGGGTGGTGGGACAGTGACAGAATACCGCCAACATCACAGGCCTGACAAGGAGTGAATCGTTTCCTCCTTCCCCCGCCGTCAGCATATCATGAACGCAACCCTGTCTGTATTTGCCCTTCTCGCGTTGCTCGCCATCGGGTTGGTCGTTCTCGGGGCAATAACCTCACTTCCCGCGGTTGCCACCGGTGGTGGAGAAGAGGGGTGCGGCCTCTCTGATTTCCATAGCTATGCTGTAGACCTGTCGATGTCGCCCGCTCCAACGCAGGGCGCAGCGTCCACACTTACCTTCGCGGCCTCCGCAATCACAGAGACCGGCCTCACGGAATATACCGTGACGGTACCAGACTACTACGAGATAAATGGCGGGACCCCGGAGGGGTTCACAATCGAAGAGTCCGTCGATCTTGAAGAGATAACCGCCTCATGGCAGCTGACGCCCACCACTGGCGTTACGGAGACTTTCACCCTCACGGTCACGCCGACGGGCCCCTCGGACCTATACGACTCGATTAGTGCCGCCGCCAGAGATATTACGGCTACGTATCCCTACCTGCCGGTACGGGTTTCCTTGTGGGCATTAGTGGCTCAAGGCGGGGGGCCCTCCGGAGACGTGGCAACGGCTCGTCCGCGGGCGCGCGATGTCGCGACCGCTACGGATATACAGCTATATGAGGTCGCCGAAGACGGGACACTAACACCAGTAGCGGGGCCTGTCTCCCAGCCGACCTGGATGAAGCCGCTTGCGGTCGGGTTTCATTTTTCCGCGCCGCCAGAGGCTGGGATTCCGGTCAGCGCGACGCTACTTATAAGCAATACCTTGGGCGCAACCGTGTCATATAGTGGCACCGTGGCCTTTCCGCAAGACTGGACCGTTCTGGAGGGCGAGGCGACCTTCGCGGAAGCCTTGGCCCCAGACGGCTTAATCGCTCGCGACTATCTAGTCCAACCAGACGCGGCATCGTGGAGCTGGTCGACGACAATCAACCTCGATCTCGATGAAGGCTTGAACCAAGCAGGCTTCATGGACTACCTGCTGGAGCACGACGGGGGCATTAACACAGACGGCGAGGGATGGCTTGGCGAATTGTCACAGTTAATTCTCGACGAAGGCGTGGGCGACGGAATCCATGCCGGCAGCCGATACCCCGTGCCCCTCAAATTCGAGGCGGCCGATAGCCTCAATGGCACACCGTCCAATGCCGAATGTTGCCCTCCGATTGTCGCGCCCGGAGGTGTTACGACTCCCCAGTTCCGACTCAAAGGCCATGTCAACTTGAAGGGTCGTGAGACGGGTATGGGCAACGAGGTCTCTCCCCTGCCCAAGGATTACGTCGGCGGAGATCTTCGAATTCGAGTACTCAAACAGTATCGAAATCCGTTCTATCCTCCTGGGCCTCCTCCGCCAAACAATTCCTACTGGGTTGATTTGGGCCGAACTCTGACCGATGATCGTGGCAATTTCAACCTCTGCATACCGGCAAACCAGATCCTATTCCCTCCTGGAAGAACCCCAGGCCTATGGATCGAGGTCGCCAGCGCCGATACCGTCGAGTGGGGAGACCCACTACAGTGGGACGAGTTCTCGATAGCAACACTCCACCATACCGGAGGAGACGGATACGCAGGTCAAACGTCCGAACTTGAGAGGGTGTATGGCACCGGGCCCGTTGGTCCAATACCCCCTTGTGAACCAGGCCAACAATGTCCATGTTCGGTCTGGTATGCTGCCGTCGACCACGGCGTCGACAAGGAGGACGCGACCCGGCCGTTGTTCCTCACCTCCTTCATAGCCGTCGACATCCGTAAGTTCATGGCCGCCGGCGATCACACAGCAGAGAACATCCACAACCGGATCAATAGGTTCGGGTTCCCGCTGTACTTCTTCTACGGTGCCCCTTTCCTTGCGCCCACCTATACTGCGCCGGGAGACCCACAAGGGGCCAAGGGGGCCTTTGGGTGGGATCCAGGGGAGGCTCATGACTGGAGCCAGATTCTCATCGCCCACGAGTACTTTCACCATGTCCACCGAACTGTGGCCCTTCAAGGTTCCGGCGCAAAGAGGTTGAGCGAGGGTTTTGCCGATTTCTTTGCTGCGGAAATGGAAGGTTCTTACGGAGAGGCGGGGGAGTCTGGTGGTTTCCGGGATGGCGGAACGTATGGCTGGGTAGACTACCTAGACGACTATCGGGGCAATCCGTTCCCTTGCAGCCCGCACACTGGATATCGAGAAACTGGCGCGTGGTTCATGGACCTGGAAGACACCGGACAAGACGAAATGGACGGGTGCGTACCGGGCGCGCTAGACGAAATGGATGACGTGATGATCCGTATGTACAGCCTTATTAGGAACAACAATCTGCAGGACGTTTTCGACCGTTGCGGCACCACGGGCCCCAACTTCTATGACGGGTGGGTGTCCACATATGGCGAGACTCCCGAACTTAGGGTCGTTTCGGTTCACCACCGTATCCTCGCCGACGCACCCGAGTGCCCCTAGTTCTACAGTTGTAACGTGGTATAATCACCGTCCCGAGCACAGAGAGGACGGTGGGTATGGACCAGATCGAGGAATGGCAGAGGCGGCTGGAGGAGATGCTTGCCCGGATGGGGCCGGTCTTCGCCAACCGCTGTGGGCGCGACCGGCTGGCCCTGTACATCCGGGGACTGCTGGGCAATGTCGAGCGCAAGAACAGCTGGCAGCTGGCAGAGGAGGCGGGCGAAGACACCCCCTACGCCATGCAGCAGTTCCTGTATCGCGGCCGCTGGGATCCGGACGCCCTCGCCCGGGAGACGCGATGCTACGTCATCGAGCAGCTGGGTGATCGCGAGGGCGTGTTGGTGATTGACGAGACGGGCTTCCTCAAGAAGGGGCGGCACTCGGTGCGTGTGCAGCGCCAATACAGCGGTACGGCCGGTCGGGTGGAGAACTGCCAGATCGGGGTGTTCCTGGGCTACGTCAGCCAGCGCGGCCGAGCGCTGCTGGACCGGGAGCTGTACCTGCCGAAGAGCTGGACGGACGACCGCCAACGCTGCGACAAGGTGGGCGTGCCCGAGACAGTGGGGTTCCGCACCAAACCGGAGCTGGCCCGCTCGATGTTGCAGCGAGCACTGGCCGAAGGGGTGCCGGCGCGCTGGACGGTCGGCGACAGCGTGTACGGTGACAAGGGGGGGGTCCGGGAGTGGCTGGAAGCCCAGCCGACGGGCTATGTCCTGGGGACCAGCGTCAATGATGCACACGTGCCGATCGGTCTGAGCTTCCGGCCGTTGCGCGACGTCATCGCCGACCTGCCGGAGAGTAACTGGCAGCGCCTGAGCGCGGGCGAGGGCAGCCAGGGGCCGCGCTGGTACGACTGGCAACTGGTGGCCCTGTCGACCTTCCCCCGCCGGGGCTGGCGACGAGGGTTGTTGATCCAGCGGAGCATCACTGACCCGGCCGAGCTGAAGGTCCACCGGTGCTACTATCCCGATGGCACTGAGCTGGCCACCCTGGTACACGTGGCCGGCTGCCACTGGACCATCGAGACCGACATCGAGGAAGCCAAGGGCGAGGCGGGGCTCGATGACTACGAAGTCCGCAGTTGGTCCGGCTGGTACCGCCACACCACGCTCTCCTGCCTGGCGCACGTCTACCTGGCGGTCACCAAGTCGGCAGGCGACGCGGCGCACCGGGCGGCAAAAAAAGGCGACGAGCCCCCGTCCCAAAACGACGATGGCGGCCTTCAAGGCCAGCCGGGGGCTCTAGTGCCCCTGAGCGTGCCAGAGATTCGCCGGTTACTGTGCCGACTGATATTGACAATCGTCCGTCCTATGGACGGGGTGCTGGCGTGGTCTCGATGGCGACGGCGGCACCAAGCCGTCCCTCGCTACTATCACATCCGCCGCCGCCATGCCCGGCTTGAGTCGTGCTTACAATTGTAGTGCTAGCACGGCACCGCGCACATATGCACGCGTCCGCAGGATTCTGTGCCACCACCTGGTCTGTCGAACGTACGAGGCGGGGCCGTTGAGGAAATCCGTGAAGCTCTCGCGGGGGCGCGTCTCGCGTCTCTATGACCCACCCCAACGAGGTTCAGTCTGTGGCTCAAGGATTCTCTCGCGACTATGAGTCTCCGAACGCTCCCTCGACCAACTTCAGTGGCAGTGTGTTCGGTGCTCGCCGTAGCGACGGCGCTGGCCAACCCCCTCGGTGACAACGCGCTGAAGCACACGAATTCCAATGCGCACCTCAAGTTCTTGGCCCAGACGGGCGGGGAGACAAGAACCCTTGCCGTCGAGGGGGGATACGTCTTCATAGGCGCCGGCCCCCGGCTTGTCATTATTGACGCGCAAGACCCGCTCTCTCTGAGGAAGGTGGGAGAGACGCAACCATTTCCGGGAATCGTTCGAGACGTTGCTGTTGCGAATGGTATCGCCTACGCCGCGGTCGGCGAGGGCGGCCTCTGGGTAATTGACGCCAGCGATCAAAACGAGCCGAAGACCATCGCCGGGCTGGCACTGCACGGCGAGGCCGTGCGCATTGCGCTAGCGGAAGGCCTCGCGTACGTCCTGCTGGCGACGGAAGGCTTACGGGTCATCGATGTTCGCAGCCCGGCGCGCCCGCAAGAACTCGGTACGTTGGCCCTGTCTCAAACCAGTTATGCCTTGGACGTTGCCGTGGCGGGCGCCCACGCCTTTGTCGTGGACCTTGAACAAGTAGGCAACTCTACCTATGGGCGACTACGAGTGGTCGATGTACAGAACCCCGCCAACATGGAGATCGTAGATACCGGCGAGGACGGAAGGCTGGCCACGGGGGTTAGGGACGCTGCCATTGCGGTGGCCGAGGGCAGGGCGTATGTTGCCATGGCCAACACGCTCTTCGCCATCGACATTCAAAACCCGCGTTCGCCACGTGTCGTCAAGAGATACAACGTTAACACAATTCCTCCACGCGCCGGACCAGCAGTCGGCGTGGCCATTGGGAATAGGTATGCATACGTGGCGTCCAGCGGAACACACCCGTGGTTCGGCGGACTTGCAGTCATTGACCTGGAGGCAGGCGACAACTCCGGGCTGTATATGCATGTGGCGGATCATGTCTCAGGTGTCTTTACGGAAGACGGATACGTATTTGCCGCGGTGCGAGAGCGTGGCTTTCGCATTATCCGTGTGGACTTCGACAATCTTCAGAACAGCGAAATCATCAATTCTTTTCATACCCCAGGGCCCCCGAAATCGGTGGCCGTGTCCGGTGGACAGGCGTACGTTGCAGCGGGTTGGGGCGGCCTGTCTGTGGTCGATGTTAACTCGCCGACCCGACCGGTCCTCACGGGTATCATTGACCCCGGAGTCATTGACAACAACGAGGCCATCCACGTGGCACTGCCTGCGAGTTCACCAAGCGGGCAGCTGTACGCATCTATTAAGGACAGTATCTACGCCGAGACCTCGTCGCTGCATGTCGTTGATGTCCGTGACCCCAAGGTGCCACACATCGTGGGGAGAGCGCACGGTTCGAACGTATACGACGGTCTGTACCGCCTCGCCTCCGATAGGGGATACGTATTCGTAGCCAGCCGCGCCGGAATCGCCGGCGGAGGACTTCGGGTATTCGACGCTCGAGACCCTTCCGCGCCGCACGAGGTGTGGTCGCTAGCCTTACCCAATGGCGGGGCCGGAAACATCACACTTGCCGGTGACACACTATACGTCGGTAATGCAACCCTCGTGCGGCTGTTTGACATCAGTGACCCTTTACAGCCTCGCGAAGTCGGGGCCTCCGAGACACCGGACTATGTTAATGATATTGCCGTCATGGGGCGGTATGCTTATATCGCTTCGCCGTCGGGGGTCCGAGTACTCGATGTGTCTAACCCCGCCCTGCCCCGCGATGTAGGGTTCCTTTCCCTCCGGGAAGGGGCTTTGGCAATCTCAATTGACCGTCAGGGGCGCGCCTATGTGGCATTCGGCCCAGACTCCGTCCTGTCCTCCGACAGCACCGCAACCGGTGTGTACGCTATTGATGTCTCGGATTCGACCGATATGCGGGTAATGGACCAACTAAGGGTGCCCGGTCGGGCGCGTGACATCAGCGTAATCGACGACCTGGTTTTCCTGGCGGCCGACGACGGCGGCCTGGTTACCTTGCGCCTTGCTGAGGGGCCCCGGCCAACACCTACGCCGACCAATTCCCTGGAGAAGAATGCGACCTTCCTTCCTTTCGTTGTCGCCGCAGAGGCCCTTGGCGTCGGTGATCACGGCGGCTGAGCCTCCGACGGTTGCTGACAGACCTCGGGTTGGCGACCTCTTCAAAAGGGGGCCAGGCGCAAAACTGTGGATGGCCGCTCAGGCCGCGAGGGCACAGGCAT